>JAPLNX010000501.1 GCA_026400935.1 Planctomycetia bacterium | reverse complement strand
TGAGTGGTGCGGATCGCACTCTGGCGGGTACGACGATTCAGAACGTGAGCACCATCGCGGGTGGTAGCAACGGCTTGGCGATCACGGGTAATGCGGACATTGACGGTGCGATCTCGGGCGTGACGAACTACAGCGTGAGCGGCACGTCGAACATCGGGGCCAACGTCACCACGACGGGAACTCAGATTTACACGGGGGCGGTCACGCTGAGTGGTGCGGATCGCACTCTGGCGGGTACGACGATTCAGAACGTGAGCACCATCGCGGGTGGTAGCAACGGCTTGGCCATCACCGGTAACGCGGACGTCGATGGAGCCATCACGGGCGTCACGAACTACAGCGTCAGTGGTACGGCCAGCCTCGGTGCGAACGTGACCACCACCGGCATGCAGACCTACACCGGCGCGGTCACGCTGACCGCCGCGGTGAGCTTGAATTCCAACGGCGGCAACATCCTGCTGAGCAGCACGCTGGCGGGTGGCAGTCAGGATCTGACGATCGCGGCGGGAACGGCCGCGGGGACAACGACGTTCACGGGTGCAGTCAGCGGGATGGGCGACGGCACGGGTGCGGCGATCACGATCGCCTCGACGGGGCTGGCCCGCTTCATGAGCACGGTGGGCGGCGGATCGGGAATCGTCTCGACGAACGCCGGCGGCTCGACGCGGTTTGATGGCGACGTGACGTTGACGAACGGGGACACGGGGAGCAGCTTCGCCGGCACGACGACACTGGACGGCTTGAACTGGAGCGGGTTCGACGGATTGACGTTCACGGGCGCAGTGACGATGTCGAGCGGCTCGGTGAGCCTGAACTCGAACGGCGGCGCGATCCTGTTGAGCAGCACGCTGGCGGGCGGTGGTCAGGACCTGACGATTGCGGCGGGGACAGCGGCCGGGACGACGACGTTCACGGGCGCTGTGAGCGGGATGGGCGATGGGACCGGTGCGGCGATCACGATCGCCTCCACCGGTCTGGCGCGGTTCATGAGCACGGTCGGCGGCGGATCGGGAATCGTCTCCTCCAATGGCAGCGGTTCCACGCGGTTCGATAACAACGTGACGCTGACCGACGGCGATACGGCCAGCAGCTTCGCAGGTACGACGACGTTGGATGGCCTGAACTGGAGTGGCTTCGATGGCCTGACCTTCACCGGTGCCGTGACGATGTCCGGCGGTGCGGTGAGCCTGGATTCGAACGGCGGCAACATCCTGTTCAGCTCGACGATCGCGACCGGCGGATTTGCCCTGAGCCTGGACGCCGATGCGGCGGGCAACGTGACGCTCAGCGGGGCATTGACGGGTGGCGGTGCGATGACGGTCGTCGATGGTGCGGTCCAGAGTTACCAGGGCTTGACGGTCGGTTCCCTGGACATTCAGGACGCGACCACCAGCGTGACCTTCAACGCGGCCACGAATATCACGTCCAGCGTGAGCGTCGTCAGCGGCGGAACGATCGTCAACAGTGCGAAAATGACGGCCGGGACAACGGTCGTCTTCGATGCGGGCGACAACATTACGATCAATGGTGCGATTGATCCGACAACGGTCACGATGACATCGGATGATGACATCCTGATTAACGCTGCTGTGGAGGCGACTGACCTGATCAGTCTGACGGCTGGCCAGGATAATTCCGGCGGAGTGACCGTCAGCGGGACGGGCAGCCTGACTGTCACAGCGTCCGGCAGCGATGTCACGATCATTACGGGGACCACCAGCGGCAATATCGCCTTGGCTGGAAACGTCACGGCGGTGGACCGACTGACGTTGACTTCAAGCGGGACCGCAATCCAATCGGGTGCGACGATTCTGGCCGCCAACTTACTGGCTCTGGTGACCAGCACCTTGACCTTGGATCAAGCCAGCAACGACTTTGACACCGTGGCAGTGGCGACGGACGGTGGCGTGGTCACGTTGCGTGATACCGATGGAATTGCCGTCGGAACGGTGGGTGCGACGAGTGGTATCGACACCGGCAGCACCGTCGCTGGTGGTGCCGTCACGATCAATGCGAACGGACTGCTGAACGTGACCCAAGCGATCAACACGAACACGGGAACCGGCGGCGGAATTTCGATCACCGGCAATGTGACGGTCGGAGCAGTGGTCACCGCTGCCGGTGGCAACATCACGTTGAACGGCAACGCTGGAGCGGATCAGGATCTCGATATCAACGCGAATTTGGTTTCGGCGACCAGCATGGTCCTGAGTGCGACACGAGACATCTTCATCGGTGCTCTGGTGCAGACCACGGCCTCCGGTGCGGACATCACGATCACGGCAGATTCGGATTCCATTGGCAACGGCGGCGTGCAAGTCGAGCTGGCTGGTCAGGTCGATGCGAAGGACGTCGCGACACTGAGTGGTTCGGACCTCAACGCCACGGCTGGAACGGTCGCGGTCGACATCAACGCCGATGGCACGAACGCCCAAGTGCTGGCCGGCGGCAATGTCTCGATCAGCAGCAACGCCACGACGTCCGCGTCGAGCATCATCATCGACGGCTTGGTGAGCGCAAGCGGAACAGGCACGATCACCGTGACCGCGAATCGCGATGTGACCTTCGTCGCGACGGGCGATCTGACTGCGGCGGGTGGTGCGATCTCCGTGACGGCCGACAACTTTGCTGGCAACAACGGCGGCGTCATCATGCAAGCGAATGGCTCGGTCATCAACGGCGGCACGGCCACGGTCACTTTGAGTGCTGACGGCAGCGTGACGCTGGGTAGCGTGACGACGACCAATGCCGGCACGACAGCCGTCTCGATCACGTCCACGAGCGGTGGTGTGGTCGATGGCGGTGACACCGACGTCGATATCGTGGCCAACAACGCCACCGCGCGGACGACGATCACCACGGCGACCGGCATCGGTCATGCGGCCGGAGTCGGCGGCGCGGCGGACAACGCGATCGACACGCAAATCACGATTCTGGATGCGTCCGTCACGGGCACCGGTTCGATCGACATCGACGAGACCGACGCGATCAATCTGCTTGATGTGGACACCTTCAACGGAGCGATCACGGTTGATGCCGGTGGCACGATTACCGCGACCGACGTGCAATCCACGGCCGACAGCGACACGGTGGACATCATCCTGCAAACGAGTGCGGGCGGGATCATCTTGACCTCGGTCAAGATCGGCACCGGAACTGCGGCCACAGCGGGTGATGTGTATCTCAACGCCGCAACCAGCATTACCGAATCGACCGTGAACACGGCGGTCAAGATCATCGCCGACAGTCTGCGGTTGGTGACCGGCACGGGTGGCGTGGCCTCGGAGGTTCCGAACGGCAGTGAAGGGGTGGCCCAGCACGCGAACCTGCTGGATACGACGATCAATGAGTTGGAAGCCAGCATCGGTGCCAGCGGTCTGTTCTTGGTCAACACGCAGGCTCTGACTCTGATCGATCAAGATCTGCTGGGGACAGGTAACGATGGACTGGACCGAGACGATAATGCGGGAACCACGGCGATCACCTCGAACAGCGGCACGGTCCGCGTCAACACGACGGTCGGCTCTTTGACCTTTGGAGAACTCGTCAACGCGAGCAGCCAACTGGCCAGTTTTAACGCGGTCGGCCTCTTCAGCGATGCGGATGGCGATTCGAGCAGCTCGGACGTGAATGCCGATCGCGTGGCCTTCCGCTCGACGAACGGTATCGGCACGACCAGCAACGCGGTCGAGATCAACGAGACCAACGTCACCAACGGCTTGGCCTTTGTGAATTCGACGGCCGGTGATGTGTCCATCCGCGACGTCGCGGGGGGCTTGATCATCAATGACGTGGACGCGCTGACCGCGTCGAGCAACACCACGGGAGTGGTCACGATCACGGCTCTCAGCCCGTTAACGGTCGATCACAACGTGACCGCCAGCGGCAACATCCTGATGACGGCGACCGATTCGGCGGGCGCGGGCGATAATCTGACCGTCACGACGACCACCATGGTTGTCAGCACGGGTGGCGACGTGACGTTGCAAGCGGGCGACGACCTGTTCCTCATCGACAGCAGCACGGTGAGCGCCACGGCGGCCGACAAGAAAGTCACGCTGCGGGGCGACTTCGGGAATGCGGACGCCCTGATTGCGGGAGTCAATCCTGGGAGCACGATGCACTTATACGGCACGATCGCCAGTAATTTACGAGCGGAGGTCTACGGCAATAGCGATGACGACACGATTGACTTGAATCCGGGTTCAGTCCACTTCACCAGTTCGATCCTGTTGGACGGCGGCGAAGGGAGTGACACATACGTCGTGCAGTTCGGTAAGTTGACCGCTGGCACGATGTCGGTGTACGTCAACGACTCCGGCACCGGTGACGACGACTTCCTGACCACGAACGGGACCAGTGCCCCGGAACAGGTCAACGTCTTCAACAATGTCCTCAACGGATCGGATCTTTCGGGCGGCTACGTGCAGAACACTCCGCTCAGCGGCACACCCTCAGAACAAGTCAACTACAGCGGGAACCTGGAACGCCTGCTGGTGCATGGCCAGGACGGCGACGACTTCTTCCATGTTCGTCCGTCGCAGACCGCGAAGATCTCGATCAACGGCGGCAACAGCAACTTCGGTCCCGGACTCACGGCCAATCCCTTCGCCGGGATGTTCCCGTTGCCTGCGGACGTCAAGGGTGACGCTCTGGATCTGCAAACGCTGAATAACACGTTCAACTTCATCGGAACGACGTTCTTCGTGGACGGTGGCACCCCGGCGACCTTCAAAGGGATTTCGATCCGCAATCTGGAGTATGTGCCGTTGATCCCCTTGGCGACCGCGGCCCCCCTGCGGTT
This sequence comes from Planctomycetia bacterium, assembly GCA_026400935.1. Lineage (GTDB taxonomy): Bacteria > Planctomycetota > Planctomycetia > Planctomycetales > Planctomycetaceae > SXKJ01. The sequence goes on along the minus strand of JAPLNX010000501.1, from coordinate 12,416 downwards.
CGATTTCGACGGTTCCGCGATCAGTCCAGACACGCAAGCGGGGTACACCAGCGTGGTGCCGGGGCGCGTGTATGGTTCTGGGACAACGAACGCGGACTTCGGCTGGGTGAGTACGGCGGCGAATTACGTCAATCGTGGCGATGTGCTCAGCAGCAGCTTCGAGAATTTGCTGCAAGACGCACACTTCGATGAGGTGGCGCGGACCTTCCGAGTGGACGTGAGCGATTTAGTCGCCGACCCCGATGCTCCCCAGGCGAATGGCTGGTATCTCGTGTCACTGACGTTCGGCGATGCCAGTGCGTCACGCAGCGGCGTGCAAGTCCGCAACGGAGACAGCAACTACTTGTTGTTGACCACTCCCAACACGGTGGCCGGTCAATTCGTGACGGAAACCTTGGTGATCCAGGTCTTTGACGGCACCCTGGATCTGAAATTCCAAAGTGCGACGGCGGACCCCCGTTGGCAAGTGACCGGCATGGAGATTCAGCCGGGCAAGATTCTCACGTTTGGTTCACCCGATCCCGGATCACTGGTGGCAGATGGTCTGACGGAAGACACCTTCATCGGGTACGAAGCGACTCCGGGTGCGTTGGTCACGGTTCGTCCGGGGATTGACACCAGCGGAGACGAGATTCCGGACGCGGACTTGGTGGTCACGTCACCGGATCAGGATCCGAATTTGGCGGGCGTGCAACGGCTGGTGGGTGTCGATGGTCTGTTCACGTACACGATCCGGCGGCCCAGTGTGGCGGGTTCGGGGTTCGTGTCGTTCGAGGCTCTGTCTCCAACCGCCGTTACGGAAACGGGCAGCTTGGCGATTGACTATGTCTTGCCATCCGTTCGCCGCTACGACTTCAACAGTGGCGTTAGCCCAACACAAACTCCCGTGGCCACGCCAAGCGTCCCCGCGGGTTATGTGGGCGTTCTGCCCACCGACTTGAAGACGCCAACGAACGGTTACGGCTGGGTCACGTCCCCAACGTCGCTGGATCGCGGAGCGGGTCTGGGAGATGCCCAGGCCGATTTGCGACGGGATGGAGCCACCGGCACCACGCCCCGAACATTCCAGACCCAATTGTCCAACGGAACGTACTTCGTCAACGTGACTCTCGGGGACAAGAGTGCCACGCGTGACAACATGCAGGTCACCGTCAACGGGACCCTGAGACTGCCGGATGTCGATACGGCCGGCGGTCAGTTCTTCCACAGCATGTTCACGGCGACGACGTCCGGTGGTCTGCTGAGCTTCGATTTCAACGATGCGGGTGGCAGCGACCCGACGTGGGTGGTCAACGGACTGGAGATTCGCGCAGGGGCGCAAGTCAACCAGGCCACGAGCTTCGTCTCGAACAATCCCGGTTCGCAGTCCGCCGATGGCAGCACGGTCGATACGATCACGGTCAACTTCCCGTCGGCGTTGCCGGCCGGAACGTTGTTCACGGTCTCCAGTTCGCTGGGGACGATCGTCAGCTCCGACGCGAGCACGGAGTACCAAGGGACGCAGGTGCTCGGGTCAGGAACCAGCTTCACGTTCCAAGTGCAGCGGCCCAGCAGCGGTGGCACTCCGACCTTCACGGTCACGGCCGTGGATGGCAGTGCGTATGGCACGGCCAACAGCGCCGCGGTTCTGGCCTATGCGGCACCTCCTCAGCGACGCTTCGACTTCAACACGGCCACCAGCCCAACGCAAACGCCGACCAATCCGCCGACGGGAAGTGGTTACCAAGGAGTCACGCCGGCCACGTTGTATTCGGCGGGCCAGGGTTATGGTTGGGATGGCACAGCTCCCAGCAGCTTTGACCGGGGTGCGACCGGCAGTACCAGCTCTTCGGATTTGGTTCGCGATGGTGCGATCAGCAGCGTTGGGACACGTGACTTCCGCATCGATAACCTGGGCGCGCTCACCACGTACACCGCCACGGTCACGATGGGCGATCTCAGCGCGTTTCATGATCTGATGAACGTCAGCGTCGTCACCGGTACGGGAGCGGGAGCCAGCGGCATCACCACGGCCTCCGGCACGGTGGTCCAAAGTTCGTTCACCGCAACCTCCTCGGCGGCAGGCACGCTGGTCTTCCGGTTTGCCGACGCTGGGGGCAGCGACGCCAGTTGGGTCGTGAATGCCCTGGAGTTGTATGCCAACGTGGCTTCCATCGTTGTGACGTCGCCAGGAGGATCATTGACGGCGGACGGCTCAACTATCGACACGTTTGCGATCACCAGCGGCTTGGTCAGCGGCCAAGTCTACACCGTCACGGCGTCGGCTGGGACGCTCGTGCAAAGCGGTGGAGCGGCCTTCGCCGACTCGGACACCGTCTTCAGCGGCAACCAGTTCACCGCGACGGGCACGAGCGCCAATCTCTTCCTCAAGCGGCCAACGGGGACCAGCACCAGTGTTGTCACCGTGACTCAATTGACGGGGCAATCGAGTGGCTCAGCCAGCCAAAGTTACGCAGCGGCGGCGGTACGCCGATTTGACTTCATCAGCAGTTCCGGGGTGAGTCCCAACGATACGGCGACCGGATTCATTGGAGTCAAAGGGACGGACTTGTACTCGGCGGCGGGTTATGGCTTCCTGACCGCAGCCAGCGACGATTCAAAGGGTGTCAACAGTGTCTCGAACACGATTTCCGCGAATGGCAAGAAGTTCTATGAGGACTTCGTGAAAGGGACGGTGGCCACAGGCGCACGCACCTTCCAAGTCTCGGTGCTCCCGGCCACCACGTATAGCGTGCGTGTCTACAGCGGCGACAGCACGGCTGCTCACGACAAGCTGGCGGTACAAATTGAAGGCAAGACAATCGTTCTCGGGGTTTCCTACTACAAGAGCTTGGCTTCAACGGCGGCCGGCAGCTTCGGGAATTTGCTGTTTACAGGGATTACCGATCAGAACGGCGATGGCAAATTGAACATCGTCTTCCAGGATTTGAGTACGACGGGTGACACGACCTGGGTGGTGAACGGCCTCGATGTTTGGCCCTCAACAGCGACCGATCCGGGAGTCCAGGCACAATCTTCCGCGGGAACCGTTTTCGCTGGAAGCACGGCCGCGGATCTCACCACGCAAGCGTTGGCTCCGATTGTCACCGAAGCGGTGGCACGCTGGTCGGTGACCGGATTGACGGCGGCAGAAATTGCGATGCTGCGAGCGATCACGTTCCAGATTACGGACCTGGATGCTCAACACGAACTTGGTCTCGCGTCCGAGCTGCTTGGGCAAATCCAACTGGACGACAACGCCAACGGTCATGACTGGTTTGTGGATGGCACACCGCGCGACAACCGCGAGTTCGCCCGCCGTGGAGTCGGGATGGAGCTGACAGCCTTGCCGAATGGTCCGGCCGCTGGTCACATGGACCTGCTGACCGTCGTCATGCACGAGATGGGACACCTCCTGGGCCGCGATCATTCGGCCAACCCGCGTTCGCTGATGGCGGAAGAGCTTGCCACCGGCCTGCGACGCTTGCCGGCTCCAGAAACTCTCGCCACCCCGAGCCACTTCGCCATCTCGACCAACAAGGTGGAGTCCCATCGCATCACCGCGAACGGATTCCAAGTGACGGCTTCCGCCGCCGCGAATTCCAAGTTCGCAACGCTCCATTCGGCGGTTAGCGCCGAACGATCGGTCCCCCAGTTGACAACTTCAGATCAATCCGGGCCTGTCAACGAGCGGAAACGCCACGAGACGCGAGACCAAGTCTTCGCCGAAATCAAGAACTTCTTTACCGAGCTGGAATCGTCACAGGACTAGTGCCCCGTCAAGTCTTGTTTTTGGGGTAGTCGAACTCGTGAGAGTTCGGAGATTTCTGAAGTCTCACGACTTCAGCTACCCATAAACTTAGGGCTGACGACGCACTAGACCTGTATTTGAAACCCGAAAACAGACGTCGCTGTAACGCATGCAGCCCGAAAGCGTTTCCCGTGAATGGACGCTGCATGAGTGGCACAGACCGCACTATTCGCACGGATGTTGATTTATTTTTGCAGAAAGCTTTTTTGGGAACGCGAGTTGCGAGCTGTGCCTTTGGTTTGCGCGGCGTAACGCCTTGAAATACCAAACAGAAGTGTTGCAGAAGTCGGGCGAATTCGACCGGATGATGAATTCGTTCGTCGCTTGAAATCTGTGTGAAACGCCGCAAGCTTGGCCACTCATAAGAGTTCGATCGAAGATTAAGGTACGGTCCAGAAACGTGTTCATGGGTGTGGCAATTCTGCTGCCCCCGAAGGAATTCCAATGCCCGCATCGCGCCCCGCCGCTTGCGAGCTAGTTTACAAGGGCGGGTTACAACTGAGGACTAGCAATCATGTCGAAGAATCTCTGGCAGAAGTCTCTATGGAATTCCTTCATCTCGCGCTTCAGCCTGCGATCACATCGTCAGTCTCGGCGCCGTTCGCAATTGACTCGCTTTGGTGGTCATTCTGTCGCGGCCGCCGAGTCGCTCGAGACCAGAATCGTGCCAGCGCTGAACGTCAGTTTTGCCGGCAGCACTCTGACCCTCGCGGGACCGGTGGGGACCGATCAAATCAAGGTGGTGGAACTGGCGACTTCGACCCAGGTTTACGTCGGCCCAACGGGATCGACTCTGATCGCGACGCTCAACTCCGCTAACAACACCAACATCACCAACATCGTCGTGACAGGCGCTGCGACCACAAATTCGCTGACGGTCATCGGCAACGCAGCGGCGCTGACGACCATTGATCTTCAGAATGCCGGCAAGCTGACTGTGAACGGGGCGAATGGGGCCAACGTAGCGGTCAACTCAGACAATGCGACGAGCTTGACGTTTGGCCCGTCGTCGATTTCGGGAAATCTGACGGTCACTGCGGACGGTGTGGTGACTCAGTCCGGTGCGTTGAATGTCACCGGGATTGCCTCGTTCACAACCACTGCCGCAAGCAACATCAGTTTGTCAAATGCCGGCAATGGTTTTGGCACTTTGGCCTTGTCGACGACTGGCGCTGCGACGATCACGGAAGGGAACGCCACCAATCTGGCAGCGTCCTCGGTGAATTCACTCGCGCTGACTTCGGGTGGCTCGGTGTCGCAAACTGGTGCGATCGTCTCCGGAGTGACTTCAGTGACGGCTGCGGGTGACATCGTCCTCGGAGGTGCCAACAACTTTGGCGCGTTGACCTTGGTTGGTGGAAGCATCACGCTGAATGAAGCGGCGGCTGGCGCTGATGTGACGTTTGCCTCAGTCACGGCTCGTGGAAGTTTGACCGCGACGGCAGCGGCCGGTTCGATCTCTCAAACCGGAGTCTTGAGTGTCGTCGGACGCGGAACGTTCACCGCGACCGGTGGCGCAAACGATGTGCTTCTAGGCTTAGCAAATGCATTCGGTTCGATCTCGGCAACGGCTCCGGATCAAGTCACGATCAATGAGACGAGCGCCATCGATTTGGCGTTCATTTCCGCGGGTGGTGCGTTGGCGGTCACGTCTGCAACGGGAGCCATCAACGATACGGGAATGGTCAGTGTCGGGGGTGCGACCACACTTTCCGCGGTTGGAAATCCCATTGCGTTGGACACGACGACGAATGACTTCGTGGGCACGGTTCAGTTTACCGGCAGCAATGTGACGCTGGTCGATGCGGCTGGTGGCATTCAGCTTGGTAGCGGTGCCGGAAACTCCGTCGCGACGGGCACGTTGACAGTGACGGCCACTCGGCCAGCGGGCGCGATTCCTGTGGCTCCAGTGACGGACACGGGAGTTCTGCTGATCACCGGGAAAGCCACCTTTAACGCGGTGGGGAATGGAACGAGTGCGGACTTTCAGGATATCACGTTGAATGACGCCACTGGGCAGTTCGGCAGTTTGGCCCTGAAAGGCGCCAACGTGATTGTGAGTGAATCCGGGAGCACAGATCTCGCCAATTGCACGATTACCGGAGCCCTCTTCACGGTGACTTCGACGGGTGCGATCACGAATGGCACCGTAGGAAATAACTCGACCATCGCGGCGGACGCTGCGGTGACGACGTTCACAGCCCCGGGTGGCATCAGCGTGTTGACGGCGGCACAGGTCGTTTCGACCTTTGGAACGTTGAATCTCAATTCGACGGCCGGCAATGTGAGCATCACCGAAGGCTGGGGTACGGTTCTGGCTGGTGTGAGTGTTCCGGCGGGCAGCTTTACCTTGAACGCCATCGACGGAGGCACCACAGCCACGCCGGCGTCGCGGACGGTGACTCAAACCGGGACCATCGTTGTCTCGGGAGTCGCGACCATCAATGCGAGTTCCGCGTTCGACGTGACGCTGCCGTTGGCGAATGAATTTGGTTCGCTGGGCTTGACCGGCCGTAATGTGACGGTCAACGAAGTGTTTGTGGCCGCGGCCGCCGGAACGTTGCTGAATAACAGCACGATTTACGGCAACCTGAATCTCACGACGGTTGGTGGCGACCTCACTCAAGTGGCTGGCAGCGTGGGATTCCAACGACTCTCGGTGGCTGGAACTGCAACCCTGAGTGCTCCGAATATTACGCTGACTCGCCAGGATCCGATCTCGCTGTTGGGTGGTGCTCCGATCGAGAACGCTAGCAACTTGTTCGGCACGTTGTTCCTGACCTCGGCCGGAAACGTCTCGATCTTTGAGAAGGGTGCGACAGACATCGGTGCGACGGGTGGTTCGATCGGCGGTACGTTGACCATCGGTTCGACCGGCTTGATCACGGATAGCGGAGTTGTCCAAGTGACCGGCGCGACGACGTTGGCGGCGGTCGCCTACGCTACTGCTCCTGCGGCCGTGTCACCGCTGGTGGGAACGCCAGCAAACGGCATTCTGCTCAACTCAAACGACAATGCCTTTGTGCCAGTGCCGACGGACGTCTTTACGGGAGCACTGAATCTTCGCAGTACGAACGTCAATGTGTGGAACCTCGGTCCCACCAACTTGGGCGTCGTGACCGCCACGGGTAATTTGAATGTGACCACGACCGGCAGCGTCACCAACGCGGTCGGACTCGTGAATGTGACGGGAACGGCCACGTTCACGAAATCGGGTGCTGCCGCGGGTGTTGATGTGACGCTCGGCACCGGTACCCCATCCACGTTGGGAACGATTGCGTTGAACGGCCAGACCTCCAACTTTGAAGATCTGACGTTGACCGAAGGGGACGCCACGAATTTTGCCGCGACAACTTTGACCGGCAACCTGTCGGTCACCTCCGCCGGAAACGTGACGGATAGCGGTGTCCTCTCGGTGACGGGCACGACGACAATCCAGACGAATGGTTCCATCACGTTTGATACTCCCGCAAATAACTTTGTCGGCGACTTCAACTTTGCGGGCCAAGCCGGTGGCGTGACCGCGAGCGGTGCCGTCTCGATCGTGGATTCCGCCGGAAACATTCAATTCGCAGCTTCTCAGGGGAGCACCCTGACCGTCATCGCTGTCGGTGGTGCGGTGACCGACAGTGGCACCTTGATTATCGGTGCGGGAACTGGTGCGGTAACCATCACCGCGCTCGGCAACTTGATTACGCTGGATGACGCCACGAATCAGTACGGGATTCTGACCCTCAAAGGCTCGAACGTCACGGTTGCCGAGGCTGCGGCGAGTAGCCCGTTGACGTTGGGGAACTCGACTGCCAGCGGTTTCATGAAAGTGACCACTGCGGGTAGTGTGAATCAAGCTCCTGGAAGCACTCTCGTTGTCGCCGGGACCTTGACCATTGATCCGATCGACGTCACTTTGACCAATAGCGGAAACCGCTTCGGCCTCTTGGTGATGACCGCGACCGGTAATGCAGCTGTGATCGAGAGTGACGCGATTGTGCTCGGAGCGATCAATGTGACCGGCACGTTAAGTTTGACCGCCGCTGGAACGATTACGCAGCAGTCTCCCGTTGACATCACGGTGGGCGGGGCGGCCACATTGACCGCGACAGGCAACGACATCACGTTGAACACAGCGACAAACTCGTTCGGTTCAGTGACCTTCACTGGCAAGAACGTGTCGATCACCGAAGATAACGCTGCCGTGGCCGGCACCGCAATTGGCGGCACCGCACTGGGCAACCTGACCGTGAACGCGGCAGGTGCCGTGACAAATAACGGAGCATTGCTGATCGGAGGACGCGCCACGTTTGTGGCGCCTTCAGTCGATCTCAGCGGCGCGTCGAATTCCTTTGGCTCGATCGCAGTCACGGGTGCCCTCAACCTGACCATCGTTGAAGGGAACGCGACCGATTTGTTCACGACCACTCTGACCGGCTTCCTGTCGGTCACGTCGGGTGGAGCCATCACCGACAGCGGAGTGATCACCGTTGGAACCACGACAACTCTGGTTGCGGGACTCGGAGCCGCTGCAATTACCTTGGATTCTGCCGGCAATGATTTCATCGGCTTGGTGGACTTCTCGGGTTCCAACGTCACGCTCGTGGACATTAACGCCATCGACTTCAATGCCTCAGAAGCCACTTCCCATGCTGCCACACTGACGTCGCCAGCAGAGGCTGGCAACCTCACCGTGACTTCCGGCGGCAATGTCACCCAAACGGGCGGTCGTTTGAGTGTTAGCGGCACGACCACGATCAACACCTCCAATGACGCGATCACTCTGTCGAACGGCGGCAATCTGTTTGGAGGCAGCGTATTGCTGAAGGGTGGCGCTGGCGGGAGTAACGTGACCCTGACGGACTCCTCAGGGGATTTGACTCTCGGCACGTCGACGATTGGTACTGCGGCCATATTCTCGGTCACCTCGACCGGTGGCCAAGTGTGGCAAGATCCGATGGCAGGGGGGGGGACGGTGACGGCGGGTGACACCACCATCGTCGCCAACACGGCCGGCGGCAGTGCGATCACCCTGACGAACGCCAACAACGTCTTTGGGACATTGACGCTGACGTCAAACAACAATATCGCCATCCGCGAAGCGGACTCGATCCTGGTCAACACCGTCAGCGCCAACGCCGGAGCCGGTACGCTGTCATTGACCTCGACGGCGACTCCAGCGCTGGCAACGGCGGGGATTACGCAGGTTGCTGCGACCACGATTACCGCCGGTAATACGACCTTGGTGGCGTCTGGCAGCAATAAGATCATTTCGCTGACAACGAACGCCAACGTCTTCGGTAATCTGGCAATCACCGGTGGAAACGTCGACATCCATGAGACCGGCGGCACCAGTTTCGCCCTGAGCAACATTTCCGGGACGTTGTCCGTCACCAGCAACGGAGGGGCGATCACCGATGTGGGAATGGTTGGTGCTCCTGTCGCCGTCACGGTGAGTGGAACCACGACTCTGATTGCGGGTGGAGGACTCATTACTCTCGACTCGCCAAACTCAACGTTCGGAACGTTGGTACTCAGCACGACGACCAATGCCTCGGTCACAGACGCGGGTCCGGTGGATCTGGGAACGTCCACGATCGGTGGCAACTTGGCGATCATCTACGGCGGTAACGTTACCGACAGTGGCGTTGTCACCGTGACCGGAATGACCTCGATCTTGGCACTCACGCCTCCCGGAAACAGGTACGCCGTTACTCTCGACCAACCGGCAGCGCTCACTGGCGCGGTCTCGCTCTTCGGTAACAACGTTCTGCTGACGAACAGCATCGCGACAGATCTGGGTAGCGTCGACGCCTCGGGAACGTTGACAGTCACGGCGAACGCCGGGGCGATCACTCAGTCCACCTCCATCAAAGTGATCGGCGTCGCCTCCTTCACGGCTCCGGCTGGGGTTGATCTGAGTATTAGTGCTAATACGCTGACAACAGTGAAGTTTACGGTGAGTGCTGGCAATGTCGCGATTCTTGCAACGGACGATCTTGATCTGGGAGCCTCAGTCATTTCCGGCAATCTCGATATCACTACGGGCTTTTTAAGCGGCGGCAATATCACGGATAGCGGTACGCTAACAATTAGCGGGACAACGGCGCTCACTGCAGGTTTTCTTGTAAACGCATCGATCACACTTGATCAAGCCCTCTCGACGTTCGGGCCGAACGTGATCGCAACTGCCGACCTCATCCTGACGGGTTCCAATATCTACGTCAAAGACAACGGCCCGGTTTTGCTCGGCAACGTTACGGCCAATGGAACATTGACTATTGTGTCTGGCTTGGGTCTTACCCACAGCATTATCCAAACGGTAGCCTCAGTCATCACCACGAACTTCCCGGCATCGGCGGCTCTGTTCAACGCCGGGGCTGGAGCAGTCAACCTGCCGAATGCCAATGTGTTCGCCGGACTGAAATCAGGGATCGGCGGATTGGGAGTCAACATCCAACCGTAACACCCAGAACCATTCGCCCCCAACAGGGAGTGAATGCACTGGCCATCCTCAGCCCGGCTCGACCTTTCGAGCCGGGCTTTTTGTTTGATACCGCACGGGCGAACCTGCTCGCAGCGATCAAGACCGCGAATTTCCTGCCGTTCCGCAGACCAATGCTGGACTCGCACGGCAGGGTGAAATCCCCCCTCCTGATCCGCATTCCGAAAATACGCAGTGATTTCCTGCTAACAAGCCACAGTGGCCGTCTTCAGTGGCGAAAGTTTACGCCGATCAGCCACGTTGTCAGGATCTTTAGGTTTGTCAAACCAAGGTTCCGGGTTGGTTCCTTTTTTCTGCCCAAGACATTGCACGCGGTGCTCGTCATCGCAAATTGCGAGAATCGTTCAGGGCGAGCCCGCCCATGACTGCTGGCAGTTTCAGTGATCGCGCCGGAGCCGAATATGGCGGTTGGCAATGACGATGTGACTCATCCTCAAGTTCATGACCGCACGCTGTACGAAAGGGATGGCCACGTGCCGATCCGGAATGTTCTGTGTCAGGGGCGGCTGTGCAATTTCCCTTGGCTCGCTCTGCAAGTGCAGTCAATCTACAACGCGGGCAGTGCTAATGTGTGGCTCGAAGATTAGGAGGGCTCAGCAAAACACCTCTTCCCGAGACTTCCCGTCGATACGCCCGCACAACAAACTCAGTACCACGAAGTAACGGTTTTCAGCAGGCTAGAGCAGTTCCAAGCTGGCTGTAGCGGAACTCGTGAGAGTTCCGGCCTGAAGTCTCACGACTTCAGCTACCTTTTGCCGCTACATCCGAACTGGAACCGCTCTTGGGAGTGCCTCTCCCCTGGCATTCTGGCGTCACTCTGATTGGAATGCTGAATACGAAATTTGACGTCGGTCATGGCGTTCCCGACGCAAGACTGTTTCGTGCTCAATTCATTCCCGACTCACTCACGGCAATCACACTGGAGACGACTTCATGGAAACAACTCCGCTCACTGATCGACGTTCCTTCTTGGCAGTAGCCGCCGCCGCTACGGCGACCGTTGTCGCACGACAAGCACTCGCTCGTGACTTCGGGCCGAATACTCAGCCGACGCGATATCCCGATCCGGATATCGTTACGCTCGATAAGCGATTTAAGAAGTACGCCCTCGGCAACACGCCGATTCAGCGACTGTATCACAGCGACAAGATGTTGTGGGCCGAAGGGCCAGCGTGGAACGGAGTTGGTCGCTATCTGCTGTGGAGTGATATTCCCAATGACGTGCAGTTGCGATGGCTCGAAGAAGACGGGCATGTCAGCGTCTTCCGTAACCCGGCCGGAAACAGCAACGGTAACACGTTTGACTTTCACGGTCGGCAGATTTCATTTCAGCACGGCCCACGTCGAGTCGTCCGCTACGAATACGATGGCTCGGTGACGGTGCTTGCCTCCGAGTTCAACGGCAAGTCACTCAATGCCCCGAACGACGGCGTCGTCCATCCGAACGGCGATATCTGGTTCACCGATCCCGGCTATGGCGGGCTGATGAACTACGAAGGGACGAACGCGAAGACCGGTTCTGTGCAGCCGTTTCAAAAGGAAGCGGTCTATCGCATCGACTCCAAGACCGGAAAACTGAGTCAAGTCACGGACGAGATTTTCAAGCCCAACGGCATCTGCTTCTCGCCTGACTATAAGAAGCTGTACGTCGCCGATACGGGCGCGTCGCACTACGAAGAGGCTCCGAAGAACATCAAGGTGTGGGACATCGTCGATGAGAAGACGTTGAAGAACGGCAAAGAGCTCGCCTCCATGAAGCTGGCGATGAAGGGTGATGACGGCAAGACCGTTGAAAAAGCTGGCTTTGCCGACGGCATCCGCTGCGACATCGATGGCAACATCTGGGCCAGTGCCGGCTGGGTCGGCGCCGGCTACGACGGTGTTCACGTCTTCGAGCCGAAAGAAGGAACCCGCATCGGCCAAATCTTGCTTCCGGAGATTTGCAGCAACGTCTGCTTTGGCGGAACGAAGCGCAATCGCCTCTTCATGACTGGCAGCACGTCGCTGTATGCCGTTTACGTCGAAACTCAAGGCGCTCACATCACCTAACAGTTCGGTTCCAAAACGATCTCAGGTGAGCCGGGCGGCGTTAGCCCCCGGATGATTTGATGAAGCTGTCCGGGGGCTGAC
>JAPLNX010000122.1:10488-14337 GCA_026400935.1 Planctomycetia bacterium | reverse complement strand
GAAATGCGAGGATGCCGGGCGAGCCCGAGATAGTCCTGCGAGCCAAAGTTGAGAAACGTTCGCGAGTCCGCACCGCCTGTACTCGCCAAGGTGACTTCCCCACCCACCGAAGAGGTCAGTACCCGGTGATAGGGCCACACTCCCTCCTCTTTACGAAGTTCCGCCCAGTCATGGAGGGGGCGGACCCGATCTTCCAAGCCCGCGCCACTCGCACCCATGAAGTGCAGCAAACTCTTTTGCAGGGCTTCGACGGGAATCGCATCACTTTGTTGTTTGTCCGCAATCATGATGTCAGTTTCCTTCGCCGTTCAGCGGCGGTGCTCTGGAGGATCACTTCGCTCGGAACCCTTGCCGCCACAACACGACTGGTTAGATGCAGGAGTTATCCGTGTCATTCAAACGAGATGGACAAGTTGTTTCGGCCGTGGCCTTTGCGGAGGGCCGTGTTGCTCAGGAATTCGACTCACCGCCCAACAGGGCAGCCACATGCACAGCCAAGCGGTGCGGAGAGCCGTGTTCGTAAGCCATTTCGGGGTCGATTTCCCGTCCCACGGCATTCCCTAATTGCGTGACCAACCCGACGCGAGAGATGGAATCCAGGCCCAACGCGTCAAAGGTGGTATCCCGTGCCAGTTCATCGGGCGGGACATCAATGACCTCTTTCAACGATTCGCAGATGAAGTTCTCAATCTCTTCGATGTTCATGTGCTGGCATCCTCTCGTGCGGTCGATGATCGCGGCGGTTTGATTTCTTGCGCCATCCCCAACCTCTTCAACGTGAGAATGAAGAGATAGCCCAGATCGACTTGCCACCACCTACGCCCGAACGCGGCGGCAGCCGGGGACTGGTGATGGTTGTTGTGCCACGACTCGCCAAACGATGGAATCGCCAACCAAGCGAGGTTCATGCTGTGGTCCCCAGTGTCGTGGGTATGGCGGCCAAACAGATGGCAGATCGAGTTGATGGACCATGTGAGTTGCAAGCCAACAGCCACTCGCAGGCATCCGGCCCACAAGAAGCCTGTCAGTGCAGCCGCCCATGACTGAAAGACCACGCCACCGATTAACGCCGGCAGCCCGAGGCCCAACAGATACCAGACGAGAAAGAGCCGACTGGTACGGTTCAGGGTTTTATCTTTGAGCAAGTCGGGGGCGTAAAAAAGCGGATCTGGCATGTCGTGGGTCAACAACCATCCGAAGTGCGCATGCCAGAACCCGCGCAGCCATCCCGATAAGCCCGGCCCCGAGAGCCACGGCGAATGCGGATCACCGGGGGCATCGCTGAATTGGTGGTGTCGCCGATGGAGCGAGACCCAAATAATCAGCGGACCTTGCGCTGCCATCGAACCGAGAATCGTGATCACTACGGCGATTGCCGTCGGCGTACGAAACGCGCGATGGCTGAAAAGCCGGTGGTATCCGACGCTGATTCCGACGCCGATCGTTAGCGCCCAAAGTGCCAGCGCCATCGCAATATCCAGAACGGTGGGTGGCATCCAGGGAATCAATGCGATTGCCGTAAGGGCTCCCACGAGCGGAATCACGTGACTGAGCAAGACGTAGCTGTACCGCATTCCGACCAAATGTCGGTACGGAATGGTGTGGCTCATTCCGTCCAGCGCGGTGAACTGCGGAGCCATGTCATCAGCGGTTGCCGATTCTGCTGTCATCTCGTTCTCGGTGCATTGAGTGGGACGCCATCGACGATGGCTTGGATGATGGTCTTGCTGCGGTGAGTTTCAGTGTGCGGCGTCATTCGCGATGGTCACGCCGTCGTTTTTGTGGGCCACTGGAGGCCAGTGGGTCAGGCACCCCGGCAACACCAAAAAGGGCAACGTGCCCGCTTGCAGTGCGTGGCGACAACGACGTCGCTGCACTTTGCCACTCGAAGTTCTGGGGAACTGTCCCGGCGGTAGAAATGCGAAGGCGTGCAGCGGAGCGTCCAGCTTCCGCATCACCACTGCGCGGCAGGCCGAGAGCTTGCCCAAGAAGTCCTTTTTCGCGTCGGCATCCGCTTTCTGATTTCGGGACAACTGATAGATATCGCGGTTGGCTTCGACGACGACGGCCAGCACTTCTTCCAAGTCACCGTTCAGTGAAAAGACGGCGACTGAGGACGTTCCATTTAGGTCAAAGATCGTTTCGACGAATGTCTCGACATCCTGCGGGTAGAGATTGCGACCACGAAGAATGATCAAGTCCTTCTGCCGCCCGGTGACATACAGCTCGCCGCCCCGCAGAAAGCCATAGTCACCCGTGCGGAGCCAGTGCCGGTCGTCTCCGATGATTTTGGCTCGGAAAGTAGCTTCCGTCTCTTCGGGCCGATGCAGATACCCCTGAGTCACGCTGGTCCCGTGGACCCAGATTTCCCCGATCTCATCCGGCAAGGATGGCACGCCAGTTTCATGGTGAACAATCCGCACTTCCATGTCGGGGCCGACCTGACCGCTACTCACAAGGCGCGACCCCTTGACGGCTTTCACAATCCGGTGCTGCTCAAGGGCTCCCGAATCGACGGTGAGCACATTCCTCTCGGTCAGCGGCGGCCCGCCGGTGACGATCAGTGTCGTTTCGGCCATGCCGTAGCAGGGGAGGCAGGCTTCCGGGCGAAAGCCGCATTCGGCAAAGGCTTCGCTGAATCGTTCCAGCGTCTCCGCACGAACCGGTTCCGCTCCGTTGTAGGCGACCTTGACCGAAGACAGATCGAGGTGTCGCCTCTGCTCCGATGCGATCTTGCGGACGCACAAATCGTAGGCAAAGTTCGGTGCTCCGGTAATTGTTCCGGCGAACTCTGTCACCACTTGCAACCACTTGAGCGGCTCTCGCAAGAAGGTGTTGGGAGCCATCAACACCGAAGGAAACCCAAAGAAGAGAGGAGTGAGGAGGCTGCCAATCAAACCCATATCATGAAACATGGGCAGCCATGAGATATTGACCGAAGAGTGGTCGAGGTCGAAGTACTTCTGAATGAGCCGATTATTCGCGGCGACATTGCCATGACTCACCATCACGCCCTTCGGGTCTGCGGTCGAACCGGAGGTGTACTGGAGAAAGGCGAGACAGTCGGCGGTGATGTCGGGCAGCCCACTGCCGCTGCCCGCGCCAATCTCGTCGGTAAGGAGCACCTCGGCTCCCTTGATCGCCGCCGCAAACTCCCCCTGCACGTTGCTGCGGGTATCTGCGGTGCAGAGGATCAGCCGGGGTTCGCAATCATGGGCGATGGCCAGCACCCGTTCGGCATTGCGGTTCTTCTTCGGCGGGTAAGCTGGGACACCGACAATCCCGGCGTAAAAGCAGCCGAGGAACGCCTCAATGAATTCCAGCCCCGGCGGATAGGTCATCAACGCCCTGTCGCCCGGTGCCGCGTGCTGGAGAAACGCCCCGGCCAATGTGCGTGCCCGGTCGTCCAATTCCGCGAACGTCAGCGTCTCTCGCTGATCGTTCTCGCGCAAAAACGTGTACAGCACACGCTCCGGAATCGTTTCCGCATGTTGGCGTAACATGTCAATCAGCGTGCGCACGGAAGACCTCCGTGCGCCGCAAGTGTGCAAATTCGGGACGACCACTCGCTTCAAAAGCCAACCCGTATTTTTCGACCAGCCGCTGCCAAAGTAACGTGTCCATGCCCTCCGTGAGACACGTCAAGCAGGAATACGGCAGAGACTCAGGAAGTGCTGATTCGTCTTCACGGGTGACGAACTGCAGCGATTCGTCATCAACCGGTTCCCGCTCCCCCGCCTCATCCCGTTCGTCGGCTGCCGCACGCCGCTTGAGAACTTCCTCAAATGCCGACGACCCAACGGCTATCTGTTCAAGAAGACACGTGGGGGGGGGGGGGGGGGGGAAGCA
>JAPLNX010000122.1:0-10474 GCA_026400935.1 Planctomycetia bacterium | reverse complement strand
GGGGGGGGGGGGGGGGGGGGGGTAAGCATCACAGTTCACCAGATTGAAACGGTCTCTTAAACACGCCGAGTAGACCGTCCTGATGAACCGTCCAAATAGTCGTCACTGACTTTTAGCCATCTTGCCCATCGATGTCGCCGAAAAGCAACTGTCGGACGGAATTATTCCAATGCCCGCGAGACAGTGCTATCGCTGCCGCACGAAACGATTGATCCTTTTGGAATCGAACGTGTCGGATGCTTCGCACTGACAAACATTGGGATGTCGCTTAGCTGGTCTTCCAAACGTTGATGATTTCCACGACTCGGTCATTCACAGAAACCGAATAGTCCACACCCAAGGGTTCCACGAACAGCCATCGTCTCCCAAGTTCACGGCTTTCGCCGACGGAATCCGGGCGCTGCCGGACAAGTGATTCGATTTCCTCGGCAGCCCTGGTGAGAGTCTCGCGATCAGAGGACTGCAACCAAAGTTCCAACAAAGTTCGCTCTGCCTGTGGCTTCCAGAGGACGGTGAATCTCATGGGCGCGACCTTAGGTCTGCGAGAATCTCCGCCAATGATCGTCCGCCCGGTTCGGCGGCCCATCGGTCAAGCTCTTCGTCTGTGTACGGACTGGCAATCGTCTTCGGAACGATTGCCACCGTTTCCTTGGCGGGCACATACACGCCGAGCACACGCCCGTCCTCGCCTCGAATCTCCGCTCGATCGTGAATCGACTCAAAACGAGTCGAGTATTGGCGATCAAGAACAATCGTGGTCATGACAATGTCCTTTTGAGAACTGGCCCAACCGATTTTGGTTGCGACGCCCAAGCTGGTTGACAACACTTTATCACAACCTCGCATGGGCACGCGATTCCTTGGAAAACAATGGTTCGGCGTTCGTCACGTTTCAACGAACCGTCCGCCGAATGGCCGACAATCTACAACTCCCCGTCCCGGAAGGCCAGCAGGGAATTACGTGATGGCTTCCAACAGCCGCGACATGACTCGAAAAACCTGTTGTTTAGAACTCATTGGGGACGTCGATGACGACCGTTGCGTCTGAGATAGAACACGGCTCAGCCATTCACCGAAAAGCGTCTCTTGGGGTTGTTCGGGCCGCTAAAATCAGGCTAGCATCAATCTCGGTTTGAGCCGCCTGAATATGTTCCGCGAGGAAATTTGCAATGTCAGTGACCGTGGTGTTGGACGAGGAACTGGTAGAGCAGTTGCAGCAGCAAGCGGATGCTGTTCAGGTTTCGGTTCGAGATTTCGCGGTACGCATACTCCAAGATGCCGTGCAATGGCCGTCGGATTCCAAAGCCTGGAAAAAAATCAATGCCCGTCGCCTGGACTTGATCGCTCTGGAGTACACCCACGACTTGACTGCTGCAGAGGCTCAGGAGTTGGACGCCTTGCAAGATGTTGTGGCAAAAGCCAGCGAACCAGAAGATCGGAAACTTTTGAGGACGTTGAGAGATTTCGAGCAGCGAGCGAGTCCCCAGCTTGGGGCTCCTCATGAATGAGGCTTTACTACTCGCTTGTGAATCGGCGCTGCGTTACCCCTCAAAACCGCACTCGAGACGGCATGGTCCGCGTGGCTACATGGAAGCCAATGCTTACAAGCCGTGGTTGCGAGATGAATTCACTTTTCGATGTGTCTATTGCCTGAGCCGGGAGCGGTAGAGACCTGATGGCCAAGAAGACTTTGCCGTTGATCACATCGCTCCGAGAAGTGCTGATTCAAGCCGCACTCACGACTATGAGAACTTGTGTTATGCCTGCTGTAGCTGCAATCGAAACCGCCAAGACGCTGTCCTGCCATTTCACTTTGATCAAGATTCAATCGCTCAACACGTGGAGTTCGCATCGGACGGGACCGCAGAGCCATTATCAGCCGAAGGCCGATTCTTAATCCGCGTTTGCCACTTGAATCGACCGCTGCTCGTTGAGTTTCGACGCCACCTGTGGTCGCTTTTAGAATTGCTAGCCACACACAAGATGGCGAACAGCGAATCACTTTTGCGAGACCTGTTAGGGTTCCCGTCAGACTTGCCGGATCTTTCCGTGAGGCGTCCGCCAAACGGGAATACGCTCCCAGCTGGGATTGCTCAAAGCTTCTTCCAGCAACAAAAACGGGAAACTCTGCCGGAAGTGTATTAGCAGAGGCGAGTCTCGAAATGGCAACAAGATGCCGGCTTGTCGAAGGTGCAAACACATGGCCGGACAGAGCGTCACTGACCCCGGTCGCTGCTCCCAATCGGCTGCCTGACCATCTGCAGAAAACTGCTGGCCGGGTATTTCCAAAGCACGAGCGAGCCACTGATGCAACCGACTCACTTCATGAAGGAAGACGGCAGAGACAGTTCCGCACGACACGGCTTCCAGCGCCGCGACGAACAGCACGACCGCCTCATGCTTGTGGTTCTTCCAGTCACCGTGGCGACACTGCCAATGCGTCAACTCGCGATGACAACTCGGCTCAAAAGCGAGTTCGTACTTCTCGGTCAGTCGCCGCCAATCCGACGTGTCCACAACATCCGTGAGAGACGTCAAGCAGGAATACGGCAGAGATTCAGGAAGTCCTGATTCGTCATCCCGGGTTGAGCGCTGGTTTTCAAACATGAAGGAGTCTCGCGAAGAGGACTGATTTTTTCGGCTCCTCTCAAAACGAGAGGAGCGTCAAACCAGCGCCGCCCACCAGACCCCGACCAAGGGGCAGAAAGAACAGCACACGGCCGACGCTCCCTTTCGGGAGCGCGGTCCAAGGCACTGCTTCTTTCTGCAAGAGCCTTGCGGCTCAGGTTGGTCGTTTCTCGTGAAGCAGAAACTTGACGCACGCGCGTCATTTACGAATTGTGATCGAGGCTGTTACTCAGCCTCGCATGGGCACGCTTTTCCTTTGAAAACAATGGTTCGGCGTTCGTCACGTTTCAACGAACCGTCCGCCGAGCGGCCGACGATCTACAACTCCCCGTCCCTGAAGGCCAGCATGGAATTACGTGATGGCTTCCAACAGCCGCCACTAGGTTGTGGCCTGACGGACAAGAGTGCCCGTCCTACAAGCTGAGTTCAGACGTCTCTTCGCGAAACTCGGCCAGCGGCAGAATGGCCACTTCCGCGATATTGCTTGCCGAGCCAATGCCGATGATGGCTGATGAAATGTGGGGATGAGTCAGCGAGAAGCGGACAGCTAATTCGGGCATGGTCATTTGGTGGGCGAGTGTCTCGCGAAGGCGGGCGGCGCGTTCGGTGTCGCGTTGGTAGAGAGCGAGCGGGAAGTAGGGAGTTTTCAGCGTATGGGCGCTGGGAGCTTGGCCGAGTAATGCTCCGGCGGCGAAGACTCGAATGGCGAAGACTCCCATCTTCATGGCGGCGCAGTCGGCGATGATGTTGCCGTAGTCGGTTTCGCCATCGGCACTCGATGACGAGTCTCCAGCACTTGGATTGAGCACGTTGTACGGCGTCTGCACGGTGTCGAATTCGCCGGAGCGGATCACTTCTCGCATGGCGTCGGGATGTCCGGTTCCGGTCAGTCCGATGAAGTCGATCAACCCTTCGCCACGCAGCCGATAAAAGGCATCGGCAACACCCCCTCGCTGCAAGATGTCAGCCGGTGTGATGGATGCCGGCTCATCGCCACGACGAGCCGTGATACCATTGTGAAGTTGCAGCAGCGTGACTTTGGGGACTCGTAAGCGTTGCAAACTTTCTTCGACCGATCGGCGAACAACGTCGAATGTCGGCTCTCGTGAATCGAGCGGCAAGCGAACTTTCGTGGCGATGTGCAGCGGTTCGTGTGATTGCAATTCTGATGAGCGCAACTCGGATAAGACGCGACCGAGGTTTGATTCGGATTGCCCCTGTCCATAACCGGGAGCCGTGTCGAACCAGTTGATCCCAGCTTTGATGGCAGCGGTAACAACTGCTTGCTGTGCGTCGAAGTCGTCGCCGGTAATCAAACCGGAGACCGGCCCGGCTCCAAAAGAGATGACTGAGACGCGAATTCCAGTGCGGCCTAAGATGCGGTACTGCATGACTCACTCCGTTTTTCGATCGAACGCGCGAATCACGCTGCTGTTGTCGAAGTCGCCAAAGCCACGTTGCACGAGGTCCGACAACAGCCCTTCATGGAGTTGCGACAGCGGCGTTGTCGCTTCGACTCGATTGCTCATGTCCAAGATCAATCGGACATCTTTCCAATGTTGAGCCAGCTTCGCTTCGGGGGCGAAGTCCGACTCAATCATCTTGCGTCCTTTCGTGTCCATTGCTCGCGAATAGGCGGCACCGCTGCGGAGGACGTTCAACACTTCGTTGAGTTCCAAGCCGCAGGCATGAGCCAACGCCAAGCCCTCCGCCAAGACCGCGCGGTTCAGGCCGAGGACCAAGTTCACGATCAGTTTCGTTTTGGCTCCGCTCCCCCACGGGCCGACATGAAACGACTGCTTGGCGAAGTCGCGAAACAGTTCTTCACTTTGCTGAAACGATTCAGGCCGACCACCAGCCGTCACGACAACTTCGCCCGCGCGTGCTTGCTGACTGGAACCGGTCAGTGTGGCGTCGAGATAGTCGATGCCCGCGTCCCACAGACTGCGGCCCAACTCCGTCGTGCGAACGGGATCGCCAGTTGTGGTGTCGATGATCCGGAGTCGGTCAGTTCGATTCGTTTGCATTGTCGCGTTATCAACGGCTCGGAGCCTGCGTGCGACGGCGCAAACATCGGCAACGATGTCGCTGTTCGGTAGGCTGAGAACGACGACATTCGCCGCTTGTAAAACGGCATCCGCTGAATCAACCGGCTCACCGCCGAGTTCGCGCAGATGTTGGCGACATTCCTCACGTGGATCGAAGCCAATCACACGACGTCCGGCAGCGATGATGCGTTCGGACAATGCACCACCCATGAGTCCAAGACCGATCACTCCGACTGTTTGCGAGCCGTTGTGGATGTCTGATTGCGTTTCTGCCGGCACGTCAATCCTCCAATCGTCCGACCATTTGGCGCGGGACAAACCAGACGACGAGCATACCCACGGCGTAAATCATTCCGGTCCAGAGCCCAACTCGCGAATAGTCGCCACCGAATTGATCGAGCAGCACTCCCGCCGACAGCACGACAATTGCCGACACGATTCTCCCCGTGTTGAACGAGATCCCCGATCCAGTCGATCGGACACGAGTCGGGAACAATTCGGGCAAGAACAACGGGAGCCAACCAAAGTAGGTCGTCCCCACGAAGCCGAGCACGAACGCGAATTTCTGAAACTGCGGATGCAGCGGGTCGAGGCTTCCGAAGATGTAGGTGCTGACAATCAAAGAACCGAGGCTGATGAGAAAATAGCTCACTCGCCGACCGAGAAGGCTAGCGATGATTCCGCCCAACAGGCTGCCGAAGACCGCGCCGCCGGATCGAGTGATCTGCGTCTCCGCTTTGCTTCGTGCATCAAGTTGTTTTTTAGGTGTAAGCGTTGCGGCGTTGCGTGATTGTTTACTCGGAGGATCAGCCGCAGCTGCGCGAACTTGCTGCTGCATCACGTGGTCAGTCCACGGAACCAGCCAATTGGCATTTGCCGCCGAGCCGACGACAGGAATCGCTCCCAACGCAATTCCCAAGAGGGTTCGTGACAATAACGGTGGCCTCAGCACTTCACGCAGAGGCGATTCATTAGCCGCTCCACTGCGGATCACAGACCGGCTCGTTAGCCAGCGGGTTGATTCAGGAACTAACCACAGGACAAGCACTCCCAGCAGAGCGGGTGACGCGCCGACTAATAGCGTCCAACGCCAAGCCTCTTGTGTGATCGGGTAGCAATAACCAATCACGCCGAGCAGCACGAACCCCACGTTGGCTGCCGCTCCAAGCAGTCCCGCGAGAAACGGTCGCGAGCCATCTGGCCACGCTTCTGCGACAAGGGCGACGGCATTCGGCCAGACTCCGCCGATTCCCAGGCAGGCCAAGAATCGCAGGAGTAACATCACTTCGGCACTCGAATTGAAATAACAGCCAAACGTGAAGATGGCCGAGCACAGCACGCTGAGTCCCATCGACTTTGTGCGCCCAATGCGATCGCCAAGCCAACCAAACAACCATCCGCCGACAGCCGCTCCGAACAGAAACGCCGCTTGATACCACGTAAACCAACGTGTGACGGTTTGCTCCGGCGTGTCTATACCGAGCAAGCCAAGTGTCATTTGCCGGTGAATCAGGATGAAGAGCGAGATTCCTAATCCAGAGAACATCCACGACAGGAATGCGGCTGCCAACAGTCCGAAGCGTTGGCTGCGGGTGAGTGGTGTGGGGGAAACCGGAGGAGCGGAAACGTTCATGAATTCTCGCCAATGAGAGCGTCGCTAGGGGCGACTCTATGTTGGGTCATCAATCTCTGAAAGGGAGTTGATGAACGTGTTGCGAGTCGATTGCAGGCACGAAGGCCGTGCCTATAATCCGCCGCCTCTAACGGAGCGGCTCGGCAAATCACAGGCGAGCCGCCTGTGCTACCAACTTGTCCAACACCCACAACATCTCCGCGAGCAAAGGAGTCGACCTTGAGCTG
Source organism: Planctomycetia bacterium (assembly GCA_026400935.1). GTDB lineage: Bacteria > Planctomycetota > Planctomycetia > Planctomycetales > Planctomycetaceae > SXKJ01. The sequence goes on along the minus strand of JAPLNX010000122.1, from coordinate 3,938 downwards.
GCTGATGAAAGCCTTGTCCACCTCGGTGGGCAGGAAGTTTGTCATGGCGATCACCGGGCTGCTGCTGTGCGGCTTCCTGGTGGCTCACCTGGCTGGCAACTTGCTGCTCTATGTCGGAGCCCAAGCCTACAACGACTATGCCCACGCTTTGCATAAGCAAGCGGGATTGCTGGCCGTCGCGGAAGTTGGGCTCTTTCTGTTGTTTGTTGCTCACATCGTGATCGCGTTACAAGTGTCGGCTGAAAACAAGTTGGCTCGAAGCGTTGGTTACGTGATGCGGCAATCCAAACAAGAAGGCCGTAACGCTGATGAAAAATGGCGTCCTGATTCTTGGATGCTGTTTACGGGAATTGCCGTTCTCGCATTCGTCATTCTGCACTTGATCGACTTTCGCTTGGAGCTTCGGGCATCCAGTTTTTATGAAGCGAATGGAGCCAAGTTGGAGCCTTTCGACAAAGCGAAAGCCTTGTTGAGTTGGTCGAACTCGATCACCGTCATCGGTTATTCGCTCGGATGTTTGTTTCTCGGCATGCATCTCTCACACGGATTTCAAAGTGCTTTTCAGACGTTGGGTCTCAATCACCCGAAATATACACCGACAATCAAGTTGGTCAGTTTGTTGTTTGCCGCTTTAATCGGGTTTGGGTTTGCGTCGTTCCCGCTTTTGTGGGCGAATCAGAATCATTCAAGTAGTCCAGTGCCGCCGCCGTCGGTTGAATTTAACGATGGCTATCTTCAGCGGACTAATACGCTGCTCGGACGTTGACTCACGTGATCAGCCGAGGCCATTGGCTTCGATATTCGGTTTTGCTTTGTCCCCCAGTTCCTTAGATCCGTTCCTTGAAGGTCGAAATTCGGCCTCCATTCAGCGGTGAATCGAAATACTTCGGAAGGTCGGCAACATGGCTGATGCCAGCGCGACAGCAGTGACTCCCCAAATCGAAGGGTCTCCACGGCTGAAGTCGAACGCTCCCACGGGCGATATTCAGACTCAGTGGGAACGTCACAAGTTTGACCTCAAGCTGGTCAATCCCGCGAACAAGCGCAAGTTTACGGTCATTGTCGTCGGCACCGGACTGGCCGGCGCGAGTGCCGCCGCCTCGCTGGCGGAACTCGGCTACAACGTCAAATCATTCTGCTTCCAAGATTCGCCACGTCGAGCTCACAGCATCGCTGCCCAAGGTGGTGTCAATGCGGCAAAGAATTACTGCAACGACGGCGACAGCGTTTGGCGATTGTTTTACGACACCGTGAAGGGTGGGGACTTTCGCGCTCGTGAGTCCAACGTTTATCGCTTAGCGTCGGTGAGTACAAACATCATCGATCAGTGCGTTGCTCAAGGAGTTCCCTTCCAACGTGATTACGGCGGGATGATGGCGAACCGCTCATTCGGCGGCGCGCAAGTCTCACGCACGTTTTACGCTCGCGGGCAAACGGGACAGCAGTTGCTGCTCGGCGCGTACTCTGCGCTGATGCGACAAGTCGATCTCGGCAAAGTGAAAATGTTCGCTCGCCGCGAGATGCTGGACCTCATCAATGTCGATGGCGTCGCTCGCGGCATCGTGGTGCGAAACCTCGTCACCGGCGAGTTTGAAACACATACAGCCCACGCCGTGTTGCTCTGCACCGGCGGGTATGGCAACGTCTTTTATCTCTCGACGAACGCGAAGAACTGCAACGTCACCGCCGCGTGGCGCTGTCACAAGCGTGGCGCGTTCATGGCCAATCCCTGCTTCACTCAAATCCATCCAACGTGCATCCCTGTCAGCGGCGACCATCAATCGAAGCTGACTCTGATGAGCGAAAGCCTCCGCAACGATGGCCGCGTCTGGGTTCCCAAACGCCCTGGCGATCCGCGGCCTCCGAACGAGATTCCGGATGACGATCGCGATTACTTCCTCGAACGCCGCTATGCCGCGTTCGGAAACCTCGTGCCGCGCGACGTCGCTTCACGTGCGGCCAAGAAGGCGTGCGACGAGGGCTTTGGTGTCGGTGAGACAAAGCTGTCGGTCTATCTCGATTTCCGCGACACAATCAAACGGGATGGCGCGGCGGTCGTGAAAGGGAAGTACGGCAACCTGTTCCAGATGTATGCGAAGATCACCGGCGAAGACCCGTACTCCACGCCGATGCGAATTTACCCGGCGGTCCATTACACGATGGGTGGGCTGTGGGTGGACTACAACCTGCAAACGACGGTTCCCGGTTTGTACTGCCTCGGCGAAGCGAATTTCTCTGATCACGGCTCGAACCGGCTTGGTGCCTCCGCGTTGATGCAAGGTCTTGCGGACGGCTACTTCGTCATCCCGTACACAATCGGTCATCATCTCGCGACCAGCAAACTGCCGCCGATTGCCGACGATCATCCGGAAGTCCGCGGAGCACTCGAAGCGGCGAAAGGCCGCGTCAATAAACTGCTCAGCATCGGCGGAACGAGATCGGTCGATAGCTTCCACCGAGAACTCGGCAAGATCATGTGGGACAAATGCGGCATGGCTCGCAATGATGCAGGACTCAAGCAGGCCAAGCAGGAAATCTCCGCGTTGCGTGAGGAATTCTGGAAGAACGTTCGAGTCATGGGGACCGGCGAATCGTTCAACCAAAACCTCGAACACGCCGGCCGAGTCGCCGACTTCCTGGAATTCGGCGAACTGCTGGCCCACGACGCACTGACTCGTGAAGAATCTTGCGGCGGCCACTTCCGCGAAGAGCATCAGACCGAAGAAAACGAAGCCAAACGTAACGACGACAAGTTCTGCTACGCCGCCGCGTGGGAACACGTTGCCGACAACCAAACGCAAACGTTGCACAAAGAACCGCTGACGTTCGACAACGTGCATCTGACGCAACGCAGTTACCGAGAATAATTCCGTAGGTCGGGCGCTCCTGCCCGACCAAACGACGGGCAAGAGTGCCCATCCTACGAATCACGACTCCCACCGGAGCTAACGAGAATGAGCAGCAGCCGCGGACTCAACCTGACTTTGAAAATCTGGCGGCAACCCGGCCCGAATGCTCGCGGCGAGTTCCGAACCTACGAGATGAAAAACATCTCGCCCGATATGTCGTTCTTGGAAATGCTCGACGTGCTCAACGAGCAGCTAATTCAGCAGAACCAAGAGCCGGTCGTCTTTGACCATGACTGCCGCGAAGGGATCTGCGGCATGTGCAGCTTAATGATCAACGGCCAAGCCCACGGCCCGGATCGAGGGACAACAACATGCCAACTCCACATGCGACGTTTCAGTGATGGTGACACCATCGTGATCGAGCCGTGGCGAGCGAAGGCTTTTCCGGTTCTTCGCGACCTGGCCGTCGATCGAGCTGCCTTCGACCGCATCATCACGGCGGGCGGCTATGTCAGTATCAACACGGGAAACGCGCAAGACGCGAACTGCTTGCCGATCGCTCGCGACAAGCAAGAAAAGAGCATGGCCGCCGCCGCCTGCATCGGCTGCGGAGCGTGTGTCGCTGCCTGCAAGAACGCGAGCGCCATGTTGTGCGTCAGGGCGAAAGTCTCACAACTCGCACTGCTCCCGCAAGGTGAACCAGAACGCGCCCGCCGAGTCACTCGCATGGTGGCTCAAATGGATAAAGAGGGCTTCGGAGGTTGCACCAACACCTACGAATGCGAAGCCGCGTGCCCCGCCGAAGTCTCCGTTACCAACATCGCCCGCCTCAACCGCGAATACCTGCGAGCGGTCGTCGTATCGGAAGAGGGTGTCTAGCGAATACTGCTTTGTATCGCCGGAGTTGGCTGAAAACGGCTGCATTTGATCTGCGAATCGTTTTCATCGCTTGGTGTTAAACGCAGCGATCAGTGCTTCGACGGATTCAAAGCGTTGTGAGGCATTCTTGCGCAGGCTTCGGCTGATGATGTCAGCCACCCAGTTGGGGACGTCAGGTCGTACGGAAATGACGGACTGAATTTCGGATTC
>JAPLNX010000406.1 GCA_026400935.1 Planctomycetia bacterium | reverse complement strand
CCTAACGACAAATTTCTTCCTGTCTTATGTCTTACAGTTTCCAATCGGTCCCAATGCTTTGATCTCTAGAATATCCACATTGCGGCCACCGATTGAGTGCCGCAGCTCAACCTCTTGTTGCAGTTGTCCCAGGTCTACGCCGTCGGTCAAGAAGACACACTCTTTGCGAGTGGTATGGTTCGGACTGTCCGATCCTGCCATGAAACTGACCAACCACGCGTGAACTTCGGCTCCCTTACCCTTCATGATCTCGACCCTTTTTCGTGCGAATGTAATAAGACGGCAGCAAACTATTCGGTCATACCGATCGTTCGCTAGTCAGTCTCGCTAACGAATCGATGAATTGCCGTTAGACATTCTGCAACACGCCCGCACAATCGCTTCGCATCGCCTGATAGGGTTAGGACCGACCGATTGATTGCAGTCGTCCTCACTACTAACCCGACGGACGTATTTCTCGCAGTCGGCTGTCCGGTCAGGATCGTGCCAGCCACGCTTGCAAACCCAACTCAAATCGAACCTATAGCCAGCCGTGGCTCGTAGGTTGATGGATTTACCTGCGAGAAGATTGAATGACCAGAGCATGGGCGGAGTTCAGGTTAAACAGCCCTTGGAACATTTGGCGGAATGTGGTTGTTCAAATCGAAATGACTTCAGGAAACGAAGAATACACGGGCTCGTCGCTACTCCGCTTATTGAATTGCGAAGACGTGTATCCAGCTGGAATTGGCGGAATTGAAATCGTTGTCCACGGAGACGACCAATGTTCTTCGACCGTCCGACAGCGGAGGTCCAAAGGTGATTCCTTCAAACTTTTCGGGGCATTTCTCGCCGGTCAGGCCGAATCGTGGGTCGAGGAAATCCAGCAGCAGACTCTTTTTGACTGGTTTGACCTCAGTGGGTAATTGCATTGGCGGCAGAGAATCAATCGGCGATGCGTCAGTCGCATTGGTGAGATCAATGTGGAAGACCTTTTTGAAAGCCGCTTCCAATCCCGCTTTGCCATCTCGTTCCAAGACAAAGAACTCGTGATCGTTGATTGCCAGGACTTCGCTGACTCCGTGGGTCGAATGTTCGAGCGGATAAACGAACTCGCGCGTGGCACCCGATTGAACGTCGAGTTCCAAAATTCGATTATGAATGCCGAGCCGCTTCTTCGGGTCTTCGGCGTTGGGCTGGCTGTCTTGCAACAACGGACGCTGAGTGAACGCGAACAATTTCTTGCCGTCGGGAGTTAGTGCGAGTCCTTCAAGGCCGCCGTTGGCTTGGCGTCCGACGCTATTTGTGGAGTTCTCTTCGAGAGGGTCGGCGGACAACTTGGTCGGACGAAACTTTGCCGGAACCTTGAAGCGGCGGACCAGTTTTCCTGATGAGGAGAACTCACAGACACTCGGACCATATTCATCGGACACGAAGATCTGTCCTGACTGTCCGACACGCGCACCTTCGGGATCGAATCGCAAACCGCGTTCGGGATGTGCTTGATCGAACGCCGACGCCAAGCCGACCAATTGCTGATCTTGCTTGTTGACGAACCGTGTGGTGGAAAGCAGCGTCATGCGAACCACAGGCGAGGCGGTCGGATCAATCTGAATCTCGGCCCAATGAAAGCGGCAAGCAAACTCCGCGATGCCGTCATGCGGACCACGATCAGGCAGCAACAAGTAGCGTTGTCCTGCACCGTAGTAGTCGATCGCGCCGATACCACCGAATTGATTGTGCGGAAAGCTTTCCCCGAGCGTGTTGGTCAGTCCCGACTTGTCGATCGCGGTGCCAGAGATTTCGAGCGAACCAATCAGCTCAACCTCCGCCGCATGGACTGGCATCGCCAACCAAGTGAGCAACAATCCAACCCACAACCGAACTCGATTCTGCAACATCATGGACCTCAACGAAGTTGGTAAAAGTTCTGGTAATAAAAGGGGGCTCCGCCATCTGTGTTGAAAACTGGAGTGAGCGGCAAGGCGCTAGCCGCCGGTGTCGGCGAGATCAACCGGCGGCTAGCGCCTTGCCGCTCACTAGAGACTACTTTCAACACCTTTGGCGGAGAGACATAAAAAGATCGCCCGTCGCACAACTCCGCAGATGTTGTCGTACGACGGGCGAAACAGGGGGACGCATTTAGCGATTGGGCGAAGTCCGCTTAGAACTCATCCAACGCGTCTCCGAGGTCGAACGTGATCAGCGATACAAACACGGATGGCGAAAGGTTTTCGCTAATAAAGCGGACGGAGCCATCACCAAGGAGGATCGTCGCACCACCGGCATGGAAGGAGTACACCTCGGAATCGTTGCTGCAATTGATGAGGCAGCCGTTCGGAATTCCGCTCGATGGTGTTGTGATATTCCCCATCGTTGCGCCACTTTTTTGTGTCTTATTCTGCAAGCCCACCAAGTCAGAACCATCAACCGAAAATCCACCATTGATATCGGACCAGCCCCATCCATCTCCGGAAGTCATGATTCCGCTTTTATTTGGATTGGGACCGGCCGTCCGGCGGTTGTAGTTTGTTGGGCGGCCAGCATCTTCGGCCATGATCATGGTGTTGGATGTCCCGTCACGGAAGTCTTGAATTCTCATCCCGCTTGGTCCACGAGCCATTCCGCCCAGTGATTCGTACTTTGAGCCAGTAATTGGGTGAGGTGTCGTTCGCAAATCTCGACCAGCGAGAACGAACGCCGCGTTTCGGGCTGCATTGCATGAACCATAGTCAGTGAATCCCCACAGCGGGCGATCAGCAGCGGTAGCACCTCGAACATTATTCGTCGCTGCCATGTAGTCGGCCGCCGCTGGCAGCAGGCGTTCGGTTGGTGCCGACGGGCAAACAAACGCAGAGAGCTTCGTCGTAGTAACAGGATCATTTGCCGGGTCGAACCAGCTCTTGTTGCTGTCGTACAACTCATAAATGGCCGCTTGGTCAAGTTGCGGCAGAACCATCGTTGGCCAAGCCTTTTGAAAGAGCGCCCCCGCAGCGAATGGAGGTATCGTCAGATTCGGTACCGATCCACCCGTTGAGAGGTTGATCCGGCTTGGCGGCAACATTTGGTTCGACGATTCATAATTCATGACCGCCAAGCCCAACTGCTTCATGTTGTTTCGGCACTGAGTCCGTCGTGCCGCTTCGCGTGCCTGCTGCACTGCTGGCAGCAGTAGCGAAATGAGAATGGCGATGATCGCGAT
>JAPLNX010000212.1 GCA_026400935.1 Planctomycetia bacterium | reverse complement strand
TGACCTACTTCAACACGACGATGGCCAGCCCCATGACTTGGACCTACACCGGCAAACCGACACAATCGCAGCCCGTAGCTCGGTTCTGCCCACCGCACCGCCGCATCACCCGCACCACAAAAATCCAACAAGCCGCACTCCAAATCTAATGGCAGGTTATTTCTTGGTCGTGGCAGTAGTGCAAAAGCCCGCGAGCCACCGAGGCAACTCAGGTGGGGGTTGTGCGATCGAATCACACGAAATACGTCCTCTCAAAATGAGATCAACGAATGGCCGACTTCAATGCCTACCACAAGTGGCTCGGAATACCGCCCGAGGAACAGCCACCGAATTACTACCGCTTGTTGGGGATCGCGCTTTTCGAGAAAGATCGCGACGTCATCATTGCGGCGCTTGATCAACGGCAGGTGTACCTGAAACAGAAGTCCGTTGGCCCGCGCGGCGAACTGGCGGAACCGTTGCTCCAAGAGTTGCAGAAGGCTCGACTTTGTCTGCTCAACCGGCTGACGAAAGCGCATTACGATTCAACGCTTCGCGAACAGGGAATAACCGCGCCAGTTCCAGCAATAACTCCCAATAATCCGAAGCGTGTGCAAGAGCGAGCACACACCGACGCGCCGATGCTATCGGCTTCTGGGCCGTCCGCTCGGGCTGACGCTTCGGGTAACAAAGGAGAGAACGTACCCGCTCACGCAGACGGATTTCAATTTCCGACGGAAGGCGACGTCGATGATGTCTCTGTGAAATCAAAACGCATGGAGCAACGTTCGAGAAGGATCTCCTGGACGATCAACGCAATCGTGGCCAGCGCGGTTGCTGGCGGAATCTGGTGGCTGACTAGCCGAGGAGTTTTGCCGCCGCCGGGTGAACTGCTTGATCCGACAAAGGAACAGCGCGTCGTCGCAAGAAATAGCGACGAGCTCGAAATGCCCACGGCAGATGAGAGCGATTCGCCGGACATGGCTGAAAGCGCCGTGAAAACGAAGCCCGAAACGGCGACGACAAGCATTACTCAGAAGCCAGCCATACCAAAGCCACCAAAGACTCGTGTTGAAAACGAGTCAGTTCCGGAAAAAACTCAGCCTGCGGTCAAACCTTCGATCGCCGTTCCCCAAGGTACTGACGAACTGAGATTCGCCGATCATCGAACGCCGATTGTTGACTTTGCGTTGTCCGCTGACGGCCAATTGTTGGCGACTGCCGGACCTGGAGGCGACTGTCGAATTTGGAGTATCGCCACTGGAGAGACGGTTGCACATTTTTCTGGTCACGACGGACAAGTTCACGCTGTCGCATTCGCTGCGAAAGGAAACCAAGTCCTCTCATCCGGCGAAACACTGAAGCTCTGGAACTCAACAACGGGCAAAGAAACCGCTGAGCTCAAGACGAACCGACGCCCCGTGCGAGCAATGTTATTCTGGCCCAACAATCGCCAAGTAGCGACCGTCGGCGCGGGAGCGATCGAGGTTTGGGACATCTCGACTCGCAAACAAGTCCGCCTTATTCCGGGATGTCATCCTTTCTGTGGATCACTGGCGATTACGGAAGATGGCCTAACGCTGGCCGCAACAAGCGGTGAAGAAGCAGAAGTGGCAACTCTGTTTCAGACGACGACGGGAAAGATTCTGAAATCCTTCGTCGGCCATAAATCGCGGATCAGTTCGCTGGCCCTATCAAAGGATGGTCTGTCGTTGTGGACTGCGTCGAACGAGCATGTCGGACGACGCTGGGACACGAAGACTAGCAAAACTGAGACGCTCTTTGCCCACGCTGATGTGCTCGCGTTGTCATCCGATGAAAAACTATTGGCAACCGGCGGCTTAAACGGACTCGTTTCGATCTGGAATGCTCAGACTGGTAGCGGCCTGTTGCAGCTTCCGCGATTGAAGCTGCAAGTTTTAGACATCGCCTTCTTGCCCAACGGCGAGCACATCCTCATCGCCGGTGACTCATTGGATAAATCGGGAAGCACCGCGACCATTCAGTTGTGGACGCTCCCGAAGATCGACCCAAACGCTCCGGGTAGCCGACCGAATTCAATCCCAATTGCGGACGCAACTGCGGATGACACACCAACGAAACCGTCGCCCACAACGAAGCCCGCTACCAATGGGGAGCCTGAATCCGTTACGAAAAAGGTGCCCGTACCATCTGACGAGCAGCGTGACGAATCTGAAAAGCTGATCAAAGACCTTTTCAAACAAGACTTCGCCAAAGCATTGCGTCTGGCTGACAAAGCAGATCTGGCGGCAAAGCTGTTTGAGCAAGCGAAAACAACCAATGATGACCCCGCCGGGAAATACGTGCTGCTACAAGAAGCGAGCGATTTGGCCGTAATCGCCGGTGAATTTGATCTCACCGAGAAGATCGTGAGCGAACTGACAACTCAGTTTGAAGTCGATGCGATTGACGCGAAGAGCAAGCGATACAAGCAACTCAGCGCGACCGTGAAGTCGGGAGCACCACAGGAGCAACTGGCCGAAGCGTATCTCAAGCTAGCCGAAGAATGTGCAACAGCGTCGCGCTTCGACACAGCAATTGAATCGACGAAAACAGCGGTATTACTGGCTGGAAAGGCCAAAAACCTGACGCTGCGAGAATCCGCCAAAGCCAAAACAGACGAGTACTCGCTTAAGAAAAAATCAGGCGATGGTTCAGAACCGTATCGCGCAGCCTTAAGCAAGAACCCGGACGATCCGGTCGCCAACGAACGTTTGGGAAAGCATCTTTGTTTCGTCAAAGACGACTGGCCTGCCGGTCTACCGCACTTGGCCAAATCAGAAAACTTGCCGTTGAAGTTTGCGGCGGAATTGGAACTAACTAACCCAGAAGAGAACGCAAAGATGATTGAACTTGGCGATTCTTGGTGGGAGCTGGCAAAAGATTTCACCGAAACCGACAAGACTGCGGCGAATCGGCGATCTCAATTCTGGTATCTCAAGGCAATCAATGAACTCAAAGGGCTCGACAAGATCCGGATTAAGGTTCGCTTAGGGGAATTGGAAAAACTCAAGCTCGATCGAGAATCACCGGATGACGGATGACAAGTAGGGCGATTGCCAACACCGCAGCGTAATGATCAATCGGAAAATCACCGCTCGTGGGTTGTCGCTCATTTCACGATTGTCATCCAGAACGGATCTGTCTGTCGGATGCGGTGACTGGTTATAACCGTCCGACATACGGCCAGCAGTTGCCGACAAGGTCGTCAGCGTTTGACGACTCTTCAGTTCTTCGGCGTTACATCTGGCCGCACCTTGTCATCAGCGAGGACAGCATGTCTCACCTGTCAGCCATCAAAGTTTGGGCCTTAAGTGCGATTTTAGTCGTCAGCGTCACAGGCTCTTCGTTCGCACAACATCACGGCGGCGGAGGACATCACGGCGGTGGCGGCATGCATCATGGTGGTGGTGCGGTTCATCACGGTGGCGGTGGGGCGGTCCACCATCACGGAGGAGGTGGCTACTATGGCGGTGGATACGGTGGCGGTTACTACGGCGGAGGCTTTGGCTATCCCAACAGCTATTGGGGATACGGTGGCTCTCGTTCCGGATACGGCTCAGGATTCGGCATCGGCATTTATTCCGCACCGCAGTATTACTCGGCCCCGCAGTACTCGGCACCCCAGTATTACACGACGCCGTCTTACTCATCTCCGAATTACACACAAGGCTACTCCTCTCCGACTGGTGTCAACGTGACTCCTCAGCGAGTTTACGACAACGGTCCCATCGTCATCACGAGTCCGCCAGCCAATGACAAACCGATTGAGTACGCACTCAACGGAAATCGCTTCACAATTCAGCCTGGCCAGTCGCAGAAGTTCAACAACGATCGCGATTGGATCATCGACTTCAACCGAGGCAACAGCCAAGGAGCTGGCCAGTACGTATTGAAATCGGCCACGTACAAGTTCAAGCAAACAGCGAAAGGTTGGGAACTCTTTGAAGCGGCCAATTCGCCATCGGCCAGTGAACCACTCCCGCCAGCAGATGCCGCTCCAGGAGTTGCTCCCAAACCGGCCCCCGATCCGACTGTCAGTAGCCCCAAACCAGCAACTGCCGGGGAAGAGACGATCGTCCCAAAAACTAAGGCTTTGAAACCGCCAGCCCCACCAAAGCCGGCTGACGCACTGGAAGCGCCCAAGCCGGCGAGTGACGGTGACGTTCCGAAGCCTGCCGAAGAGAAATCTGAAAAGGAATGACCTGCGTCTCGAACTGACGTGTTTCAGAAAAGTTGGACATTCAAAAACGGCGGTCGGCATTTGCTGACCGCCGTTTTGATTTTGTCTAAGTACGGAAACAACGAAGTCATTGTGCCCCTCGCCGTTCAGCCTCTCCTTTGATGTGGGCGGCGAAGTCCGGGAAACACAAGATGATATTTTCAAACGTGGCTTTATCGAGCGCATACAAATCGCAAAACTCAACCGCTCGCACGGTGGCCGACCGAGGCCGTTGCAGCAGTAGGGCCATCTCTCCAAAGAATGACCCGTCGGTCAAAGTCGCCACAACGGTTTTGTCGTCACCCGCGATCACTTCGACAGCCCCCTTACTGATGAAGTAAATGTGCCGTCCGATCTCACCTTTGCGAAAGATGTCGTCACCCGGTCGAAACAAAACCGGACGCAGTTCAATCGCAATCTCACGTACCAATTGCGGACTCGCTCCCTGGAAGAAAGGAACCTTCTCGATGAACTCTCGCTTCATCGCCACTGCGATTTCGACGCGTAGGCTCTCCGGCAACTCGCTAAGGATTACGGCCTCGTCGTAACCCAGATTCCGTTCCCAAAGAAATGAGTAGTATTCGAATATCTGTTGCTGCAATTCCATCGGTATTTTGCGATATCGCAGAAAATTCGAGAGACGATCCAAACTGGAGTGGTAATGCGTTTGAGCCTGATCAATGTTGGCGAGCATGTGAGCCACGTTGGCGATCCCGTACCCATACAGGCCGACTCCAAAGAGCATCGCCATGATCGCGTACAACATCTGCGTAGCATTCGCTGGAGTGATGTCGCCGTAACCGACCGTTGCTAGAGTCGTGATGGTCCAGTACAGCGCTCGCAAATAGTGCATTCGATCGTTGTCCTCCGGCAGACGATCACGCAAAGCAGCCCAGCCACACGCGATCCAATACGAAATGATCAACATCCAAAAGACGAAAAAGATCAATCGCAACAAACCTGCGTTGTGAATATCTCGCTGCCGCCACAACTTCAAAGTCTGGACCAATCGAGCCAACTTGGTCATACGCAGCGCAACGAGTCCGATCGGCCCCGGTATTAACGCAAATGGGATCGCAGCCGGTACGTCGGCGAGCAACCACCTCAACGACTGAGGGTGGTTTTCCGTTCGAGAGTTTGTCGAAGCAACACGGTGACCGGTCCACAAGTGACGCCATCGCAGGCAGAGGTCAGCTGCGAACAAGACAGACAAGAAACATTGAATAACCTTGACCGCCACCCGCTGGCTGACCCCGAACTCCAATTGCCACGGGATCTCGATCGCTGACCAAATGGTGGCGACGGCCAACAACGTGTCCCACAGCCGTTCTCTGTTTCGTTGTCCGTGTGACATGCCTTCATTCGGATCACCGAGTGAGAGTCTCATGACTTGCTCAGTTCTTCGATCAACATCTCTCTCACAACTTTTGCGTCGGCGCCCTTGAGTTCCTTCATAATCTGGCCGATGAGAGCTCCCACCGCCGCTTGTTTGCCAGATTTAAAATCGGCCACCGGCTTCGGATTTCTCCCAATGACTGCCGCGATCACCGACAAGAAGGCACTTGTGTCAGTGACGGCGGCGAGACCGCGCTCGCCGATGATTGACTCAACGCGAGCCGTACTCAAATCAAATGCCGAATCGTGATCAGTAACCGACTTAGAATCGTGAGTGGCATCGTGCCCCGCGTCGTATTCGTCCAGCAGGACATTGAAGACTTCGCGCGCGCTCTTCACGGTGATTTGATTCGTCGCGACTCGCTTGAGCAGATCGCCGAGTACGGTCGGTTTGATGGGAAACGTATCGATCGTGAGCGAGCGACCGTTGAGCTCACGCAAGATGTCCTGAGTGAGCCAATTCGCCGCTTGTTTGCCGTCACCGCAAAGAGAGGCGACTTGCTCAAAGTAGTTCGTGAAGTGATCTCCTTGAGCGACGATGACGTCCGCGTCGTAATGCGACAGGCCGAGGTCCGCGCGATATCGGCGGCGGCGTGCGGCGGGGAGTTCGCAAAGTTCAGACTTCACTTCCGCATAGAACTCATCGCTGACCGTCACGGGAGTTAAATCGGGATCAGGGAAGTAGCGATAGTCGCTCGCCTCTTCTTTGCCGCGTTGAGCGAACGTCGCTCCGCGATTCGCGTCCCATCCGCGAGTTTGTTTCGGGACATCGTTGATCCCGTGTTTTGTCTTCTGCCATTCTTCAAATTGCCGAGCGACTTCAAACTCAATCGCCTGCTCAACACCTCGAAAGCTGTTGAGGTTCTTGATCTCGACGATCGGCGTGGCGATCTTCTGACCGTCGTCCGTATGCACGTGCAAATTGACGTTCGCGTCGCAGCGGAGCGAGCCTTCTTGCATGTTGCAATCGGAGACGCCGATGTAAGTCAGCAGCAGTTTCAGTTCTTCCAGAAACGTCTTTGCTTCGCTCGCCGACCGGATGTCTGGCTGGCTAACGATTTCTAGCAGCGGCGTCCCCGCGCGATTGAGGTCCACGTGGCTATCGTGACCTCGGCCCGTCTCGTCGTGCATGTTCTTGCCGGCATCCTCTTCGAGATGAGCACGAATCAATCGAACCTTTTTCGTCTCCCCTTTTTCGACATCGGTGTCGATCTCGACGAAGCCGTCAAAACTGAAGGGCAAATCGTACTGGCTGATCTGATAGCCCTTCGGCAAGTCGGGATAGTAGTACTGCTTGCGGTCCCACTTGGTGAAGCGAGCGATCTGACAATTGAGTGCCAGTGCGGTCTTCAGCGACAACCGGAACGCTCGACGATTCATTACCGGCAACGCTCCCGGCAAGCCGATGCAAACCGGGCAGGTCTGCACGTTGGGATTGTCTGGATTGAACGCCGTCGAACAGCCGCAAAAGATTTTCGTGTTGGTCTGCAACTGGACGTGAACTTCGAGGCCGATGATCGTTTCGTAGTGCATAGAACAATATTTTCGCTGAGTGAGATTCGATGAGCGGTGTTTCGCGACCGCTGGGATTTTCGATGCGGATTGCAGCAGAGGAATCGCAGGCTTGCAACGGAGTTGGATTGAGCTTGCCATCTAGAGTAGACAGTTCACTCCGTGAATCGAAAACTCCGGCCACAGAGTGACCGGTTTACGTTGAGCGGCCTACTTGAAGTTGAAGTCTTCCGCGATCGGCAGGTCATGCAGACTGCCGAGTCCGAAGAGAGAGAGAAATCGCGGGGTCGTCGCGTACGGGGGATCGCTCTTGCGTTGCGATTCGCTGGCTGAGTGTTCGCGGTCGATGCGGATCAGTTCGCGTTGCAGCAGTTGCCGTAGCAGTGGGCCGGGATTCGCTTTCCCTAAAGATTCCATCTGCGACTTTGTGATCGGCTGCTTGTACGCGACGAGCGACAGCACCTCGAGCGCGTCTTGCGAGAGCTTCACATCCTTCGGGCCGTAGCCGAACACTTTGTTGCGAACGCTGTCGAAGTCCGGCAACAACGTCATGCGATAGCCACCTTCACCCAAAGTGATCGAATAAGGACGCCCCTCTTTCTGGTACTGCTGATTCAATTCATCAATCAGGCATTCGACAAAACCAAAACCGTGATCGGTATGAAACAGGCCGCTGAGCTTCTTAGCCGTCAACGGCATTCCGCCAACAAACAACGCAGCCTCGACGACATGCTTTTCAGAAACTCGCGGCGGCTCAGGAGTCGAAGAGCGAACGACGAGCTCCGCAGGCTTATCTCCATCAGTGACAGCGATTGCTTGCGGCTGAGCCGTCTGCGCCGCAACGGGCGTCTCGACGACAACGTTTTCGCCATTCGCCCCGCTAACGCCTGCCGACTCACCCGCCACATCACTTGCGTGCGGCATCGAGTCCATTTCGCGTTCAATTGCGTCGGTCGCTTCGAGTGCTCGCAGATAAGCCTGTTCGAGGTCATCCGCCAACAACGGCTCATCCCACGACGAATCATCAACAGGCTCGTTGGCGAGTGTGTCGTCATCTAAATCGGAGTCGTGAGTGACCGGCAACTCATCCATGAAATGTTTGAATCCTTCTTGTTCGATTTTTGTCCGACTCATCCGAAGCGATCGCGAACAGTCGGCAACTTTGCCTTCTTCGTCGGTAGCTCAGACCAAGATTGAGGAACTGCCCTCTCGGTGCTCTGGGTGGCCCAAGCCAACGAAATCAGGTCTGACATCACAGAAACACAGAAAACCCTGAGGGAAGGCCACCGTTGATCGGTCGGACGATACCACGGTTCGCGAAAACGGGACAAGATGCCTCGGGCTTTGTTGCTCGCAGATAAAGCAGATAAAAGTGACGCTGGCGCAGGTTGTTGAAACTGCTTCTCAGCTAGACCACCGGAAAACCTTTCTCGGCGCGGTCCCTGTAGTGCGGAGGATGAAAGCGTTAGCTTAGGCGATCGATCGCTCGGTCATTCAAAAGTCCGAGCAACTTCAAATCACGTCATCCCTCAAATTAAGCCAGGAGAGCGCCGGCATGTTGCCTCGGCGAGAGTTGTTTCCAAACGTCATTGAGATGAACTACCAAGCCCGTCGACGGCTCGGTTGTTGTGTTTACTTAGTCGGTGACACGAAGGAGTGGTTACTGGTCGATATCGGTTACGCCGACACGACCGACGAAATCATTGAGCTGATCCGTCAGATGGATTTTCCGCTCGCGAACTGTAAATACCTGATCGCGACTCACGCCGACGTGGATCACATTCAAGGCTTTAAGCGAGCGAAGGAATTGCTCCCGAACGCCGAATCGGTCGGCCACGAAGAATGCTTGACCCTGCTCGCGGCAGGCGACCGAGTGCGAACATACGCCGAAGTCAGTGCTCAAGGAATCTCGATTGACCTGCCCGCGATCAAGATTGATCGAGCGATCGCTGATGGCGATGTTCTTACGGTGGGCGATCTCAAGCTGGAAACGTGGCACACGCCGGGACACACACATAGCCAACTCGCGTTTCGCTTAGGGAGTCTGCTGTTCTCCGGCGACAACATTTATCGCGACGGCTGTGTCGGACACATTGATGCCCATCATGGCAGCGATATCCCCGCATTCATTCAATCGCTTAAACGGATTCAAGCGAGCGACATCGAATGGCTGCTCCCGAGCCACGGGCCTTCGTTCCGCAAAGAGAAGGGCTTACTGCAACAGGCGATCGATAGACTCGACCGTTATCAACACATGGCCGATTTCGGAACATGTGCCATCGACTGGCCGCTGCTAGATGAGTGGGAAGCAGAAATCGTCAAAGGGACCCTGCCGAAGTAGTTCGACCAATAGGCTTGGATTTGATGGCCTGAATTCACCCGCCGCATTCCTCTGACTTTGAATGCCGTAATCTGAAAGAGATGACCACAAAGGCACGAAGAAAAGCCAATGAATGTGGCAAACAACCTTTATGCCTTGTGGTAGACCTGCCGAAATCGCTTTATACCTCGCGCGGTCTTCGATGAGATGCTTTTGTCCGAACGTTTAACCGCACGCCGCAGGCACGCGCGTTTTGAAACGCGCGTGCCTGCGGCGTGCGGTTAAACATCTCATTCACGACTGCGTGAGGTATCTGTCAGCCGTGAAATGTGTTTCGGCAGATCAGCAGGGCAAGCTAATTTGCCTTGCTGGAAGTATGGCGCAGAATACGCAAGAGAAAACGTGGTTTGGGTGAGGCACGCACGTCTTGCCGTTGTTGGACCGGAGGTATTGGGAAGGTTTTGCCGTGAATCAATCGCCCGCAGTGGGCTTGCTGGAGGTTCTTCAGCGAGTTCCTGATCCGCGCGGTCGCTATGGAAAGCGTCATCCGTTGTCCGCCATGTTGGCGGCCGTGGTTTGTTCCACGTTGTGTGGTTTTCGAGGATTTCAGCCGGCGGTGCAGTGGCTGGAGCTGCATGGTCCGGCGATGTGGCATCTGTTGGGATTTCGT
>JAPLNX010000180.1 GCA_026400935.1 Planctomycetia bacterium | reverse complement strand
GACTGTCAACAACTCAGCGATCGAAAAACTCGCCGGAGATAAGAGCTGGGTGTCGTCCATGACGCCCGACCTTTTACTCCAACTTCGCAATTCATGGGCAGGCCATTTTCTGACACCCACGCCTTCGGCGAATACTTACGAACAAGTTGGCACTCGGTCGTGCGGTGTACTCGAAGCGTTGCGTGCAATGTCATGGCACCAATGGAGACGGCCAAGGGGCGACTGCGGCGTCATTGCTCCCTAAGCCTCGTGACTATCGGCGTGGCGTTTTCAAATTCACATCAACGCCATACGGTTACAAACCGCAGCGAAGAGATCTCGTGCGAACAGTGCAAAAGGGGATCCCGGGCACCTCAATGCCGGCGTTCAACTTGCTTCCTGAAAAGGAACTGCAGGCGGCTGTTGATTGGGTGATCGCGCTGACTCACCGCGGAGAGCTAGAGCTACTCGTGGTCAACGCTGCGGAAGCGGATGACGAAGTTGATCGCGCCGCAGTACCGGAAGCAGTCAGCGATATCTTGGCGGCATGGGAACGTGCGGATGAGGCGTCCGTTGTCGCTGCAACACCTCAGCCGAAGTTCAAAGCCAACCACATCATTGCTGGCAAGCAAGCGTTCTTGACTCGCGGATGCGTTAAGTGTCACGGCGAAGATGGCCGAGGGCAGACGCCCGACAACCTGCGTGGCGATCTCAAGGATTCGTGGGGACATCCAACGCGAGCAGCGGACCTGACGTCAGGAATGTTGCGCGGTGGTCAGGAGCCAATGGATATTTATCGCCGCATTTTTGCTGGGATCAACGGCACACCAATGCCAGCGTTTCAACAGGCACTGGCTACTGAGCCGGAAACTGTGTGGAATCTGGTTGCCTATGTTTTACATGTCTCCAGCGACCGGCGTCGTGGCAAAATTTTGGAAGCGGGAAGCATCGCACCGTTCAAATGAGTCTTCCTGTCATTGCAGGGTGGGACGTCGTGAGACTTTGTAAAGGACGTAGTCTCACGACTCGCAGTCCTTCTATGGCTCTCTGAGTGACCCGCTCAGTACGAAAAACTCCCGCAACAGCGAAGCGCAGACAACGAACAATTGACGACGGGCGCAATCTAAAGGAGATCCCGTGGACCTCTCTGCCAAACATGAAGAATTCGAACGCCTCAAACGCAAGGTTGAGCTTCTTGAACAAGAACTCGGCGAGATCGCGACTGAGGAATCGTGGGAACCGACGTCGTACTACTGGGCGTATCACGCCACGTCGGGATTCCTGTTGGGAGTGGTCGGTGCCGCCGCTGCATTGCTAATGAATGTGGTTCTCGCGCCGATCGCTGGTAAACATCCGCTGGAACTCATTCGAGTCTATCTCACATTCCCGTTGGGAGCCGATGCGCTGGCATTGGCCGATACCGCCAAGAACGTCCCTGCAGTGCGCGACGGGATGATTCTCGCGTTCGGAAGCTGTTTGTATTTGGTAACAGGCATGCTGATTGGCATGCCGTTCCATATCGGACTCACTCGACTAACGCCGAATGGAAGAACATTCAATCGCCTGCTGGTTGCGACGGCGCTTTCGTTGCTGATCTGGCTGGTTGGCTTTTACGGAGTCCTCAGTTGGCTGCAACCCCAACTCTTCGGAGGCGATTGGATTACCAGCGGAAAATACCTCCCATGGTGGGTGGCCGCAGCAACACATCTCGTCTTCGGTTGGACGATGGCGCTGCTCGCTCCGTTCGCCAAATTTTTACCTTACGAGGCTTCAACCAAGCCCAACAATGAGTCGCGCTCGTCGGTCGATAGCAGCCCCATTCAGCCTGGCGGCTAATCGCTAAACAAAACATTCAGCATCGACCAATCCTGATCACAACGCGAACTGACAACTGACCAAGGCAACGGACCAATGACCAACGAATCACTCACCCGCGATGTTCCGCCGAATCGAGATCTGATCGAAGAGCGGCTCGTCGTCTGGTACTTCTTAGCCTCAATCGCATATCTGTTTATCTCGATGTTCGGCGGATTTGTGATGGCGTTTCAATTGATTCGCCACAATCCGTTCAACGGTATCGAGCTACTGTCGCCGGGACGCTGGCGCATGATTCATACAAACGCCGTGGCTTACGGGTTCATCGCCAACGCCTTTCTTGGCAATCTGCATTGGATTGTCCCCAGGCTAACTCTGCGCCCTGTGCTGAGTCGTCCATTGTCCTATCTCATCTTTGGAGCATGGCAAATCGTTGTGCTTTCGACCGCTGGTGGAATCTTGCTCGGCGAAGCTCAAGGGCTCGAATGGGGTGAGACTCCGGTGTGGATCGATCCAGTCGCGCAACTGGGTTTGGGATTGGTCGCTGTCAACTTCATGGCTCCGATCTTGAAGATCAAAGGTCCAATGTATGTCACACTGTGGTACTTCCTCGCCGCCTTTGTTTGGACGTTCTTGACATACGCGATGGGCAATTTTGTGCCACAGTATTTCGTCTGCGGAACCAGTGCCGGAGCGGTCGGTGGTTTGTTTATTCACGATCTCGTGGGTCTGTTCGTGACACCGCTGGGTTGGGGGTCGATGTACTTCTTCGTCCCGATCTTGTTGAAAAAGCCGATCTGGAGCCACGGCATGTCGATGGTCGGATTCTGGGGTTTGGCGTTCTTCTATCCACTGCAAGGAATTCACCACTTCCTCTACACGCCAATTCCCATGTTTCTGCAATACGGAGCAATCGTCTCGACGATCGCCGTGGAGATGGTTGTGCTGACGGTGATCGTCAACTTCTTCGGGACGTTGAAGGGTTCCAGTCGGGCACTCGCGACGAATCTTCCGATCCGCTGGTTCTTCACCGGGATGGTGTTCTACGCGATCACCTGCGCTCAATGTGCTCTGCAGACGACATTGACCTTCCAAGCTTTGATTCACTTCACCGACTGGGTCGTCGGCCACGCACACCTCGTGATGTTCGGTGTGTTTGGGCAGTGGTTGTTGGGGATCATGACTTACTTGTTCCCGCGCCTGCTCAAAACCGAGTGGGCCAGCCCTAAGCTTTGTGAATGGCACTTTTGGTTATCCGCAGTCGGCCTGTTCGTGATGGCGCTCGATCTGACGCTCGCCGGGTTATTCCAAGGCTGGAGCTGGGCCGCACTTCAACCGTGGGATGCGTCGGTCGAAATTTCTCAACCGTTCTGGATCGTTCGCATCTTCGCGGGAATCGCGATGTTTACCGGGCAAGTCCTCTTTTGTGTGAATCTCTGGAAGACGTGGCAGCTAAGTCCGTTGAATGTTGCGGCCGTTTTTTCTGGCGAGCCGAGTGGCGTTAGCCACCGGACGGTTTAAGGAATGTGTGTCCGGGAGCTAACGCCACCCGGCTCACCAAATTATTCGCGGGTCGTCCCCGCATTTGGAGTGTTTCATGCTCGAATCAAAAGCAGGCATCATGCTCATCGCCGGACTGGCGTTTTTCGGACTGGCCATCGCCGGACTGGCGTTTTTCGGACTGGCGTTCGTTTCGAATGCAGTCGTACCGGCGCTGATGTATCAAGACTTACCGGAACTGGCTGTAGAGAATCTCGTTAACGGTAACTTGAGATATCAGTTCGAGGATCTTGCTAGGAGGTATCCTGACTCGTTTGAAAAAGCCTACGGAAAACCTCCTGAAGAGGTCGCTGCTCGCGAGAAATGGTTCAATCAAAAAACTGCTGACACACTGCGGCTCGGCCGAAAGCTCTACGTCGGCGAAGCCTGCTGGCATTGTCACAGCCAGTTCGTGCGGCCCGTTAGCAATGAAGAGCAAAGGTGGGGACCAGTCTCTCGCAGTTATGAATACCAGAACGAACTGCAGCGACCAGTGATGTTCGGCACTCGCCGAGTTGGCCCCGATCTTTCGCGCGAAGGTGGTCGTCGTTCGAACGATTGGCAGGCGGTCCATCTCTTCAAGCCGACATCACTGTCTGAAGGGAGTCCAATGCCACAGTACCCATGGTTCTTTGATGGGTCACCGGACAAGCCCAACGCACGCGGCCTCGCCGTCCTCACATACATCCAATGGCTCGGCTCGTGGCTCGAAAGTTATCCGTACTACGAACAATACCAGCCAGCACCACTGCCTGCGGAAGTCCCCAATTCAAAACCCAATGAATGACGCACAAACATTTTCAAACAAACGCGAGAACATTCATGCAATCCAACACCTCACGCTCTGATTGGCGTTTCACGGTCATCCTTGCGTTCACGATTCTGCTCCCATGCCTCTATGGCTTCGGTGGGAAGTTTCTGGAGTTCATTCACATCTTTCGAGGCAACACAGACGGCATGTTCGCGGTCACTCCGATAGTGAACTACTTGTTGGCGAGCCTCGGATTCTTTTGCATGCTCGCTTGGGCCACGATGCGTGGCATGTTCCACGATATCGAAGCACCCAAGAACACATTTTGGGAAACCGAAGAGTGGCTCGACCACCGTGAGACGGAGACCGCACGATGACCCAACTCGAAGAATCGCCGCCCGAAGTTGAAAATCGCTTTCATCATTACATCAGCAACCGAATTCCGTGGTACGTCCACTTGATGTGGGTTCTGTTTTGGGTCTTCGTTGTGGGTTATGTGCTTTCGTTTTTGTTACCGGCACTAAAGGTCGAACTCGTGACTCCGCCGTAACTTGGCCATCACGCGGCTGGCCAATTTGTGGATTCGGGTGCCACGTCTGGACCATCGCGAAGGGTGTGGGAATCGCGATCAACTCTGAAAACCACGTGCTTCCCGAAGGTCCAGACGTGCCAACCATATCTGCAAACTGATCTCAAATCGAACTTCTAGCCAGCCGTGCGACTCGTCGCGCGGAGCGTGACGGCTACGTTGATCGTTCACCATCATGCCCCACTCTTGTTCCTACTGCGGTCTGCCTGTTGGGCGTTCTTGGCGACATGAACCGAAAGACGACGGTCCGTTGTTTTGCTGTTACGGCTGCCGCTTCGCGGCCGAAGTCACCCGTGAGCGAGGTGAAACTGGCGCAGCGGTTTGGACGCTGACGAAGCTGGGGCTCGCGATTTTTTTCACGCTGAATGTCGTCTGCTTCACGATGGCCTTGTGGTCCGACACGGTCTACGGCGAAGCCACCGACGCACTTTCCGTGAGTTACTTAAACCTGCTGCGATATCTCGGTTTGCTGTTTTCGCTGCCGGTTCTGTTCTTATTGGGCGGACCGTTGCTGGCAAACGCAATCGACGATGTCCGACACGGTCGACTCTCGACTGATCTACTGTTGATGACCGGCGTGTTGGCCGCGTTTGGATACTCTGCGGTGTCGGTTGTGCGTGAGCGAGGTGATGTCTACTTCGAAGTTGGTTGCGTGATCCTCGTCACGGTGACACTGGGACGCTGGCTGGAAGCAACCGGCAAGCTGAAGGCAACGCAAGCGCTCGACGAACTCGAGCGGTTACTGCCAGATCGAGTCCGCTTGGTCACGGACGATGGCCGCAACTGCATGATCCCGCTGGCCGAAGTGTTACCTCCTGCCACCGTGCGAGTTCTCGCTGGCGAGCGATTTCCCGCTGATGGTTTGTTGTTGTCATCGTCGGTCAGTGTGGATGAGCAAGTTCTGACGGGAGAGAGTTGGTCCGTCTCGAAACAAAAAGGCGATCGTATTCTCGGCGGCACATTGAATCTCGACGGCGATGTGTTGTTAGAACTGACGACTTCCCCGTCGCAGACAGCCGTCGCTCGACTAGTCGCTGCCGTCCGAGAAGCACGTAAGTCGCAAGGCCCCTATCAACGATTGAGCGATCGCGTTTCCGGTTGGTTCTTTCCGATGATCACAGCGGTCGCATTCTTGACCTTACTGTTTCATTGGTGGCAGACCTCATTGGACCGTGGCGTCATGA
This sequence comes from Planctomycetia bacterium, assembly GCA_026400935.1. Taxonomy (GTDB): domain Bacteria; phylum Planctomycetota; class Planctomycetia; order Planctomycetales; family Planctomycetaceae; genus SXKJ01. The sequence continues at coordinate 8,460 of JAPLNX010000180.1, read as the reverse complement.
GCGCATTAGCGGTCGTGTTGATCGCGTGCCCGTGTGGACTTGGACTCGCAACTCCGTTGGCGGTATGGACAGCGATCGGAGTCGCAGCGAAGCGGCAAATTTTGTTTCGCAACGGCGAGGCACTCGAACGACTGGCCGAAATCTGTGAACTCTGCCTCGATAAAACCGGCACGCTCACAACCGGCGAAGCGAGGGTCACTCAACTTCTGACCGACGACACTACGTTACGCAATGACGTAGTCGCGATGGCCAAGATGCTGGCATCTTCGTCATCGCATTCATTCTCGCAAGCGATCTGCCATTGGCGTGACGACGAGAAACGCCATCACGAAGCGCCAGCGAAAGCATTTGCGAATTTGGCAGTTCTCACGCCTGTTACTTCGCTAATCCATCGGATTGGTACAGCGAAAACGATCCCCAAACTCAAGGTTCGTTCGGGCATGGGCGTCGTTGCAGAGTTGCCAGATTTCATGGCCGCACTCGGAAACGGGCGATTGATGACGCAGTGCGATTTCGAAATCTCACCGGAACTTCAGCAACAGATCAATGCGATCGCCACACAAGGCGAACCATTCACGTTGCTGGGCTGGTCGGGTCGAGTGCGTGCGGTGTTTGTATTTGCCGAATCACTGAGATCGACGGCTCAGGAACTGATCGACTGGTGCCATCATGAGGATATGCTGGTCAGCGTGTTGACCGGAGATCACTTCTCACGCGGCGAACGATTATCGAAGGAGCTTGCCGTACCGGTTTATTCCGAACTGCTCCCCGATCAAAAGGCCGAGTTCATTCGTCGTCGCCAGCAGCTACGTGGACCCGCAAAGAACATTGGGTGGCACGCCCTGAGTCATCGAAGGGCTTGGCTGAGTCGAACGCCCTTCGCAATTCATCAGGGCGTGCCACCCACCCGAATCGGCATGGTCGGCGATGGCGTCAACGATGCAGCGGCGCTGACGGTGGCTCATATCGGCATCTCACTTGGGGCGGGCACTGATGTCTCACGCGATGCGGCGGCAGTCTGCTTGCTAAACAATGATTTGTCGCAACTGTCCTTCGCGATTCCGCTCGCGCGACGTACGGTCAGCACGATCCGTCGGAATCTCGCATGGGCCTTCGGCTACAACACGGCCGGAATCGTTTTGGCAGCGTCCGGCTATTTGAATCCCGCGATCGCTGCGTTCTTGATGGTTATCAGTAGCTTCGTCGTTGTGCGGTCTTCAATGAGTCTTTCGGAACCGGCAACATGCTCGAACAATTGACCTGGCCAATGATCTTCGCGGGGGGATTGCTTGGTTCTTCGCACTGCGTGGGGATGTGCGGCGGCTTTGCAATGACCGTCGGTGCGTCCGCAGTTTTGTGGCGAACGAACCTGATGCGACAACTGACGTATTCGGCGGGGCGACTCTGCACCTATGGGCTGCTTGGCGGCTTGGTGGCGGGATTCGGTCGCCACTTCACGCGAGTCATGCCAGCCGTTGAATGGGGCCAGGCAGCACTCGCGTTACTTGCAGGATCGCTGCTCCTTTGGGAAGGACTTAAGGCCACTGGACTCTGGGGAGGAGTCCGCTCGCAAGCAAAGCACCCGTGCCTGATTCGATCCGGCTTCGCTTCGTTGTTACGAAGCGGACAACTCTTGCCGATCTTTATCTCTGGATTCACGACTGGTTGGCTGCCATGCGGCCTCGTCTATGCGTTTTTGGCAATGGCCGCACAGAGCAAGTCGATTTCCATCGGGGCCACGACCATGCTTGTGTTCGGAGCGGGAACCATTCCGTTGATGGTCGCGACTGGATTGGCTCCTGGAATGTTCGGACTCGATGTTCGAAAGCGAATGATGTCGCTCGCTGCTTGGGCGGTTGTGGCCACAGGTCTGCTGACGATCACTCGCGGCGTCACATTGGCTCAATCACTTGATCGCGGCGAACCGGCGGCCTGTCCATTTTGTCCACAATCGGCAGAATCAACGTCACATCGTTGATCGCTTCACGGCGAGAGTTGCAGCCACGAGTCCCGCCAACTGCGTTAGCAAGAGTGCGATAAAGGTCGCGACACCATAGACCGCCTGATTGGCTTCGTCTGGCCGATTCTTCATTCGCAAAATCTTCGTGGAAATGATGCCGCAGACCCAACTCCAGTGAAGTACCAAGTGCTCCAGTGCCAGCAAGGCGACCACGCACAATGTCGTGAATTGCACGTCGTGCCAACGGTCGAAAGACAGCCCCCACAAAACCCAGCCATCGGCTTTTGTGGGGGCTGGAAACACCATCCGCATCACAACCGAAACCCACAGCAAGAAGACTGCCGCGACTAACAACAGCGCATCGAGCACAAGGTTGATGATCGACTTCGACATCGTTCGTGTTTTGGATTTTGCTGCTTGCTCGTCGGGGATGTCCGCTCGCAGGTCGTCCACACGGAATTCCGTTTGAGGAATCAATTCAACGACGTCGCTTGGTGACGATGGTCTCATGCTGTTTTTACTTCGATGGGTCTCGAATCAACTTATGGCATTCGACGCACGATCGGCTCAACTTGACCCACGCATCTAATGCTCCGTCGAGGTTGTCATCTTCCGCTTGGCGAATCAGTTCTTTGTTCGCGAACTCAAACGCATTGAGCTGACCTTGGTAGGCTGACTTCTTGGTGAACTCGTTGCTCTTCAACCAGTTTTCCAGAATGTTGACGACCAACATTTTCTGAGCCTGCTTTTTGACACCCTCCAAATCACCGTGAGTCAGATCTGCGAAGATATGTTGAGCCGCATCCAATTTGACGTGCATCCAACGGTCTGATTCCGCCTCCTTTTGAGTCGCTTCTGGTTCCTTGGGTTTGTCCGTCGATTTCTTCTTCTCTTTGTCTGCCGCAACAACGGCAACAGCCGTGATCGTCAACACGAGTGTGAGCAACAACGCGAAGCGTTTCATAAAACATCTCCGTAAGCTTGAGGCCGATTCAGTCAGATTTCTCCCTGACTCTGTTGAGGAAAGCCGCACATCTCCGTGCGTCGCCGCACGCGCGGCGTGTTCGGTTCCACGGTGCAAAATCAACCGAAACACCGTAATTCGTAGTGTTTCCTGATTCGCGCCCACGTCACCGCCTCATCTCGGTCGCTTATCGCGAACGGCGTTCCACACACGACCACCGCTCCTCGCTCCGAGCTTGTGAACTAATGACGTGGGGCACGTTTTCAACGTGCCCAATCAGGCTGTTTTCGAGCACGTTGAAAACGTGCTCCACGAAACAATCACAGGCTCTCCGAGACCCGTTTGTGACGCGGCAAGAAATTGGGGCTGAGTGGCATTCAACCGCTTCACCGTAGACTCCAATCGTGCCTTCCGGATTCATCCGCGGCGACACGCAACATCCACACTGGTGGTATCAACCGAATTCCCTCACACCGATAACTCCCGATCCGCCTCCGACCAATCGACGAGTCCTCGTCACAACTCGCGCGCCCGATCAAACTCCGTATCCCTCTGCGGACAGACCACAACACGGACTTTGACTTTCTCGCTATGTCAAATTCACTCCCTTCCAAGGCCGTCAATCCCCTGCGCAAATAACACGCCGCCAAACGCTTGCGAGTTCCCTCTAATTGACGAACTTGATCTTGTTCAGGTCTGACTAATTGCAAACTCCCTAAGCTCACATTTCCGCCTTCGTTCCTCCGCCGTTACCATCACACCCACTTGTGAATCTCAATCCAACATTGCTGGAGATGCCCATGGTCGCTCAATCGTCACGTCGTGAGTTCTTGGAAGCTGCGGGAGTCGCCGCCGGTGCGTGCATGACATTGAATACATCACTTGCCGCGGAAGATCGTCCCGCTCAAGTCATCCGCAAGAAAGGGTCCGCCGTGAATCAGAACGATTTGGCAATCGTCGACACTCACCAGCATCTTTGGGATTTGACCAAGTTCAACCTGGCTTGGTTGAAGGGAGACGCCGTTCAGAAGATTAATCGCAGCTACTTGATGGCTGATTATTTGAAGCTGATCGGCTCGCACAAAGTGGTGAAGACGGTCTACATGGAAGTGAATGTTGCTGCGGATCAACAAGCGGCTGAAGCGGAGTACGTGCTCGATCTCTGCCGCCATGACGATAACCCGATGGTCGGAGCGATCATTGGTGGCTCACCTCAATCGGCGGAGTTCGCCAATTACATGAAGCCGTATGCCGAGAACCGTCGCATCAACGGCGTCCGCACGGTGCTGCATGACGACGATCGTCCGAAAGGGATGTGTCTCGAAAAGACCTTCGTCGACAACGTCAAACTGCTCGGCGACATGGATAAGAGCTTTGATCTCTGCATGAGGCCCGACGAGATCGGCGACGGAGCAAAGCTTGCTGACCTCGCTCCGAAGACGCGGTTGATTGTCGACCATTGCGGCAACATGCCAGTGACTGCCGACAAACAACAAGCGCGAGACACCTGGATGGCCGGCATGAAAGAAGCGGCCGCTCGCCCCAATATGTTCTGCAAGATTTCCGGCATCATCGTCACTGCGAAGGCCGATGCCTGGAAGCCGCAAGACCTTGCGGCGAACGTCAACTTCTGTCTGGAAACATTCGGCATCGACCGTTGCTTCTTCGGCGGCGACTGGCCCGTCTGCACGCTGACCGCCCCACTGGCCGATTGGATTTCCGCGCTGAAGGAAATCGTCAAAGACAAGCCGCTCGACTTCCAGAAGAAGCTGTTCCACGACAACGCCGTGCGAATCTACAAGCTGCAAGACAAAGCGTGAGTGTGAACGGTATCGGATGCACGCAACTCAGTTGTGAATGCGAGCTCATACACCGACATTGATTTGAGGAAATGATGGGAACTCGAATTAACGTGTCGGAATTCCTTGCGTCACTGGATTCAGCGGACGAGGAGAATTTTCGAAAAAAATGGTCAAAAACATTCTTCTTGGTCGGTGTTGTTGAAATCGTCTCTGACGATCTTCTTTTAGCTGCTTTCATTGCGATGGATCGATGGGCTGCACAGTCTATTGATGAATGGAACAACGAATTCGAACACGCCGTGAGGAGTGTGTTTCATGTCATCAACCAAGCGATCCATGAGCGACCACTGGAACGAAACGATCTAGTTCTGAGGCTCGCGACGTACTGTCCGAGTAAAAACGCCATCGTTTCTGTAGTTGCGATTCGAGCATTTGAGTTTGAACTCTTGAAGGATTTCAAAGAGATCGCGATACCGTTTCTGAAACGCGCTGCAATGGCTAGTTCGTCAGCTCCGACGAATATCGCCTCAACTGTGCGGGCGATCGCATTTAAGGTGCTGCACGAGTTAGAGCCGGCGGTTGTTGGTACGGCGGACCTTCATCAAGCTCAAATTGACTGCGGCCATCTTTTCCTGCAATGGTCCAAAAGCAAAGCGGACAGTCAAAATGCAACAGAGCTTTCTCGGCGGGGGAATGCACTGTTATCTGGAGTGGGCATCACCTGCGAAGTGACATAATCACGTGAAACTGCGGTGCTCCATTTGAGACCGAATGACACAAGGCGTAATGCATGATCTACCCTTTCGCTGCGGAGTTTCAGTCGGATCGCCTTCGCTTCCTTAATTTGTGGAACACGACTGCGTTTCGCATGACTTTGGGAATGTGCCTACTACTCTGGCTAACAAATGACGTGTTCGCGGACGAACCAAAGCCCGATCGGACCACTGCGGAACTCGTCGGCGATCTCAAGCCGTCGATCGTCGTCATCAGCTTCACCGGCCGAGACGGCAAGCAAGAAGGACTCGGCACGGGGTTCGTCGTTTCGGAAGACGGGCTGATCGCGACGAACTTTCATGTCATCGGGGAGGGGCGGCCGATCTCGGTGCAGTTCGCGGACGGGACGAAACGGGATGTGATTGCCGTTCATGCGTCGGATCGGCAGCTCGATTTGGCGATCGTGCGGATCGACCAAAAGGGTTTGAAACCGTTGGCGCTCGGCGATTCGGACGCGGCGAAGGACGGGCAGTCGGTGGTCGCGATGGGGAATCCGCTAGGGCTGAAGCACAGCGTGGTGGAGGGGATTATCAGCGGAAAGCGCGAGATTGAAAACCGGCCGATGCTGCAACTGGCGATGCCGATCGAGCAGGGAAACAGTGGCGGCCCATTGGTCGATCGGGCGGGGAGAGTACTCGGCGTGATCACGTTGAAATCGCTCGTGACGAACAACCTCGGATTTGCGATCGCAGTGAAGTCGCTCAAGCCGCTGCTCGACAAACCGAACCCGATTCCGATGGCCCGGTGGCTCACGATCGGCGCGCTCAATCCGCGCGAGTGGACTCCGCTGTTCGGAGCTCGCTGGCGTCAACGAGCGGGGCGCATTCAGGTCGAAGGACTTGGACAAGGCTTGGGCGGACGATCGCTTTGTCTGTCGAAGCAAGCGCCGCCCGAACGACCCTTCGAGGTTTCGGTGCATGTGAAGTTCAAGCCGGAGGACGGCGCGGCGGGGCTTGTGTTTCACTCGGACGGCGGCGAGCAGCATTACGGTTTTTATCCCAGCAACGGCGGCTTGCGGCTCAGCCGGTTCAACGGGTCGGACGTGTTTCAGTGGCAGGTGTTGAAGGAGGTCCGCAACGAGGCGTATCGCCCGAACGAATGGAACGAGATCAAAGTCCGCATCGAAAAGGATCGCATCCGCTGCTTCGTGAACGGCACGCAGGTGATTGAATCGGAAGACGACAAGCTAACGAGCGGGCAGATCGGGCTGGCGAAGTTTCGGCACACGGAAGCGGAGTTCCGCAGCTTCCGCGTCGGCAAGGAAGTCCCGTCGCATCATCCGTCGCCGGAAGCGATCGGTCGTGTGGCGGAGATCGTGAAGGACGTGACGTCGCGGCAAACTCCTGGCGAGTCGGTGTTGAATCGGCTGGCTCCCGAAGGCCCCGCCGCATCCGCCGCGTTGCGCGAACGAGCCCGCGAGTTCGAACAACAGGCCGAGCGGCTGAAGCAACTGGCGAACGACGTCTACACCGAACGAGTGCAGGTCGAGCTGCGTAAAGTGACCGACGGCGGCGACGACAAGATCGACCTGCTCGCCGCCACATTGTGGATCGCGGCGCTCGACAACGAAGAACTCGACGTCGAGGACTATCGCCGCGAGATCGACACGCTCGGCGCGGACCTCAAGAAGACGCTGCCGGAGAACGCGGACGATGCTTCGAAGCTCGCGGCGCTCAAGAAGTTCTTTTTTGAAGAACTCGGTTTCCATGGCGGACGGTTGAGCTACTACGCGCGGTCGAACAACCACATCAACGAAGTGATCGACGACCGCGAAGGGATGCCGATCACGCTCTCGATCTTGTACATCGAACTCGGCCAGCGGATCGGGCTGAACCTGGTCGGCGTCGGCTTGCCCGGCCACTTCGTCACGCGGCATGAACCGAAGGAAGGTGAATCACAATTGATTGACGTCTTTGAAGGGGGCGAGTTCTTAACTCGCGCTAAGGCCGATGAGCGAGTCTTTGAAAATACAAACCGTCCCGCTCGTGACGAACACTTTGCGACGTCGAAACGCCGAGACATCCTCATCCGCGTCATGAGCAACCTGCTGCGCGGGGCTCAAAATGAAAAGGATGTCGACGCGATGTATCGCTACGTCGATACGATGCTGACGCTCGACCCCGACGCCGCGGACTACCGCGCGATGCGGTTCGAGATCTGCGCGTTCTCCAAGCGACTCGAGCAAGCTCGAATGGATGCAGACTGGTTACTCGACAAGAAACCTGAAGGTGTCAACTTGAAACGAGTCGAAGAGATCAAAGAGCAATTGGCCAAGTAGCGCAACTCAGCACTGGCAGCTTCGAGCGCTTCGCGGATGCCGGTCACCTTGTGGCCGGAAAAGGTTGTCCATCACGACGATGTCGCCAGGCGTTAAGACGGGAGCCACGATGCTGCTCGGTCACATCAGGATGATCTTGCTCCTGGGCAATCAGCGTCTTTTTTTCGCGATTGATCGAGCGCTCGAGAAGCACTGCGGATCGTTATCAGGCAAACCTCTTTGCCGCGATCCTGGTTCGAATCGGCTTGCAGGTCACGCAGATAAATGTGCGGCCGCGCGGTTATCTTTGCCACCAGCCAGTCCGCCCACGCTTGCCATTTCGGTTGTCACAGGGCTGCTGTTTTCGGCACAATCTGACCCGTCTCACGATGCTGTTGTTTGATTCGCCGCACCCACGATTCAGAAACCTCGAAACGAAGCGCGACGACACGAGTCCCTTCGTTGGCAACGCACGCGGCAAGCACCTCGCCGCGAAGTGCTGTAGTGTATGCAACCATGAGATCTCCTCCTTGAGATGGCCTAATCTACCGGGCTTGTCCAAATCGCGCTAGTACCACGACCGAGAATTGATCCTCCATAAAAAGCGAGTTTGTGTCATTACTGCATCACCTTTAACGGAGGGTGGTGCGATGCCAAGGAAGGCAGTGCGGATTGAGGCGACGGAGCGGCAACTGGAAATCCT
>JAPLNX010000048.1 GCA_026400935.1 Planctomycetia bacterium | reverse complement strand
CTGGTATGCGATGATTTGTTGACCATCCTCAAACACCACAAATCACCGAGGGATTTCTTTTTTGTGACTCGAACCAGAACCCTTTCCAGAAAAAGTTCGCTGGTTTCAGGACTAATCATCCGGCGGCAACTGCGAACCAAGAGCGATCTGGAGGAGTACGGATCGGAAGCGATTCAGCGAGAGCTGCAACAACGCGGTGAGCGAGTGATTCCGGCCGTCGCCACCATGGCGCGAATCTTGTCGCGACGTGGTGCCTTGGATGGCCGCAAACGAGTTCGGCGAAAGGCACCTCCTCCGGGATGGTTCTTGTCCGATGTCTCTGACAAACGCGCCGAGATGGACAACTTTGACGCCATCGAAGACTTGGTCATTCGCGGTGGGATCGACGTGAATGTGTTGACCGGAATCAGCCTGCACGGAGGACTGTGTGCGGCTTGGCCAGCCGCACAAATCACCGCGAAAGTCACGGTCGAATGCGTGCTCGAACATTGGCGTGAGGTGGGACTTCCCCGCTACGCGAAATTCGATAACGGCACGGTCTTTCATGGAACTCATCGGTGGCCCGACAGCCTGGGCCGAGTCACTCGAATGTGTTTGTCGCTGGAAGTCACGCCGGTGTTCGCGCCGCCGCTGTGCCGCGGATTTCAAGCCGATATCGAAGCCTTCAACCGACGCTGGCAAGACGCGGTTTGGTCGCGCTTTCACTTCCACAATTGTGACGAGGTGGTGGCTCAATCGAACCGCTTTGTCGATGCTCATCGGCGACGCTACTCGGTACGAATCGAAGATGCTCCCGATCGCAGACCGTTCCCCAAGAACTGGCGACTGAACTTGCAACAGTCGCTGACAGGAACCGCGATCTATGTCCGAGAAACAAACGCCAAGGGCCAGGCGGTCGTGCTGGGAAACACGTTCGACGTCAGTCCAGTCTGGATCCACCGCTTGGTCCGCGCCGACGTCGATCTGACCAAAGGCCAGATTCGTTTTTATGCACTGCGAAGGAAGGATCCTCACAACCATCTCCTCTTGGCCACTCACGACTACAAAACGCCCACCAAACGTTTCAGAGAGTGACCTTGAATTACTGAGAGTCTCGCAACGGGGTGTTCCGAAAACTGACCTTGGATTACTGAGAGTCAGACGCGCGCCCCCGTCGCGAGTGACCTCCGATTACTGATAGTTGGCCACTTACGCGAAGCGTTTCACTACGAACTGGCCAGCGTTGATCTGCAAGACTCAAAGCCCGGAACGCAGGCGTTCACCTCGAATGCACAGCAGGCAGAGTCTTTGCTGGTCCGGCTACACGAAACGACGACGCAGTATCAATCGAAAGGGACCGCGAGCTTGTATGACGTCTCCACCACTTGGCGAGAACGGTCCGAACTGCATTCATTCTTGCATTCGACGGGCACCGACCTCGTTCCAAAGGAGTGGCAGCAACGTCGTGCAGCAGACTTCCGCAACCTGACAACGCCTCGCCACAAATACGACCGATCGCCGAGGTCGCAACGCGGCCGACACGACTTATGTCGAAGTTCTTGCAGTGGCAGAGAAGACGGCGGATGTGCGATGAACCGGATTGTTGATAGCCCCTGCGTCACACAGAACGCGAGCGATGGGCCTTGGCTTCATTCGCCCTCACTCACGCTTCGGGTTACATGTGCTCGCTCGCGCTTTGAATGGCGAGACCGAGCGAGTTGCTTGCTGGCGATGAACTCCCCTACGATCAGCCATCATGCTATTGGAGACACTGCAACGTTATTGGGGATACGATGGTTTTCGACCGCTGCAAGAGCAGGCGATGCAGTGTGCACTCAATGGTCGCGACTCGCTGGTCATCATGCCGACCGGTGGCGGTAAGTCACTCTGCTTTCAGGCCCCGGCGATGTGCTTGCCGGGAATTGCGATTGTGGTCTCGCCGTTGATTTCGCTGATGAAGGATCAGGTCGATGCGCTGAAGACCTGCGGTATCGCGGCGGAGTTCATCAATAGTTCGATGTCGGCGGAAGACCGTCTTCGCGTGGCCACCGAAATCCGGGCCGAGCGGATCAAGTTGCTGTATGTCTCGCCCGAACGCTTGGTTCAAGACAAGACGATCGACTTCCTGAAGGGCCTGAAGATTTCGCTGTTCGCGATCGACGAGGCACACTGCGTCAGCGAATGGGGCCACGATTTTCGGGTCGAGTATCGGCAGCTTCGCGTCTTGCGTACCTCGTTTCCTGAAATCGGCATTCACGCTTACACGGCGACAGCAACGGAGCGCGTGCGAGAAGACATCGTAGCCTCACTTGAGCTGCGCGATCCGGAACTGCTCGTTGGCTCGTTCGATCGACCAAACCTGATCTACAAAGCGGAACGTCGCAGCAAAGGGCTCGCACAAGTTGGCGAAGTGCTTGATCGACATCGCGGTGAGTCGGGCATCATCTACTGCACGACTCGCAACGACGTAGACAAGCTGCATCAAGCGTTGAACGAACTCGGCATGAAGACTTTGCCGTATCACGCCGGCCTGCCCGATCACGAGCGGCGAAAAAACCAAGAAGCTTTCATTGAAGAGCGAGTCGACATCATCGTCGCGACGGTCGCGTTCGGCATGGGGATCGACAAGTCGAATGTACGGTTCGTGCTGCATTACGGGATGCCCAAGTCGCTCGAAAACTACCAACAGGAAAGTGGTCGCGCGGGACGCGATGGTTTGGAGGCTGACTGCACGCTGTTGTATTCGGGAGCGGAATTTATTCGCTGGAAATCGACTCTTGACGAACTACCATCTGACGGAGCACGGCAAGCTGCTACTCAATCACTAGAAGCGATGTCTCGGTTTTGCACTGGCGCAATCTGTCGGCATCGCGTGTTGGTCAATTACTTCGGTCAAGATTTACCATCAGGACAGGCCGAATCTTGTGGAGCTTGTGACGTCTGCTTGGGCCAATTGGATTTGGTTCCAGACCCGATGGTGCTCGCTCAGAAAATCCTGTCGAGCGTCGTGCGGCAAGGAGAGCGGTTCGCGATGACTCACACGGCGCGCGTCTTGAAGGGCTCGAAGGAAAAGTACGTCCTACAATTTGGACACGACAAACTGAGCACGTATGGGTTATTAGCGGCCGAAGACCAGAAAACGATCTGCGATTGGATAGAACAATTGGTCGGCCAAGGCTTCTTGAAGAAAGCCGGAGATTACCACGACCTGAAAGTGACTCCTGAAGGCTGGGCTCTGTTGAAGGGGAACGCAACACCGCGATTGATTCAGCCAGCAACTGCAACGAAGACGAAGACGCAAGCGGCGGTCATCGAAGATTCGTGGGAAGGTGTCGATAAGCCGCTGTTTGAATTGCTGCGTGATCTGCGTCGCACGAAAGCGGATGAGTTGGCCGTTCCAGCTTACATCGTCTTCACCGACACCGCGCTGCGTGACATGGCTCGCCGCCGACCGGTCACACTCGATGGCTTCCGTCATGTGAAGGGTGTGGGTGAAAAGAAGCTCGCAGACTTCGGCGAGATCTTCATCACCTGCATCGCCGAGTACTGCCGTGAGCACAACATTGCCTCCGACATCCTCGTGCCCGATGCACCAATAAAGTCTGCTCCGAAACCGGCACGACCATTATCGGACTCACTCGACGGTCCCTCGGCCTCGGCGATTGGCTCGTTCCGTTTCTTTCGTGAGCGGAAGTCGGTCGCTGAAGTTGCTGCGATTATGAATCGCGCGGTTTCGACAGTCGGTGGATATCTCACAGAGTTCATCCGACACGAACAAATCACCGACCCCACTCCGTGGGTTGAAGCGACCTTGGTTAAGCAGATTGAAGACGCGGCATTGGAAGAAGGACTCGATCGCCTGCGACCGATCTTCGATCGCTTCACTGGAGCAGTCTCTTACGAACAAATTCGCCCGGTTATCGAGTGCCTGCGCGTGCGGATGCAAAGTACGCCGGAGCCGTAGGAATGATGCCGATTTGGTGAGCCGGGCGCATTATTCCCCCGGACTGATTTTGTCCTGCATTGTCCGGGGACTGACGCCGCCCGGCTCGCTAAATCTTGTCGTACATAATGACTGATACGACGTTATCAATTAGCCTTCAATAGAACCGATCGCAGCGGGCGAGTCAGTGCATACCACAGATAACCAGCACACTCACGCATCACAAAATACGACTCGAAAACCAATCGGCGACTCATCCGAGCGGGGACAGTTACGCTGTTGATGCCGTGCTCTTCAAACAGCAGCTTACAGCGGGCCAGGTGAAAATAATGGCTGACAATCAACACGGATGTCAGCCGTTGTTCGTCCAAGATCCGCCGCACGTTCCGAGCGGTCAGCAACGTGTTCGCTCCGGCGTCATCGACGAGGATCCGATCGTCAGGAATTCCTGCTTCGATCAAGAACTGCCGCATTGCGTGAGCCTCATTGACTCCTTCAATACCGGTCGCCCCGCTGACCAGAAGTGTTCGGACTTGCTTCGCTTCGTAAAGATCGACTGCGGTTTGCAGCCGATCGAACAAGGCCAACGAGAGCGTTCCATCCGCATAAACGCGAGCTCCCAGCACAACAGCGACGTCCGCCTCTCGTCGATAATCGGTCGAACCAAACGTCAGCACGTGCATCAGAATCATCAGCATTTGCCCGAAAGACATTCCCGCCAGCAACGAGATCACGTCCCCAAGTCGCAACCGTGTGACACGCCACTCTGAGCCATGAGTCTCCACACTTCTCTCTATGTCACTTGCCATAGAAGCATCATCCACTCGGCGGCTCGGCAACACCAAATTCAAATTGCAAACTAAGACGATGCAGACCACCGCACTCAGTGGCACCGGAAGCGACGAGACTATTTGCGCTGTTGAAATCAACTTCACAAAGACCAGCGAGTCATAAACCGCTTGCCCACCTAGCAACAGAAGAATGACTCCCAATCCCGAACGCCAAGTCGCTCGATTTGGGAGGTGATTGCCGTCCGAGATGAGCCACATGACTCCCGTCAGTCCCAGCGACAGCGTCAGAATTGTGTTCCAAATGACAGAAGCACTCACGCTATTTCCGAAAGGGTTGCTGATCCAAACGCACGGCTCTGCCGCTCTTCCCCAGAGAATGGCGGAGAGAACGGTGCTCAGCGACGTCAGCGACATTACGACATTGGCGCCGGCGAACAATGATGACATCAGCCGCATCAACCAAGGACGGTTTTCAGACAATCGGGAGCCAATTCGCGGCCACATTTCACAGCTCCATTTCGATGCGAACAGTTGCAGTCTGAACGCTAGATGAATCAGATGTCGCCTCGACTGTTACGGCATTCTCGCTTTTGGAACCCCAATCATGCGCATTCCTCGTCTGCTGAAACTCATGTGGCTCGGCTTGATCATCTCCGCATCGAGTCTTTTCGCACAAGACAACGTTGACCTTTATGGCGTTCGCGAAGAGCACGTCATGATCCCGATGCGAGACGGAGCCAAGCTATCGGCGTACCTCTATTTTCCGAAAGGAGATGGTCCGTGGCCGGTGTTGTATGAGCAGCGTTATGCCGACTTGAAAGGGGCCGGAACTCGGCAAGGAAACGCTCGCTTGGCGAAGGCGGGCTATGTCGTGTGTGCCGAAAACTTTCGCGGAGCGGGCAAGTCCGAAGGGACGTGGGTCGGTTATCGAGCACTCGGCTGGGGCGATCTGCAAGACGGATATGACACGGTCGAATGGCTCGCCAAACAGAAATGGTCAACGGGAAGGATCGGCACGTTCGGTAGCTCACAAGCTGGATTCGCCCAGAACTTTCTGGCCGTCGCGAAGCCGCCGCATCTTGTCGCTCAGTACATGATTGATACGGGACTGAGCCTGTATCACGAAGGGTACCGCATCGGCGGGACGACTCGACCTGAACGCTTCAAGACAATGGGCACAGTCTGCCGCGAGCCACAACACAACCTGCTGCAGTTGACCGATTGGTTTAAGCATCCGACGTTTGATGATTACTGGAAACAGGAGGATTGCTCGCGGCATTTCGACAAGATGAACGTCCCGTGCTTCACGATCGGCAGTTGGTTCGACTTCATGAATATTGGCTCGATCGAAAGTTATCGCGGACGACAGCATCGAGCCGGTCCGAATTCGCGCGGGCATCAGCAACTACTCATCGGTCCTTGGTTGCATGGTGGGTATCTCGGCAAAAACACCAACAAAGTCAGCGAGTTGACTTTTCCAGAGAATGCCAAGTTCGACGCCGAAGCTCATCTTATTCGTTGGTTCGATTTTTGGTTGAAAGGGCAGGACAACATCGTCGATCATGATCCAGCTGTCCGTTATTACGTCATGGGAGCGACTGGTGAGGAGAACTCGCCCGGCAATGTCTGGCGTGAAACGAATGATTGGCCGGTGTCCAGCACATCGACCCCGTACTACTTTCGAGACAGCGGCAAACTCAACACGTTGCTGCCTGTGGAAGCCGATGCGACGACGACTTATCTCGCCGATCCGTTGAAACCAGCGAATATCCCGAACACGAAAGGCTTCCCCGGCGCGGCGGACGCTCGCAAGTTTGAAGAGCAAGCTGAAGTTCGCACATTTACGACCGAGCCACTTGCTGAACCAGTCGAGTGGACGGGCCTCGTCAAAGCGGAGCTATTCGTTTCATCGTCGGCAAAGGACACCGACTTCATTGTGCGAGTCTGCGACGTCTATCCTGACGGTCGTTCGATCCTGCTAGTCGATTACATTCGTCGTGGCCGCTATCGCGAAGGCTTTGAACGCGAGGTCTTCTTTGAATCGGGCAAGATTGAAAAGGTCGCATTCGAGGTCGGTTGGATCAGCCAGATCTTTGCAAAGGGACACC
This sequence comes from Planctomycetia bacterium, assembly GCA_026400935.1. Lineage (GTDB taxonomy): Bacteria > Planctomycetota > Planctomycetia > Planctomycetales > Planctomycetaceae > SXKJ01. Next base: position 5,701 of record JAPLNX010000048.1, on the reverse strand, counting down.
GCATTCGAGTCACCGTCTCCAGCACCGGCGCTCCATTCTTCGAGCCGAACCCGAACACCGGAGAACCGCTTGCGCTTGAATTCCCCGCGAATCCTGTCGTCGCCAAGAATACCGTCTACCTCAACAAACAAAACGCCTCGCGAATCATCGCGCCCGTGCGTTGAGATTGTGTCGCTCGCGGCCCGCGTGCGTCTCAGAAACAGGACACACTCAATGCGCGCGGGCCGCGTACATCACAGGCCCGTACCAACTCCAAAGCCAAAGGACACTCATGAGTAAGACCTTCTTCTTCATCGCGCTCTCACTACTCTTCGGTTCTGCAATCGGATTTCAAACAGCCAAGTTCGGTCCAGTGAATCCCCACCCGAATGGCATACGTCCAATTGAAGCCGCAGATACGCTCTTCATTGAGGATATGACTTGGATGGAAGTCCGCGACGCAATGAAGTCCGGAAAAGACACCGTCCTCGTGGCGACGGGCGGCATCGAGCAAAATGGTCCGTATCTCGTCGCTGGCAAACACAATGTCGTCTTGCGAGCAACCACCGATGCGATCGCTCGCAGATTGGGAAACGCGCTCATCGCTCCGATCGTCGGATTCGTGCCAGAGGGTGACATTGATCCGCCGACCGTCCACATGAATTATCCCTCGACCGTCAGCCTGACCGAGGATACTTATCGGCGACTGCTGACCGACATCTGCGCGTGCTATCGGACTCACGGTTTCAAACACATCGTGTTATTGGGTGACAGCGGCGGAAACGGTGCGGGCCTGAAGGCGGTCGCCGAGACGCTCAACGCCCAATGGGAAGGTGGCAAGTCTCGCATCCACTTTATCTCTGAGTACTACAACTACGGCGACGTGAAGAAATGGCTCGAAGAACAGGGTATTAAGCAAACCGACGACAACATCCACGACGATTTCGCCATCTCGGCCATGATGTTGAGCGTCGATCCAACCAGCGTGCGAATGAAACAACGAATCGCTGCCAACAAGTTCCAGATCAACGGCATCGATCTCGCCCCCGTCGAAAAGACGATCGAATGGGGCAAGAAGATCACCAATTACCGCGCCGATGTAGCCGTCAAAGCGATTCGGGCTTCGATCAACGCTGCTCGCCGATAGTCGGAAACGGTGGTCCGAATTAGCGATTCGTCTTCGATCAAGCGATGTTTCCCTGCCCCACTGAGTTTGCCCCAGTGGATTCGGGCTTATGCACTACGATAGCCCTCGCCTCAGATAAGGGCGTCGCGTAGTGCAAAAGCCAGCGAGCCAGCGAGACAAGCTCGGCGTCGTCACTTGATTAAGGATTATTGGTCGCGGTCAGGAGGCGAGCCGTCTCGAAACGACATCGTCGAGTTTTGCGAGTTTTCCGCGTCGCTGGCGCGGAGACGGCAGCGGATCTTTCACATCGTGTGATTCCAGTGTCTGAGAGCGTAGCGTTCCGTCTGTATTCCAGTGCTCCCAAATCCCCTTTTTTTCGCCGTGTTCGAAGCTACCCGTAAATCGCGTTTCCAAACGACCGTTTCGGTCAAACGTCTCTGTAACGAAGTCGAATACGCGACGACGATCACCAGAAAGTTCGATCATTCCTTTCGTCCACTCTTTTCGATGTGTCCGGTCGTCGCCGAAGTAAATCGTCTCCTCATAGCTTGCCAGCGAGTATGTTAGCTGTGTTGAGTGACTAATGATTCTGCGGGTCAAGACGATGATATTCCCGTCGGGGTCACGCTCTTCCGACAGAATGATTTTGTGGCGAAGCGAGTCGTTTGAGTTTGCACGAAGGCCGAAAAAGATCATAACCCCGACCACACAAGATAAAACGATCAGAGTACGCATGAGATATCCTCTTCGAAGAAACGAGTTAGTGGCAGAAAAATGACGAACACGACTTATGAATGCGTTTGTTTTCCCAATCTTGTTGTTTCCGAAACTAACCCTCGGATCGGATACGAAAAGCTAGCTCAGCATTTCCGTTTCAGTCGTCGCTGAGTTGTATTCTTAACATGGGAAGGTCGATCTCAGGGGAGTCTGGCTGCGATTTTGATTGGAGTTAGCTATGTTTTAGACGAATTCAATCGAAGCCACGGAAAGTCGTGTGGGTTTCGTCAAACGTAAATTGCTGGTGGGATCGAAGGACCAATGTGGGACCGATTGATCGAGAGAAGTGAAAGCGTAAGGCGATGATCGAGTCAAATAATCTGCGGCATCCTTCAGTCACTCGACGTGCGGTCGTGCAAGCAGGAGCGGTTGGTTTGCTCGGCCTGGGGGCAAACCATCTGGCAGCGTTACGCGAGGCGGGCGCGAGTGAGCCAAACGCGAAGGCCGGAACGACACCAAGCAAGGCAAAGTCGTGCATCTACATTTTTCTGTCGGGCGGATTGTCGCAGCATGACAGTTTCGACTTGAAGCCGGAGGCGCCCTCAGAAATTCGCGGCGAGTTCAATCCAATTGCGACGAAGACGCCGGGACTCGACATCTGCGAACACTTGCCGGGACTCGCTCGGCAGAGCGATCGTTGGTCGGTACTCCGCTCGCTGACGCATCCGACGAACGATCATACGTTGGGACATTATTTCATGCTGACGGGACGCAGCGTCTCGTCCCCCGGGTTTGTGGGTGATCGAACTTCTCGACCAAGCGACTGGCCGAGCATCGCGTCGATCGTCGGCGACGCGGTATCTCGTCGCAGCAACAATCTTCCTCCAGCGATTGTGTTACCAGAGCGGCTTATCCATTGGTCGGGCGGCGTGATCCCCGGTGCTTACGGCGGCTTGATGGGCCGTCATCGCGATCCGTTCTTCATCGAAGCGTCACCGTATGGCAATCCCTTCTGGCGCGGAGCATATCCCGAATACACATTCGCCAACGAAACCAAGAAGTCGCCGAAGGAACCGGACGCGCGGGTCTATCAAGCTCCGAACATCTCGCTGTCCCCCGATCTCAATCTTGGTCGAGTCAACCGCCGAGTTGATTTGCTACGAGAACTCGATCAGCAACGCAGTGAGTTAGAACGCTCCGCCGCCGGGCAGAGCTACGACGACCATCGCCAATCAGCAATCTCGCTGCTGGCCTCACGCGATGTGCGGAGAGCGTTCGATGTGACGAACGCCGATGAGGCGACTCAACTCCGCTACGGTCGCAACAGCTTCGGTTGGTCACTGCTGATGGCAAAGCGATTGGTCGAATCGGGAGTCAATCTCGTCCAAGTGAATCTCGGCAGCAACGAGACGTGGGACAATCACGGCGACATCTTCCATCGCTTGAAGAACAAACTCTTGCCACCCACCGACCGCGCGTTGTGTGCGTTGCTCGATGATCTGCAATCAACTGGCCTGCTCGCCAGCACGCTGGTCGTCATGGCTGGTGAGTTCGGTCGCACGCCGAAACTGTCTCTGCTCAGCGAATCGTACCCACAGCCGGGCCGCGATCACTGGGGAGCAGTGCAAAGCGTCTTCTTTGCCGGAGCCGGAGTCCCCGGCGGCACGGTCATCGGCTCATCCGACAAGATCGCCGCTTATCCCGCCAGCAATCCGCAGCGTCCAGAGAACATGGCGGCCACGATCTATCACGCTCTCGGCATCCCAGAGACCGCCGCTTGGCACGATGAACTCAATCGTCCGCACCACCTCTACCACGGCCAGCCGATTGCTGGATTGGTGTAGCTCAGTCAATTCGGTTCTCGTGTCCAAGGCATTCGCACGCTATGACCACTCAGACGGACGTCGCCATTATCGGTGGGGGAATTGTTGGACTGGCGACTGCGTACCGATTGCAGGAGCGTTACCCCAAAGCACGAGTCACGATCCTCGAAAAGGAAGGCTCACTCGCCTTCCATCAAACCGGCCGAAATTCCGGTGTGTTGCATAGCGGCATTTACTATCGTCCTGGTTCGCTGCGCGCGACCAACTGCCGAGAAGGCAAACAGGCGATGATCGAATTCTGCGAGCGAGAAGGTGTGGCCTATGACATCTGCGGCAAAGTGATCGTCGCGATCAATGAAGCGGAACTGGCAAACCTGCAAAACATCTACGAACGCGGCCAAGCCAACGGCGTGCAATGTGAAATCATCGGAGCCGAACGGCTGCGCGAACTCGAACCGCATTCTGCCGGGATCAAGGCAATTCATGTCCCGGAAGCGGGGATCGTTGATTACCCCGCCGTCTGCGAAAAGCTCGCGAACCGCATCCGCGAAAAAGGGGGATTGATTCAACTCAATGCGCGTGTCACTGGAATGCGTCGATCCAATGGTCGGATGGTCGTTCAAAATTCTGCCGAGGATCTTGAGGCACGCTGCGTCATCACCTGTGCCGGACTGCACTGCGATCGTGTGGCGAAACTGAGCGGCACAAAACCGAGTGCCAAGGTGGTCCCGTTTCGAGGCGAGTACTACGAACTCAATCTTGACGTCCAACATCTTTGCCGCAACTTGATTTACCCTGTCCCCGATCCAAAGTTTCCGTTTCTCGGCGTGCATTTCACGAGACTGATTCACGGCGGGGTCGAATGTGGCCCCAACGCGGTTTTGGCATTCGCGCGTGAAGGCTACACAAAGCTCGACATCAATCTCGTCGATTTGTTCGAGTCCCTCACTTATCCCGGCTTCATCCGCATGGCCGCCAAGCATTGGAAGACTGGCTGCGGCGAGATGTGGCGTTCCTTTAGCAAGGCGGCCTTCGTCCGTGCTTTACAACGACTCATGCCCGACATCCGCGCCGAGCATCTGCACCCCGCTCCAGCCGGTGTTCGAGCCCAGGCACTTGGCTTAGACGGCAAGCTCGTTGATGATTTCGTGATCCAAGAGAATGACCTTGTTGTGAATGTGCTCAACGCTCCGTCACCAGCGGCAACAGCTGCCTTGAACGTGGGCCGCTTAATCGTCGAGAAACTGAATGGAAGATTGAGTTGATTTCGTAGAACAGACAGGTCGCCTGCTTCTGTTGTCCGACAAGATCTCAGGCGAACCACTTGAGCAACGTTGAGGAGAAACAAACATGGCCGCGAAAAAGAAGCCGGTCGCCAAGAGTTCTTCAAAAGTCGCGAAGTCGATCAAAAAGACTGCCGTGAAAAACCAAGTGAAACCGGTCACGACCAAAGCTAAGACCAGCGTCCGCAACAAAACGCCCGTCAAAATATCGGCCCCCGCTAGTAAATCCACTCTGCCTAAAAAGCCCGACCCAATTCCGGAAGTCTCACTTGGTCGCCCTCTCGTGACCCAAGAAGAAAAGCTCTACATGCTCTTCAAGGAGGACTTTCACGCACGGCAAATCTTTGAATTCCTGCGCGTTCAAACGGTCAAAGAGCTTGAACAATACAGCCCTTCTCAAATCGTCCGCATTCTATCCAAGCCACTCACGAATACTGTTGAGCGAATTCGCCAACGGCTCGCTGAGATGAAACGCTCCCTTCGAGAAGACGAAGCCTTCGCTGCGGAATTCCTACATGACGGTAAACAAGCGAGCCGAAGCCACACGCCTACGTAATATACCCCACGCAGCGTTAGGCTTAGTGGAGACTCAAAGCCAATAAACATCTCGTTAGCATCAGGCTTTCGTCTGAACGCACGGTCAGCGCGTATCAAAGTTGTTGACCTGTTAGGACTTCCGCAAGGAAGTCGTCGTTCCAGCCGGCTATTTGCATTTTGCCTCGTAGGCTTTCTTTGAGCGGATGGTGTTTGAGTCGCGTGATGGCGAAGCGGCG
>JAPLNX010000613.1 GCA_026400935.1 Planctomycetia bacterium | reverse complement strand
TCGCCATTACGCACACATACCACCCCGGCGAGAACAGCCGATACCGGTTGATGCACAACGCCAAGTCCGTCAACAACGCCGATTGATGGACGCCAAGTTCAGCCATGTGGTCGTTCCTGAGTGGCCGGACCGTAGAACTCGCAGACGATCGCTTCAAACTCACCGAGCATTGGTGAGCTCAATTCCGTCAATGGCGAGATCTCGCGACGGACCCCATCGAGGTCCAGTTGGCCGGCATGCTTGGCCAGGAGACCACGCACGTCTTCTTGGTCTTGAGGTCGCCACGCCGTGAGCTTCAAAAGGATCAAGCCTTCAACATCTGCGACTCGGACTCGCTGATCGTTTAGCGGGACTTCGGTCGCGCGGTCCAGTACATGCTGGAACTGTACGACCACCGGCTTGAGCCAATCCACTCGGATACGTCCTCGCCAGGTGAGCTGAGTGATGCCGTGCGACCATTCGCTCAACAGAGTTCGCAGATCGAACTCGAAGCCTCGTTGTTGCAGGTCGTCCAAGAGTCGCGGCAACTCCAGTTGCGGAACGTCGAGCAACAGGTCGATGTCACGAGTGCTCCGCACACGCCCACGAACCGACACAGCCAACCCGCCGATCAAGGCGTAATTGGTCTTGTGCGCCCGCAGGACGTCGACCAATTCTGACAAGACGTGGGCCAGACTGTCAGACTCAATCGGCTTCTGCGGCGACTGGTTGCCGTTGGAAAAGCTCACGCATGCACCTTTGCCATTCGGCCTCTCGACGAAGCCACAGAGGGTCTTGCGACCCAAAGACATCTTCCGCAGGGTTCATGGCCGACGCTGTGGCCAGCAGATCGCAAACCGCTTGCACACGCTCTTCGGGCGTCAAGTCCTGCTCGTCAGCAAGTTGCCGCCGCAGCGATTCGGCACACGATGGAAATCTCACAGGAAGCATGACTCGACCCGGCTGACTGGTTGAAACGGCGGTCGTCATTAGACACGTCGTAGCGTGATCGTTGAATCGACTTGCACCTTGCCTTGTACGGCACACACTATTTGTCGGCTCCTCCAGCATCAAGCTCACATCGAAAGACTTTTCAGACACCGTTCAGGATGAATGTGCTTGGCAATGTTGGTTGTTGGGAATAATCTGCGCCGAGTCGTCGCTGATTCATGGTCCCATGCTTCATCGCTCGGAAACGAAACAATGTCGGTTCAATCCGCACCAATCGCTGACGTCAAAGATCGTGCGTCCGAGCTTCGTGCTTTTTATGATTTCGTGGGCGAAAAGCTCCGTCTGAGCGAATCGCGGCTGACGCCTGAGTCTGTTTTCGACGAATGGCAATCGCTGCATTCCGAGCATAACCAGGATGAGTTCATCGACGATCAAGACGACTACGAGGCGATCAAAGAATCGCTCGACGCCATGCATGCTGGGGAGCCTGCCAAATCCGTGGAAGAATTTGAACGTGACTTCCGCGAACGTCATGGGCTGCCGCCACGATCATGAAGTATCAAGTCGGCCTTCAGGATCGAGCGGAATCGGATTCGAACCGCATTTATTTGTGGTGACGTTCGCGATCGGAAACCGGCGCGGGAAGTTGGTTTGCCGCTCTGCTGAGACGGCTCAAGAAATTGGAATCGGACGCCCCGAGTTGTCCCCGCGCGAAAGAGGCCGACCGTTTTGCCGATGACCTCCGGGAAACCTATTTCAAAACTCGCCACGGGCGACGTTATCGCCTCGTCTTCACGATCATTGGAACCGAGGTCCGCGTGTTGAGAATTCGTGCCCCTGGGCAAAGGCTGTTGAGAGACGGGGGCCTGTGATGCCGTTTTCGGACTGATCAAGACAACGGCGAGAATCCCACGTTGCTCGAATACTGGCTCGCGTCACGCGGTCGCAAATCGTGAGTGGCGGAGGGTGAGATCAACTGAAGTCGGCACGACGCGTGACACCTCGTTCGATGCAGCCGATCACGGCGACGCAGAAAGTCCGCATCGTCTGGAAGTCAAACACATCGAGCACGAAATTCGGCGGTCCCTGAAAGACTTCGTCGCGCACTTCGCACTGTTTCTTCCGGCCATAGTTGACCATCGCCACCAATCCGGGAACCTCCCATTCCTCGGCGGACAATTGGACTTTCGCCATCACGCACACAGACCACCCCGGCGAGAACAGCCGATACCGGTTGATGCACAACGCCAAGTCCGTCAGCAACGCCGATTGATGCACGCCAAGTTCAGCCATGTTGTTGCTCCAAGGGTGCAGCACGCTCGTGTCGAGAAACAAGCAACGAACACGCGACCTCTCTTCATCCCTTCGTACTGCCCCTGCTGTCTAACTCACTGGGGCCACTTCAGAGACCACCTGCCATCCATCATGCCGGGAATCGTTTGCGGATCGCAGCGGCGAGTTTGCCAATCGTTTCATCCGCTTGTTGGCGGACCTCGGCCAAGTTGTCTCCCGCGTCGAGTGCCGCGAGATGATCGTCGATCTTGCCGAGCCACTTGCGGCAGCGTTTCTTCAACTCGTCACGTTGCTCCGGTGGCAGCGGATCGTGGGTCGCTTCGAGCATTATCAGGCAAGCTTGGCGGAAGTCGGTGAGATCGTTGTGCAATTGATCGGGCGCGTCGTGCGGACGTCGACGCCACTCGTCGGCGCGATCGGCGAGGCGGTCGAGATATTGATCGGTCGTGACATCGGCCGCGAATGTCCCCGGACGGTTCCAGCCCCAGGCCGGCGGATGTTGATCCGGTTTTGGAAACAACCAGAGTCCGAACGCCGCGAGCACCACCGCCGCAGCCGTGAGCACAATTCTCCGACTCCGTCGCAGCGATGCCCTCGTTTTCGTGGCGCACGTTTCCAACGTGCTCGTAAGCCTCGGTGCTTGGAACGAATTCTGTTTGAGCACGTTGAAAACGTGCTCAACGGCGGCGATGTGTTCCAACTCTAAAGGGAGAGAGTTCCAATACGTCCCACCGTCGATCAACACTCGCTCTTGCAGTTCCAACAACAAGCCGGGCTGCTTCAACAGCCGCCGCAATTGCTCGCGAGGTAACGCCGTCAGCCCTTGCTCCAGAACTTTGGGCAGATCAGAGCCACACACTTCGTCGAGTGTTGTCGGCGTCCTGGCTGGTCCATGAACGGCTTCGAGTTCGGCCACCACTTCACCCAACTCTAGTCCGATCAGATGATGCTCCAACCAACTTGGAACAAGCTGCGGATTGTCAGGCATGTCGAGCGACGGCAGCTTCATGACAGCCTCCTTTCGACACATTCACGGAGCTGTGCTTTCGCTCGACCAAAGCGGCTCATCAGGGTGTTCTGAGCAACACCCAAGCGTGCGGAGATTTCGTCATAGCTCTCGTTCGCCAAGCGAGCTTGTACCGCTTCGCGAAATGGCGGATCGAGTTTCTTCAGGCAATGACGCATCGCTTGTTTGTGCTCTTCGAGTTGCTCGTTCATGCCACTTCCCTCATCGATCGGATCATGCAACTCAACGAGTTCGTTCAAGCTTGTCGGCTTTCGTTTGTGCTTCCGCTGATAGTCAATCAGTTCGTTGCGAGCGATCGAAAAGAGCCAGCCGCGAAAGTGTCTTCCATCAAACTGCGTGATCTGTTGATGCACCTTACACCAAACCATTTGCGAGACATCTTCCGCATCCTCTCGATTCAATCGCGCCTTCAAGAACGCCAACACCGCACCGGCATGTCGCGCATACAACACGGACAAATCCCGCTCTGGATCGTGTTTCGCAGCGTCAAACGAATTGGCAGCAGTGCTCATGTCGTCAAGCTACTGCCGTGCAATCGCTGCCTCAAGCGACGAGTGCCGGAGATGCCCCGTTTAACCGCCACGCCATCGGCGTGCGCGCGAACGCCAGCCGTTCATTCATGTCGCGCCCACGCCGCTGGCGTTGGGGTTAAACCCATTTTCCGCACCCTTGTAAAATAGCATAGAGAACAGACTGGCGCTATCCGCGAGCGGTCGCTAAACATCGCGTATGGACTGGACTTGGTATGGAAATCACTCCGACGTCGAAGGCGCGGCGATGGGGAGCCTCGCTGTGATTGCGCCGTTGCTGAAACGCATGGGCGTGGCGGCGATCATTGACCAGCATCTGCCGGTGGATCCGCAGGCGGAGTTTCCG
>JAPLNX010000158.1 GCA_026400935.1 Planctomycetia bacterium | reverse complement strand
CGCTCGAACCGCGCGGCTACGATTGCTTGGTCTTTCACGCGACGGGATCAGGTGACCGCGCGATGGAAAACCTCGTGCGCAGCGGCTTGATTCAGGGAGTCATCGACGTCACGACCACCGCCGTTGCCGATCAAGTTGTCGGCGGAATCTTGCCGTGCGGAACGCAGCGTTTCGAGGCGATTCTCGACGCGCGGATTCCGTATGTGCTGAGCGTCGGGGCGCTCGACATGGTCAACTTCGGTGCGAAGGAAACCGTTCCTTCACAATTCGCCGATCGCCAGTTTCACGTCCACAACGCGCACGTCACGTTGATGCGTACGACGCCGGACGAAAACCGTCAGTTCGCCGGCTGGATCGCCGACAAGCTCAATCGGTCAATGGCTCCGCTGACGCTGCTGATTCCGGAGTTCGGCATTTCCACGATCGACGCACCCGGCCAACCGTTTCACGATCCCGCTGCTGATGCGGCATTGTTTGAAGAACTCGAACGAACGCTGCAACAAACCGAACAACGGCGGATCAAACGGCTGCCGAGACACATCAACGATCCTGAGTTCGCTGCCGCACTGGTGGAAGAATTTACGGCCCTAACCGTTTGTAATTCCATCCACTAACCCGTCAGCTCACGAAGCTCGTGTGAAACTCCTTGAGAAGTGTCAGTAAACACGTTGAAATTCGCCGCGCACGATCCACGTGCGCCACGCCTACGAACTTGGAGATTAACCCCATGCGATTCAGTGTGCTCTTCAATGTGCGTCGCAAAATGTTGTTCCGCAGCGCGGTCGTGCTGGCATTCCTCTGTTCTGGTATAGCCTCCGCCGAAGAGGGCAAGACGCCGGCCGGGCAGCGAATCTTCTACACTGGCCACAGCTTTCACATTTTCGTCCCGTCGCATATCGACCAGCTTGTGAAATCAGCGAACATTCAAGGACACAAGCAAGCTGGCTCACAAGGCATCGGCAGCTCGCGAGTCATCCAGCATTGGGATTTGGCCGACGACAAGAACAAAGCTAAGCCCGCGCTCATCAGCGGCGAGGTCGATGTCTTCACGCTGGCCGCACATGTTGCGATCCCCGATGACGGCATCACGAACTTCACAGAGTTGGGCCTGAAGCACAATCCGAACCTGCGATTGCTCGTTCAAGGCTCGTGGTATCCGTTCGACGTGCCCAAAGGAGTTGGTCGCATCACCGACAACGCTCAGCGAGACGATGCGAAGATTGCCGACCTACAAGCTGCCGTCGATGAGTGGCGCAAGAAGATGGAGGCACAAGTCGATGACCTCAACAAACAGCACGGCAAGCGAGCAGTCTTCATCGTCCCGGTCGGCGACGCCATCGTGAAACTGCGAGCCCTGATCGTGGAGGGCAAGTTCCCCGGCACCACCAATCAATCCAAGTTATTCCGCGACCCCATCGGTCACGGCAACGGCCAAGTGATGGCATTGGCCTCGTACTGCAACTTCGCGGCGATCTATCGCATCAGTCCCGTCGGCTTGAAGCT
>JAPLNX010000577.1 GCA_026400935.1 Planctomycetia bacterium | reverse complement strand
GTCAGCGAAGAGCTCGAAGACGTCGCCGTAGCCATCGGTAGCTTGAATCAAGGTTATTGCCTCAACGGCCTGCATTCGACGAACAAGGCTCACACGAACGGCTCACACTTCCAAGATCCCGCCGATTTCTGCGACAACGAGAACGACATCGTCGGTACCGACGCGGTTCGCGAAAGCAGCCACGGTTACTAATGACCTCCCCGTAGAAGCAAGCGGCCAGCTTACTGACTCGATCGGGCAAGTGGCTCGCAAACAACCCAGGTTCACTACACAGATCGGGCAAGCTGGCAGCTTGCCGCTACGTTCTCTCTCTCAAGACCCTCATCGTCATCTGGCGGTGAGGGTTTTTTGTTGCGCGCAGAGTTGCTGAAATGCTCTTGAGTTCTTGCTTTTCGGAATTGCTCGAAGGAGTCAGCATCATGCGTTTGTCGTCTGTTGTCCGTATTTGGTTTTCGGTTGTGGTGGTGCTGGCCGAACTATTGATGGTGTCGGTCAACTCGCAGGGCGCCGATGCCCCGATCGCTCGACCAGTGAAGCTAATCTTCGACACGGATATGGGGAATGACATCGACGATGCGCTGGCGCTCGGCGTGATTCACGCTTTGCAAAGTCGTGGTGAATGCGAGCTGTTGGCGGTCACGCTTAGCAAAGACAACGATTTCGCAGGCCCGTTTGTCGATTTGGTTAACACGTTCTACGGTCGAGGCAACATCCCGATCGGCGTTGTGCGGAACGGCAAAACTCCAGAAGACAGTCGCTATCTGACCGAACCTGTCAAAGCGATTGAAAACGGCCAGTTGCGGTATCCGCACGATTTACGAAGTGGCAAAGATGCACCGGAAGCGGTCGGCCTGTTGCGAAAGATTTTGGCCGAACAGCCGGACGGATCGGTCGCTTTGTGCGTCGTTGGGTTTTCGACGAATGCCACGCGACTGCTCGATTCGGCTCCGGACAACTTTTCGCCACTGACCGGCAAAGAGTTGATCACCCGTAAGGTTCGTGTGCTGTCGATGATGGCCGGCATGTTTAGCCAGACGGGGCGAGTCAAAGAGTACAACGTCTTCATCGATTCCCCCGCAGCTTCGAAAATCTTTTCTGAATGGCCGACGCCGCTCGTCGCCAGCGGCTTTGAGCTCGGGCTGGCGATCAAGTTCCCCGCATTCAATATCGAGCGTGATTTTTCCTACGTGAAGCATCATCCACTCAAGCAGGCTTACGAGCTGTATCAGAAGATGCCGTATGACCGAGAGACTTGGGATTTGACCTCGGTCTTGTGGGCCGTGCGACCGAATCACGGTTACTTTGGCTTGTCTCCCACTGGACAGATTCGAGTTGATGAGAAAGACGTGACACAGTTCGATGCATCTGACGATGGCCGTCAGAGATATCTCACGGTCACTCCGGAACAGATCGCTCGTGTTCGAGAAGCACTGATTCAACTGGCAAGTCAGCCGCCTACTAAATGACAGCGGCATTGGGCTGACGTCATCCAGCTCACCTCCAACGAGGTGTTTTTGACCGCTGTTGACCAATCGCTTGGTTTTCGAGTTCACTCCGTGTCGTTTTACGGCTCAAGGAGGATGCCGATGGCAACCAGCGTTTGTGCTCAAGATGGTGTGATGACGGAAACAAAGATCGTGTCGAACGGGACAGCATCACCGTCAGGAAACCGAACTTCTCGGTGGAACGATCCGACTGTGAAGCAAATCATCGCCGCTGCGCGATCGCTGCCAGCTCCCGCACGTGGCGGCATCGTGCTCAGCGCGATCTCTGCCGTGTTGATGTGGGCGAGCTTCACGCCGCTGAATTTTTCACCGCTCGCTTGGGTCGCACTCGCTCCGTTGTGTTTGCTGATTCGATTGGAGCGAGCCCCTCGATTGTGGTGGTTGACCACACTGATTGGCGGTGCGACATTTTGGTATCCGTCGCTGCAATGGCTGCGATTGGGTGACATCGCAATGTATGGCGCGTGGTTCGCTTTGGCCGCGTATTTGTCGATTTATTTTCCGCTGTTCGTGGGACTCGCGCGAGTCGCCGTGCATCGGTTCGGCGTTCCCTTGACCGCTGCGGTTCCGCTCGTCTGGGTCGGCTTGGAATACGCTCGCGCGCATCTGCTGACTGGTTTTTCTTGGTACATGCTCGGCCATACGCAGTATCGCTGGGTGGAATTGATTCAATTGTCTGACATCTTTGGCGCATATGGCGTAAGTTTTGTTGTGGCGACGAGCAGCGCGACAATTGCTGGTCTCGTTCCGGAGCAATTGTTGCAACGCTGGCGACTGATCACGCCCTTGCAACTTCCTGAAGAGTTGAGCCACTTGCCGCAACCAGATGATGGGCCGTCAGCAAACACACGCAGCCGATCACGTCGCCAAGTGATGTCGGTCGCGGCCTGCCTGTTGGTTGTCATGACTTCGGTTGTTTACGGCTATGTCCGCCGCAGTCAGGCCCAGTTTGAACCTGGACCGCGCGTGGCGATGATTCAAGGCAACTTCATCTCGTCGATGAAACACGACGACTCCGAGTACAGCAAGATTTTCACGACTCATGATGTGTTGACTGGTTACGCGGTGCGGCACAAGCCGGACATCATCGTTTGGCCGGAGACAATGTTTCGTTGGCCGCTCGTTGATGCCGATCCGGACCTCAGCGAATCGGACCTGAAACGAGTGGCTCCGAATGTTCCCACTGAAAGTTGGCGTGATCCATATGTCCGCAATTCGTTGACGGAAATGAGCCAACGCAGTGGCGCGAGCATGGTCATTGGCCTCGATCGCTTTCAGGCTGATCCGTCAGGGCTGAAGCATTTCAATTCCGCCGCGCTGATTACTCCTGATCGAGGCGTCGCCAGCAGCTACGACAAGATGCACCGAGTGATCTTCGGCGAGTACATCCCGCTCAAAGAATCGTTTCCGTGGTTGGCGAACTTAACACCGCTACCTGAAGACTTCGGGATCAGTGCGGGAAGAGGCCCGGCGGTTTTCCGTTGTGGAAAATGGCGAGTCGCGCCGGTTATCTGCTTTGAAGACACCGTGCCGCACTTGGTACGTGATGCGGTGCGTTCCGCCGAAAGCGAACGCTACGAATCTTTAACGGGAGATGCGCAGCCTCGTGTCAAAGAGTTCGCCGCAAAGGAACGTCTCGCCTGCCTGCTGAATCTCACGAACGACGGCTGGTTCCACGGAAGCAGCGAGTTGGACCAGCATCTCATCACCGCTTCGTTCCGGGCGGTCGAATGCCGCACGCCAATGGTGCGAGCGGTTAACACGGGGATCTCGGTGGTCATTGATGGTGACGGAGTCATTCGCGAACCGGACGTGTTGATCGATGGCGACGCGACTTGGAACCAACCGCGTCAGTACGTTCAAGATGCCGGCCGCGATCAGTCTGATCGGCGAGTTCCAGTCATGGTCGAACCAGTTCGCACGACACTCGTTGATCCCAAGACCGGACGCTGGCGAAAATCGTTCAATGGAGCGGTGATCGATACCGTCCCGATCGACAATCGTCGCAGCTTGTATGTCGCTTATGGTGACTGGTTCGCAGGAACGTGCTCGGCCGCTTGCGGTCTGTTCTTGGTTGTGGGATTGTGCCCGGCAAAGCGACGCGGAGTTGCTGCGAAAAGCTAGTCGCGACGTGCGTGACTTTTGCCTGCAACTCAAAAGGACCGTTCCATGTCCAACGCCATTCCAAGTACTAAAAGCCGCGAATTGACCTTTGAAAACGGGACCGCCATCGGGATCAGCAACCGTTGGCATCAAGGTCAATACTGCTCAATTTTGACTGCGGCGGGAATTGTTGGCTGTGGCATCTACGATTTGAAAACTCCCGCCGAGTTCGGGCAGGCGATCGCAATTTGCAAAGGGACGCCCGCTCAACCGTTGTCCGAACCGGAAGATCTGTTTGATTCCAAAATCGTAGGCTGTACCCCGAAAGCAGAATCATTCGGCATCTGCATCGGCATGACTGGCCGCGAAGCGGTGGAGTTGATGCTGAAGGCAGGTTAAGAACCTCCTCGAAAGCAAGCTCTCAGGACGGTCGCTCGTGCCCCTCGAAAGCCAAACGTCAAACGATGGGCAAGCGGGCAAAAGTGCCCGTTCTACGGAGGCATCACAGGTGAGCCGCCTGTGCTACGCTGCGGGGCATCAACCTCTTTCTGGAGAACCATCGCATGTGCTCATGGCGACGGAATCTTGGCGTCTGTGTTTGTTTGCTGGTCTCGCTCTTCCTCACAGAGACCGCTGACGCGGAACTCAAGACTTGGGATGGCAAACATGCGATCGACCGAATCGAAGTGACCGTTGTTTATTTCTTGCCGCAGGGACGCACACCGTTGCCCGACTGGAAGGAAAGAGCGAGCTATTACTGCCGTCGGATCGAACGATTTCATGACCGTGAATTTCATGGCCAGTCGGTGATGAAGACAGTCCTGCAACCGGAACCGTTTATTTCTGCGCGAACGGTCGAGCAACTTCGAGACGGTGACGGTGACTTCATCTTCTTTCAAACGCTACGTGAAGTGGACGACGTGTTGCAGTTGGCCAAGAAAGAACGGAAGGCGTATCCAATTCTGCTGGTACTCAGCGACATCAATTGGCGACCGCTCGATGATTTCTTCCGAGTGAAACCGACTGCCGACGGAAAGTTTGTGTTTGAAGGCAACTACTCGAACGGTCGTCATTTTCCGGGAGCAACTGCTGGCGGTGCGCGAGCGACGTATCTCGCCGATCGAGGCATGGGATGGGGCTTGGTCAGCGCGGATGGTTGGCGAGTTCCGTATTCAGGAACCGATTGTGTGGTCTACCACGAAGGAGTCGGACACACGATTGGCCTGCCACATCCACAACCAGGGAATGGCTCAG
>JAPLNX010000082.1 GCA_026400935.1 Planctomycetia bacterium | reverse complement strand
GCTGCGGAGCACTCGCGGTGAGCCAATTGGTTGGTACATCTACCAATTGGCCGTAACAGGAATTGCTCGCGTGTCGCAAATTGTTGCGCATCCACATACAGCGGGACAGGTCATTGATCATCTACTGAATCACGCTGCGGAGCGAGGAGCAGTCGCGGTTGCGGGGCGTGTGATCCCCCGCTTCCTGCAGGCCATCAGCGATCGTCACTGCCTGCTTCTGCGTCGCAGTACGTATCTCATTGTGCATTCGCGCGATCCCGAAATCACCGACGCCTTCGTCAACGGCCGAGCATTCTTGTCTTTACTGGAAGGAGAAGGCCCGCTGCAAATCTGGAACGATCCGGAAGTCGCGATGCAGCGAACTCTGCGGCCGGTATCTGATCAAAACCAAGCGAGTCAACCATGCCTCAGTTGATTCAACAATACGTCTCGCGCCAAGCAGCTCAACATCCGCAGCACACAGCCGTCGTTTGCAAGAATGAACGGATTTCTTACGGCGAACTGGATCAACTGACGAATCAACTCGCTCACAAATTAAGGATGTGCGGTTGCCGAAACGGTGATCGAATTGCGGTGCTGATTCCGCCGTCGGCGAATGCGATCTTTGCGGTGCTCGGCATTCTGAAAGCGGACTGCATTTACGTACCGATTGATCCTGACGGCTCGGCGAAACAAATCGCAGCCATCCTGAATGCGGTTGCCCCTAAAGTGCTCATCGCAGCCCGATCGAGGACGGCGTTACTCAACGAGGTCATCGCGGGTCATGACCTGCAGACTGGAATGCAAATCGGAACGCTCGAAGCGATCGCGTTAAACGATGAGCATTTTGAAACGTCTTTCACGGGACTGGATGTGCTGGCCGCTCCGAAGACGCCGCTCATTTACGAATGCAAGCCGACTGGACCGGCCGTCATTCGTTATCGTTCAAGCGGGGTCGAGCAGGATGCCGCGAGCGAACTCAACGGCGTCGTGATCTCGCACGCGAATGTGATTTACGGAATCGACTGGGCGCCGAAGTATTTTCAAACGACCGAGCACGACCGCGTCGCTGGTGATGTGCCGCCTCGATCCGATTTAATCTCGCTGGAAGTCATTGGTGCGTTGGCTGCTGGCGCGGAACTGCATCTCGTGCCATCAGCCGCTCGTTCGCAACCGCAGGAATTGGTCGAGTTCTTGCGGTCACGCGAAATCACTCAGTGGATTTCGACACCAGCATCGTTGAATTGGCTTGTTCAATGCGAGGCCGTGCCTGACTGCGATCTGCAGTCGCTCAAGCGACTGATCTGGACCAGTGATGCGTTGCCTGATTCAACGCTCAAGTCTTTGAAACAGCGATTCCCGCTGACGCAGTTCACTCAACTTTATTGTGTTCCTGAAGCGTCGATCACGAGTAGTTATTTCAGTATTCCCGATGGCTCGCTCGGCGACACGACACAATTCTCGATTGGTCGTGCGTGCGAAGGCGTTGGGCTGTTTGTGCTCGATCGTGATTTGCAACCAGTTGCTCTCGATGAGATCGGTGAGCTTTACATCGGCGGAGTCGGAGTCAGTTCCGGTTACTGGCGCGATCACGCTCAAACCGCTGCGGCGTTCGTACAACATCCAGTCTTGAGACAACGCCTTTTCAGAACCGGTGACTTGGCTCGCATCAGTATTGACGGACTGGCTTATCTCGAAGGCAAGGCCGCGATTCAAGAAGAGTTCGAGGATTGTTTGACCGACGGCCAACAGCGTGTTGACCACACTACCTTTCTCGCAGACCCACGTTATAAAAGACACCATCATGTTTGATCGCGCTGTGATTCAAAGTCAAATCGCCCATTTGATCGCCGACAAATTGGAACTCGATGAACCGGCGGTCGATACCGACCTGTTCGATGCTGGGGTTCTCGATTCACTCAGCTATGTGCGACTGGTCGTTGAGCTTCAACAAGAGTTTGAGGTGCAAATCTCGCTTGGCGAAATTGACCTCGATCAATTCCGAACGGTTGAGCAAATCGCTGAGTTCTTGATGCACCACGACGCCGAATTGGCAACGGCCTGAGCGATGTGGGGCGGGCGGTTCGCCTGCCCAATTTCTCGCGAAATGCAAACAGACGAGCCACCTGTTCTACGGGGCGCGTTGCGTCGATTGTTGTGATCGTCGCGATTGTGACGGCAGGGGAAACGTGTCGGCAGACAGCGGTTAAGCCAGCCTCGTTCAGAATCGTGACCTACAGTTCTGCGGCCAAGTTTTGGTCGTTTAACCGCACGCCGCAGGCACGCACGTTTTCGTCGTGCGAGTCGTGTTTGGAACGCGCGTGCCTACGGCGTGCGGTCTAACGATGCGGCCCTGTCAGCAACAAACTGCTTGAGATGTCCAATATGCCTGAGGCTCTTCCACCATTACTTGATTCGCACGGCGACGTTGATCGTTCGATCGCCGACGGTGTTTCTTCGGACGTCATTCGCATTTGCCATGTCAGCATGAGTTTGCAAACTGGTGGTCTTGAGCGGTTGCTTGTCGATTTCAGTAGGTTCCATGATCACGAACGTTTCGCGATGCAGTTCGTCGGCTTGTCGGGGGATGGTCAGCCAGCGGAAGACATTCGCTCGGCGGGATGTTCTGTGCGAGTGCTGAATGAAAGCGTGAAAATCCGCAAACTGCAGACGATCGTTGAGTTGGCGAACGTGTTGCGCGCCGATCGGATTCAGGTCGTACACACGCACAACACCTATGCTCATTTTTACGGAGCACTCGCGGCGAAGTTGGCGGGAGTTCCGGTGATTGTGAATACGCAACATGGCCGCGGATGCGGCAAAGGTTGGAAGGCGAAGTGGCAGTTCCGCATTGCGAATCGACTGACGCGACAGATCGTCGGAGTGTCGCGAGATGCGGCTCAGTTGTGTCAAACGGATGATCCGCGCTCGCGAGAAAAGATCATCGCGATTTGGAACGGGATCAATCTCGATCGCTTCACGTATGTGGGACCAAGGCTGGTTCCGACGGCGATCAGCGTTGCACGACTGTCGAAAGAAAAAGACTTCCCAACATTGATTGAAGCCGTGCGTCAGGTGCTGCCGCACGTTCCTGATTTTCATTTGCAAATTGTCGGCGGCGGGCCGGAGCGATCGACGATCGAAAAAAAGATCACCGAACTCAATTTGGGCAATCACATCGAACTGCTCGGTGAACGGCACGACATCGCACAGCTACTCACACAAGCGGGCTTCTTCGTTTCGGCGACTCGCACTGAAGGTGTTTCACTGACGTTGCTCGAAGCAATGGCTGTCGGGTTGCCAATCGTAACGACGTCGGTTGGCGGGAATCCGGAAGTGGTGCTCGATGGCCGCACGGGACGACTCGTCCCGGATGGCGATCCGATGGCACTGGCTGGTGCGATGATCGACATGTGCCGCGATCGCGGTTCATGGACACTAATGGGGTTATTGGGCCGACAACGCGTCGAAGAGAACTTTGAAATCCGCAACATGATTGGTTGTTACGAAACTTTGTACGAGGAACTTTTAGAACGCGGCGATACGGTTTGACGGAGATGTCACGACTGTTTGTCAACGCACTTGGATTGATGAGATTAATGGGATTGATGTGACTGATGCAACATGCCGCTGCGTTTGATTTCCTAGTCCCATCAGTCCCCTTATTTCGCTGAATCCCCTCATTCAAACAAGCGACAGACTCGCCGCCACGACGGACTCACTCATGCGCATCCTTTTCTACAGTTCGACATTTCCACACGGAACAGCGCGTGTCGCGGGGACGTTCAATTTGGAATTGTGTCGGGCACTGGCGATTGAGCATGACGTGCGAGTCGTCGTGCCGCGGTCGTTCGTGGATGCGTGGAGGTCGCGCGGATCACGGGCTGATCGAGTTGCGTCCGATAACTGGGTGCGTGAAGCGACGGGCTTAACTGCAACTTATCCGAATTACTTTTACACGCCGGGGATTGCTCGGCACCGTTACGGTGACTGGCAGTGGCTTTCGGTTGGTCGGCATTTGCGTGCGGTGGTCGATGAGTTCCAACCGGAGACGGTCGTCAGTTATTGGGCGCACCCGGATGGCGAGGTCGGATTGCGAGTCGCTCAAACGGCGCAGATCCCAAGCGTGGTGATCGTCGGCGGTTCGGACGTGTTGCTGTTGCCTCGTGATCGACGGCGACGTCCGAAGATCGAACGAGTGCTGCGAGAGTCGTCTGCGGTCATGACGGTCAGCGATGGGCTGCGGCAGTCGGTGATTGATCTTGGAGCGGATCCGAGCCGCGTCGCGACAATCTATCAAGGGGTCGATAACGAACTGTTTCATCCAGGAAGTCAGGCCGACGCGAGGCAAGCGCTGTCTCTGCCAAACGATCGCAAGTTTTTGTTGTGGGTCGGTCGCATGGTGGACCTCAAGGGGCTCGATACGCTGATCGAAGCGTTTGATTTGGCTCAACAAAAGATCCCGAAATTGCAGCTTCTGCTCGTCGGCGATGGGCCGGAACGCGGCGCGGTACAACGCGACATTGATCGACGCGGTCTGAATGACTTCGTTCGCTTCATCGGGCCGAAGTCGCATTCTGAACTACCGAACTGGTATCGCGCGGCGGACCTCGTGGTGTTGTCGAGTTGGTCCGAAGGCTTGCCGAACGTACTGCGTGAAGCAGTCACGTGCGGACGTCCGTTTGTTTCGACCGATGTCGGCAGCGTGCGTGAAATCGCTGATTCACGCGGTGGTCCGCCATTCGCAGAGCTTGTCCCAGTTCGCGATGCCGGTGCGATGGCGAGTGCGATCGGACGAGCACTGCGTCCCGAATTTCTTGCCGCCGCGCAGCTGTTTCCGTGCCGCAGTTGGCGCTACACGGCTGACGATTTGGTTTCGTTGTTGAGACGCCTGCGTGGTGATGCTCCGCCGACGACAGAAGCCAACGAACCTATTGATGGCATGGAAGACGCATTGAAGATGGACCGTGCAGTGGTCCTCGTTTCACAAACCCTCGAAGTTTCACGCTCCCTCGAAGCCGTCACCGTGTGACGGGAGTCATCATGTTGGAATCGAATTCAAAATCAAAAGCCACGCAGCGAGTTTTGATTGTTGCTTACGTCTTTCCGCCAGTCGGCGGAGCTGGCGTGCAACGAGTCACAAAGTTCGTGAAGTACCTGCCGGAATTCGGTTGGGAGGCGACGGTCCTCACGACGGAGAATCCGTCCGTGCCGTTGATCGACGAATCGTTGCTCGCCGACGTTCCTCCGCAGACGAAGATCGTGCGTGCGAAAACGCTGGAGCCAGGCTATGCGTTCAAACGGAGTTTCTTGGCCGGCAACGTGGCGCAGGCAGCCCGTCTGCCTGCCTCTTCAGAAAACTTGCCAAGAGGTGAGAGCACAGGCGAGCCTCCTATGCCACGTGTTTCGGCACGAATTCTCGGCGCGGTGATGGCGTATGCGAAACGCTTTCTGCGTGGCGCGGTGAACCTCGTACTGCAACCTGATCCGCAGGTGTTGTGGAATCATCACGCCATCGAAGCGGGCTTAAGAATTCTGTCGCAAGAAAAACACGACGCGATCTTCGTCACCGCGCCGCCGTTTTCATCGCTGTTGGTCGGAGCGGAATTGAGTCGGCGAACAGGTTTGCCGTTGGTACTCGACTATCGTGATGAATGGGGCATCAGCAACGCGTATTGGGAAAACCGTCAGCAAGGTTACTTCACACGTTGGTTGCAAAGCCGAATGCAGCGCCGAGTTGTTCGCTCAGCCGCTGCACTCGTGGCAACGACTCAGCACAGCGCGGATGCGCTGCGAAAAGTTGCCGTCGAAGCGGGAACTCGTCCGCTCGTGACGCACATCTACAACGGCTATGACGCGGACGATCTGCATTCATCCAACAAGCCACCGCTTCTCGATCCGGTGATCGAAGCGGGCGCCGATCGCGAAACGTACAAGCTGTCTTACGTAGGCACGCTATGGAACCTGACGACCGTCGAACCGATCGTCCGAGCGGTGCAGTTACTCAGCGAGCAATCGCCGGAACTGGCCGCTCGTTTGGAACTGCATTTCGCCGGACGCCGCACCGGACCGCAAGATGAGTTGCTCGACCAACTCAACGGCCTGCCGTGCAGAGTGACTCGGCAGCCGTATGTCGATCACGACGAAGCGGTGAAGCTGATGCAGACTTCTGACGGACTGTGTCTGTTACTGGCCGATCTGCCGGACGCAGGGCGAGTTGTTCCCGGTAAACTGTTTGAATACATGGCAGTCCGAAAGCCGATCTTCGCCGTCACTCCGCCGGGCGAAGTGGCCGATCTGTTGAGTGATTTCCCGCTCGGCTTCGTGCATTCGCCGAACGACATTGCCGGACTCGCGAGAAAGCTCGGTGACGAGATTGAACGCAAACGACTCGGCGTCCCGCTTCCGATTGGCCTGCAAAACGCGAATCAATTTGAACGTCGACAACTGACGGCGCAACTAGCGGGTTTGTTTGATGCCGTGACGGGTCGAAGCGCAGGCGGTGATCACCGAGAGGTGATCGTGAAACAACCAATTCATCACAAGAGCGAATTAGCGAGCGAGGCGACGTCAGTCACCCGGTGATTGCGACGTCTGACGAAAACCGGGGGGCTAACTCCGCCCCGCTCGCCTTGATCACTTTGATTTGATGCGACTGAAGTGGCGGCCTTGCAACATGACTCCCAACGCAATCTGGCAACTCACCTTTTGGCTCAGCATCCTCGGTGTCGCTTACATCTTCGTCGGCTACCCGCTGCTTGTGTTCGTGGTGTCTCGTTGGCGACCTTTGCGAACGAAGAAGCAGGTCAACACGTCGCCGATCTCTGTCGTCATTGTCGCGTTCAATGAGGCGACTCGCTTGCCGCAGAAAATTGCGAGCGTGCTGGCCTCCGATGACGCTCACTTGATTCAAGAGATCCTCGTCGCATCCGACGGTTCGACCGACAACACGGCAGAAGTCATCGCGAACCTGAATGAACCGCGAGTCAAACTCCTGACGTTCGCAGATCGCCGAGGAAAGCCGTCTGTGCTCAATGAGGCGATTCCTCAATGTGCGAATGAACTCATCGTGCTGACCGACTCAAGACAAGATTTGGATCGCCGAGCGATCGCAGAACTCGCTGCAAACTTCGCTGATGAAACAGTCGGTGTCGTTTCCGGAGAACTGGTTTTCAAAGCCGCTGGCAACACAACAACAGCCGCCCACGGGATCGGTATTTATTGGAAGTACGAGAAGTTCATTCGCAAACACGAAGGCCGCTTCCGCAGCGTTCCCGGTGCGACGGGCGCGCTGTACGCGCTGCGGCGTTCGCTCTTCCGACCGATCCCCACGCAGACGATTTTGGACGACGTTGTCATCCCCATGCAGGCTGTGACTTCAGGAACTCTTTGTTTGTTCGAGCCAGCGGCGATTGCATACGACCTGCCGTCAGATTCCACATCGAAAGAGTCGATCCGCAAGCGACGCACAATTGCGGGAGCGGCTCAGTTGATGGTCAATCATCCGAGTTGGTTGCTGCCGTGGCGTAATCCGATTTGGCTGGAGTTCGTCTCACACAAACTGGCTCGCTTGGTTTCACCGTTGCTGCTTAGTTTGGCGATGATCGCCAATGTCATGCTTACGGCGAATCCAATTTACGGAGTGCTGCTCACATTGCATGTGACGTTCTATCTGTCAGCACTCGCCGGTTGGCTGTTTCAACGCGCGGGCCAACGCTCGGTTCTATTCGGAGCACAACTGATGTTCGTCGCCCTAAACCTCACCACAATCGCCGCGCTCTGCGACGCCTTCCGCGGCCGCTTCCGAGCCACATGGCAACGCACGGCCTGAAAGAAGATGCAAAGTCAATCAGCCGGATCGCGATAGCCTGGATGATTAATGCGCGTCGTGCCAACACACCTGAGTGATCAGAAAGTGATTGTGGCCCGGTTCCTAACGATCGTGCATTGTTAGTCGCACATCGACGCGTAGGCCGACGGGGGCTGAGAAATCGTTGGGGAGATCAATCACGACCTCCACCACGTGAAGGTCTTTGCGTTCCGCTGCCGAGCGAGCGAAGACGGTTTTGTTGCCCATCAGTGATTCGATCTTTGTGACTTGGCCAACGATCGTTTTGCCGCCGAGTGTTGAACCGTAAATCTCGGCCTTGAGGCCCGATTGCAGACGGGCTGTGAAGCGTTCGTCGAACTCGGCACGAACACGGAGTCGGGTCACATCAGCGAAGAGGACGGCGGGTTCGTTGAGGAACAACGAGCAACCGTCTCCTTCGCGTTTGAGATATCGCAGAACTTGCCCATCGCACGGTACCGTGATGATGGTGTTTTGAAGTGTGGCTTTGGCTTGAGCGACTTCGGACTGCGCGAATTCGACTTCTGCGATGGAGACGGCTCGGTTTTCGGGAGTCACGTGATTTCGCAAGTGAGCGACAACCGCTTCCTGTTCTTGAAACGCAATTTGAGCTTGGTCACGCAGCGTGCGGATGCCGTCCGATTCGGCTGTTGTCGTGGCTTTGCGAGCGGAAAGTGCCGACTGTCGTTCAAACTCCGTGACGGCAAAACGGTGAGCTTCGCTGAGGCGTTCCAACGTCCGTTCGGCGGCGCGAATGCGATGCGGGTTGATGCCTGCATCCAGCTCGACGAGACGTGATTTCGCCAACGCGAGTTTTGCCTGTGCAACTTCTAATGCTCGTTCTTCAACGCTGTTGTCGAGCTCTAAAATCACATCGCCAGTTTTCAGCGGTTGACCTTCGACTGCCACGCAGCGTCGAACAATCCCGTTGACCTTGGGCGTCAATCTCCGAATCTCTGAGACCGGTTCGATGTAGCCGAGCCCCTCAATTGTTTGCGGCGACTGCGACGCTGACGGCGTTGGCTCCGAAGTCG
>JAPLNX010000397.1 GCA_026400935.1 Planctomycetia bacterium | reverse complement strand
GACACTGCGTGACGAAACCGCCGCCTGGTCGACCGACGTGAACTCGACCCAACGTGGCGTCGACTGGCAAATGAAAATCGAAGACGCCCGCTGCAAACTGACCTCCGTCTACCCGAAAATTAAGCTGTGACGCGGCACTAGCGTCCAGTTCGAGCGTCGTTGGAACCACCGAACCGGACGCTAGCGCTTTCCGGCTAATTTGGTTGCGGCCAAAGGCCGCTTTATGATCGCACCCCAATCACTCTGAACCACGACTCATCCCGTGGTCATAATGAGATGCCACCGTGAGTACCAAGCCCTGCAACGGCAAGTGGGATTCAAATCTCGCTCGCGGTAAGTAGGTCGTCAGCAATGCTCCTCCGCCTCCCGTGATAAAGATGTCTGCGTTCGGTCCCGCCTCGCGTTCGATCAACTCTTTAACAGCACCGAGTTGACCCCAAAACAACCCGCTCCGAATCGCCGCTCGCGTATTGAGTCCGATGACGTCGGGAGTTTCTTGACCGAGTTCCGTGACCGAGATCAACGGCAGCAATGCCGTGTATTCATGCAAGGCTTTTGCGGACAGCGCAAGCCCCGGCAAAATCGCTCCGCCAGCAAACGCTCCGTCGGCAGTCACGAGATCGACAGTGGTTGCTGTTCCCGAATCGACAATCACGGCCGGTCGCTGTGGGTCACGTAGTTCATTCACCGCGATTGCATTTAGCAGCCGGTCAATGCCGACCCGACGCGGTTCATCGACTAGAATCGCCAACGAAAGCTCTGCGGTATTCGTGATATGTTGCGGCATCGGTCCGAGTGATTCCGGCCAATTCGCTTGCAGTCGTTTCACTCCCTCCGGATTCGAGCCAGCAATGACCGCAGATTGCCAATTTGTGGACATTACCTTCCACGAGTTCAACAACTCCCACGGCAAGGGATCGCCATTCAGTGCTACG
The DNA here is from genome assembly GCA_026400935.1 of Planctomycetia bacterium. GTDB lineage: Bacteria > Planctomycetota > Planctomycetia > Planctomycetales > Planctomycetaceae > SXKJ01. The sequence goes on along the minus strand of JAPLNX010000397.1, from coordinate 10,987 downwards.
GTTCGCTGCACGCACTCGGGCAATACCCCGTGCTCTTGTACGCTCGAAACGGCAAATAGCCCGAACTTGATGCGTGTGTTACCAACGTCGATTGCCAAGTGTTGGCGGAATGCGTCTGTCGTCACAAACTAAACCGTTCTGGTTAAGACCAAGCGATTCGCATTGAGAATGCGTATCCATCGCGTGAAAGTTGTACTCGGAAGTTCCGGTCAGCAGAATCCCGCTTCCCGCCCACCAAATCCAAGGAAATGTGTTATGCACCAAGCGTATGTCGAACGTGTTGTTGATCTGCTCGATCCAACCGGAAACACGTTGCTCAACATGTCTGTCGAAGAGGCGACACAGCGAGTTGAATCAGGGGATGCGGCAAAGGTTCGAGAGATCGATGGCCAGTTCGCAGTCTGGGCCAAACGCGGCAATATCGTTCGTATGGCTCGGTCGATCGGTCGGCCGCTGCGATACTTCTTGGCGAAACGAGCGGAAGGACCGGCGCTCATTATCGCCGAACGAATGGATGAGATTGCCGCGTGGTTGCAGAAGGAAGGTTTCGGCAATCAGTTTCATCCGTCGTACACTCGCATGGTTCCCGCTCATCACTTGGTCGAGATTGCCCTCATCGGCTGCCCTGATCCGAATCCGATCTACACTCGATTTTTCGCACCGCAACGGAATCGACTGAGCACAAATCTTAATGAGATCGGGGCGGCCTATATCGGAGCACTCGCTGTCGAATGTGATAAGTGGCTCAACTCGCTTGATCGCCGCGAACCGATCGGCGTCCTCTTCTCCGGTGGCATCGACAGCGGGGCGTTGTTCTTGGTGCTTCATCACCTGCTGTTGCAACGAGGCGAATCCCCCGCTCGCTTGAAGGCATTCACGCTTTCAGTCACAGACGGAGTTGCGTCAAACACCGATGCAGCACAGGCGGGGCGGTTTCTCAACGAAATTGATCTCGGTCTGTTTCTCGAAGTGATCGAAGTCTCGCGAGGCGACCTCAACGTGGCCGAGACCGTACGAGTCATCGAAGACTACAAGCCCCTTGATGTGCAATCGGCGACGATGGCACTCGCACTCTGTCGTGGCATCCGACAACGGTATCCCGATTGGAAGTATCTCACCGATGGAGATGGCGGCGATGAAAACTTGAAGGACTATCCGATCGAAGAGAACCCAGAACTTACGATCCGCAGTGTGCTCAACAATACGATGCTGTATCAAGAAGGTTGGGGCGTCGGCGCGATCAAGCACTCGCTGACTTATTCCGGCGGACAAAGCCGAGGCCACATTCGCACGTTCGCTCCGGCGCGAGCTTGCGGCTTTTCCGGATTCAGCCCATATGCGTTACCGAACGTCATCGATGTGGCCGAAGGGATCCCCTTCATTGAACTCACCGACTGGCAACACGACCGCCTCTATGCGCTCAAGGGAGAAATCGTTCGCCGTGGCGTCGAAGCTTTCACCGGCCTCACCATGCCCATCTTTGAAAAGCGCCGCTTCCAACGGGGGACAGTCGATGACGTCGCCTTCTCGCAAATCTTCTGCCAGTCCGAGGCGGACTATCGCGAGATGCTGACTGCGTCATTGATTGTTTGAGTTCATCAAATGAGAAGAGTGAGGTAATGGGGAGCTCCGCTTCACAGAAGCAACGTGCCGCTGGCACAAGAGACACGGAGTGGATGTCGAGCCGAGATTGAGGTTTGCCGTTGAATTAAATTGCACTAGCGGGCTTCTTGTGCTGTTCACACCGCTTCTGCGAAGTATTGCAATCCATTGTCGGCTTCTACGAGGAGTGTCAATTTTTCAAATCATTCAGACAAATTGGCTCGTGAGCTGGATCAGTGAGTTCTTGGAAACGAAAGGCATCGCGACCCATGCGATTTGAATCCACAATCAGGAATCCTACGCAATGACCGCAATTCGAGTTCGAGATCGTTTTTGCACATTGATCTTTTTGCTGATGTGCTTGAGCCACTCAGCGTTTGCTCAAGATGCGGCGAGTAATCAGCCAGTGGTGAAGTCGAAGCCGGTGTTTGTGCCGAAGATCACGATTGGAAAAGAGACGACCTGGGTAACGGAACCAGTTGGGCCGAACGGGTTCATTGATTACCTCGCTGCCGTGAATCACCGACACAGCCAGGGAGTAACGCTGCAGAACAACGCAGTCGTGTTGCTGTATCAAGCGATGGGGCCAAATCCGGATCGGACTCGGCAGCCGGATCGGTTCTTTCAATTGTTGGGGATCGAGCCGCCGCCGGAAGAAGGGACGTATTACGAAGGGTTGGGAAATTGGTGGCGACGAAAAGAGAAGCCGTTGCCAGAAGGAGCCGTCGATCTCAACGCCATCTCTGACATGGAATCAACGGCTCAATCACGTCCGTGGAAAGCGAAAGAATTTCCCGAAATCGCCGAATGGTTACGCGACCTGGATGTGCCGTTGCAATTCGCGGCAGAGGCGGCGAGTCGAACCGAATACTTTTCTCCGGTCGTCCCGCCTCAGGGTAAAGAAGAGGGAAAGATGATCGAAGTCTTGTTGCCGGGAGCACAGTTGGCGCGAGGCTTCGCAAGGGCATTCATCACACGAGCGATGTTGCGATTGGGTGAAGGGGACGACTACGCCGCGTTGCGAGACTTGTTTGTCTTGCATCGGCTCGGACGCTTGGTTGGCCGTGGTCCAACAATGATTGAAGGTCTGGTCGGCATTGCCTTGGAGAGCATGGCCATTGAAGCAGAGTTGCGAATGATTTCGGAGACTCAGCCCTCTGCGAGATTTGTCGCCAGATATCGGAAGCAGCTCGACAATCTGCCGACTCGATCATTGATGGCCGACAAAATTGACGTCGCCGAACGAGCGATGTTCTTGGATTGCTGTATTCATATTGCGCGAGGCAACATGCACATTGAGGAGATCGCAGGTGGCGATGCCGATAACTCGTTCCTAAAGAAACTGGTGGAAGGGGCCGTCGTGCAATCCGTCGAATGGGACGAGGTCTTGAAGACCAGCAATCGTTGGTACGACCGGATGGTAACCGCGGTGAAGCTCCCCACGTATCGTGAGCGTGAAGCGTCACTTGCGAAATTGGACGAGGACATTCAAGCGTTGGCCAAGAAAAGACAAGGGCCAACCGCGTTGCTGCAATTGCTCGGAGGCAGCCCCGCGATCACTCAAGCGGTTGCTGAGACACTCATCACTTTGTTGCTTCCCGCCGTCCGACAAGCTCATCGCGCGGAAGATAAAATCGTCCAGCGGATGCAGAACCTCGACGTGGCATTGGCGTTGTCTGCGTGGCGCAGTGAGCACGACTCGTATCCGAAATCGTTAGCGGATCTCGTTCCAAAATATCTCGCTGTCGTGCCGATAGATCGCTTCAACGGTGAGCCATTGCATTACTCAACAACGCCTGACGGCTATCTCTTCTACAGCGTCGGACAAAATGGCAAGGACGACGAAGGTCGCAGCTTTGACGATAACCCACGCGGCGATGACCTTCCGGTGCAGATGCCCAAGCCGCAACTGAAATGAACGCAGTGAGACCAACTGGTCTGTCGCCCGAATGACACTAGACGAGATCATTCATGATTAAGTCGGTTGTGAAGAAGATATCAATGTAGGAGACGTCACGTTTGATGTGACTTACCCATCAGGAGCAAGCCCTTATGGCATTTGGGGAGCGATTGGGACGATCGCCGGTGAAGAACTGATCGGTGACTTCTGAGAATCGCCAATCACTCAACGTACAAAAAGCCGTTCGAGGCGAGCAACATTTGGCACAGGTCTGACCACGCTCGAATTGCGGCGTCGGCGGTTGGTTCGTAGATGCGAGTTTGCTCTTCGACGAATCGCAGCGAGTGCCGCAACTCTTCGTCGTTTGGCAAGCGACCGCTGCTGAGTTCAAAAGCGAAACGTATACGGTGTCGCGGGTCGGGCAGCGATTCTCGGTCCAAACGGTTGGCCATTTCGCGAGCACGCGACAACGCGAATTCGGAATTCAACAGACTGAGTGATTGCAGCGGCATGGTCGTTGTCGGTCGCTGCACGCAGTTAAACGTGACGGACGGGGCGTCGAACAAGTTCAGCAGACTGACGGTTTGAGTTCTCCGTTGTTGCAAGTAGACCGAACGCCGTTTGGCGCCTGGTTGCGTCTCTGTGATGAGCACTTCAGCGGCGCTCGATCGTTGCGTGGGGATATACGGCCCACCGAAGCGTCGATCGAGCTCACCGCTAACGCTCAACATGCCGTCGCGAATTGCTTCTGCATCCAGGCGGCGAACGGGGTATCTCCACAACCGAACGTTGTCCGGATCAGCTTCGATTGCAGCTTCATTCAGCGAGCTATCTTGTCGATATGTAGCGGAATTCATGATCGCGCGATGCAGACGTTTGAGTGACCACGCTTGAGGCTTTGAATCGGATGTCTCAGCCAACTCCGCTGCGAGCCACTCCAGTAACTCTGGATGACTCGGTACCGCACCACTGACGCCAAGGTTTTCTGTCGTAGCCACGATCCCACGTCCAAAGTGACGTTGCCAAATTCGGTTGGCTTGCACGCGAGCCATCAGCGCGGCCGCTCGCGAATCGCGTTGCGTGAGCCAGTTCGCCAGTGCCGTGCGTCGGCCTGTTGTTCGAGTGGCCGACGGTGCAGTCGGCGTTGACTCGTGGTCGTTTTTACGTTCATTCTTGGAAGAGTCGAAATCCGTCAGCGCGCGGAGTGTAGTGGCCGGGACGAATTCTCCCGGAGTCATCACATTGCCGCGCACGAGTAACGGTACTTTCGGAGGATCTGCAGAGAGATCGGACGCCCAGGCAATCTTGCCGGGCCGAGCCGTCTTTTGTTTCAGAAGATTCTGAGATGCCTCAGTCAACGCTTTTCGGCGAGTGTCATACTCTTCGCGAAACTTCTTCAACGCGGTTTGAGTCGCCTCGTCATTCAATTGGCCGGATGAGGATTCGATGACGACGTTGTCGACGATGAAACTGCGGCCGCAGCAGAACTCAAAACCGAATCCACCATCCGGCAGATCCTCCGCCATGAGATCGAGCGGTTTGTCGTCTGCAATCCAATCGACGAGTTGTTCGAGCCGAAACTTCTTGTTGTCGATGTTTGTGACTCGTACTGCGAAGTTGCGACCCGGAATGTAGCCGCTGGTGCCAATCGTTCCTCGCTGTGCTTGATCGGTACCGGGATAATCGACGAAGACCGCAGCACCACCCGCCGGATTTCCGTCAAACAGGATGTTACCACCAGTGATCTTGCCATTGTCATTGAAGTCGCACAGCGACAGAAAGAATGCGATACGAGCAGCGGGATGTTCATCAGGACGGACTTTGTTGTCGAGCAAATCAAACGTGACTTGAATCCATTCGCCCGGCTTGTCTGGTGTCCAATCAAAAGCCTTTGTAGTCGAGAGCCATTTATCGCCGGTCGCTCCACCTTCGACGAGTTGTAAGGTGCCGTTCCTTCGGACGGCAGCGGGAGGTTCTGGCAACGTGGCATTCGAGGTAAGCAGTTGCACGACTGCTGTGCCTCCCGGCGCGTCGTCGTTGGGAGCAGTGTTCGACCAGTTCTCAGTGAATGACGCATCTGGTCCCTCAAAGTCGTCTGAAAAGAGTGCCGCTGCGGCTGGGCGATGTTCACGCACCCAACGGCTGAAGTCTGCTCGTACGACAGCGACATGTCGTTCGAGTTCTTGCTGACGTGATTCCCAGGCTTCGGCTTCACCGGGCAGGCTCGCGTAGACGAAGCGATCGTTCGGCTTGATCCAATTATCCAAGTTAAAGATCGGAAACAGGTGTGCTTGAAGTTGGTAGTAATCGCGTTGCGGGATCGGCTCGAACTTGTGGTCGTGACACTTGGCACATTGAATCGTCAAGCCGAGCAACGAAGATCCTAGAATCTGCTGCGTTCCATCGAGCGCGTAGTAACGATCGATCCGAACTTCCTCTGGATTACCGTCACTTTCACCTGAACCGTCGGGGCTGTTTCGCAGGAAATGGGTTGCCTCAATCAGTTCGATCATGCGCGGTGTTGCGGTTCGTTCATGTTGCTTCGGATCGAAACCACTGAGTTCGTCACCCGCGATTTGCTCGCGTATGAATTCGTCAAACGGCTTGTCTTCATTGAATGAGCGAATGACGTAGTCGCGATATCGATATGCCAGTGGTCGATCACTGTCGGCGTTGAAGTAGCCGTTCGAGTCGGCATATCCCGCGACGTCAAGCCACCATTTTCCCCAGCGTTCACCGTAAAGGGGCGAGGCCAGGAATCGCTCGACCATTTGCTCATAAGCTTCGGGAGATTGATCTGCTTCAAATTGGCGAATGTCGTTCTGCGACGGTGGGAGTCCAGTCAAATCAAAGGCGACGCGGCGAACCAAAGTGGCTCGGTCCACTTGATGAGTCAGCGAGAATCCGCCCGCTTCCAACTGGGCTTGAATGAAGCGATCGATCGGCATTCGAGTTAGTGTCGAACCTTTAACTGTTGGCAGCGATGGCCGCCGAAGTGGGCGAAACGACCAGTGTTGTTGATCTTCAGCACTTACGGAGCAGGCGAAAACAGAGGTCGCCAAAAAGATCAAAGAGACCTTGACGATGCATGTTGTGGCATACGCAACTCGCGTGTGTGTGCGACAACAGGCGCACGCGAGCCGCGTATGCCACAACGATGCCCGGACTGTTTTGGCCAGGCGATTTCTTTGATGGCGCATCACGATCCTCACGCACTTGGATTCAATCTGGACTCAATATTGTGGCGTCGCGAATCACGACGTGGAGCGTCGCGCCACACTTGTTGTAGTGACACTTGCGGTGAGCTACACGACTCGTGGATGCTACCGTCGCAAGACGAATCAACTCAACCGGCTCAAAACATTGAGCCTTGGCGGGAACGACAACAGCGTGGATCACTGGCGTGAACTCTGGAATCCGGTGGTTTTGTTGGGCGGAGCCGGGACGATCGGTGTCGTGGCGGCGCATTGGCCGAAGATTCGAGGACTGCTTGGTCCGTGGTGTTTGCTGGCGTTGTTACTCGCATTGCTCAGTTGGTCGGATGCGGGTGATGTGACTCCGACGCGCGGTGTGTTCGCGATTTCAATCGCATGGGGTTTGTTGCTGATCGTTGCTCAATGGCCACATCGAGTGACTGAATCGGATCGAGATGACTCACGAACGTTGATGCTTTTGCCGCTGAATTTGGTGTTGCTGGCAGGACTCGGTTTGGCCGCGTTGGCAGGCGATGTCGTGACGTTGTTTTTAGGGCTGCAACTCGTTGCCTTTGGGACGGACGTCGTCACCGCAGATAGTAGCCGAACTCGCGAGCGTTCGATTCGATGTCTCACGACTTCGTCCACGAGCCAAGTTCTGGCGAGTTTGCTGTTATTCGGTTTCATTTTGCTCGTTGCGGTCACCGGTTCGACGCGAGTCGAAACGATTGCCGAGGTGTTACACACGAGCTATCTGACTCGCGACGCGGCACGATCGGCAATTACTGGCGGTGGATCGCGAATGTTGACGTTGGCGATCACGTTTATTGGTGTTGCCTTGAGCGGTTATGCGTTCGCTGCACCGTTTCATCCGGGTGTGGTCGATACCGTTGAACGTGCGCCGTTGAGTACCGCGTCAACGGCGCTATTACTGCCACGAGTCGCCGCATTGCTCGTTTGGTTGCGATTGTGGCCGAGCGCCTTGACGGCATCCGAGTCGACCGCGCAGTTGCTCGTAGGTGTGTTGGCAGGAGTGACGTTCGTCATGCCATTGTTGCAAGCACGACTTGAGCGAAAATTGGTTCGGCAGTGGACTCTGCTGGTGGTTGCACAAGGGGGCTGGTTGTTGCTTTCGATTGGAGCATGGTCGTTCGAACACAAACCGGTTGGTCCGAGCGAAGCGTGGCCGGTCGTCGAATGGAACTTGCCGAATGCGGATCAAGCGGTTTGGTTCTGGTTGTTGTTTGACGGAGTCGCAGTCATCGGATTGTTTGGAGTGTTGGCCTTTTTGCGACGTCGCGAACGCCGAGCGGAATTCCTCGAAGACCTACAAGGTTTGTTGAAGTATGAACCGATCGCGGCGGTCTGTTCGACGATTTGTTTGCTGAGTCTGGTTGGGGTTCCGTTGTTGGCGGGGTTCTGGTCGCGGCTTTTCGTTGCGATGGCGGCGATGGATGTTCGCGGTGAATGGGGACCAGCGCAGTTGCTCGTGCCACACGTTGGGTTGATGACATTGACGGCACTTGCGGCGTTGAGTTCAGTTTGGTCAGCCTCCATCGCGGGGCGATCTGTATGGACGATGTTCTTTGGTTTGCCACTCGGTCAGCCGAAACCGACAGGCGCAAGTTCGACTTTGTTTGTGGCGGTACTGGCCTCGCTGATGCTGCTCGGTTGCGGCTTGCTGCCAGGGCCATTATTGAGTTGGTTGTGTGCTCCGTTGGAATAAGCGTAAGGCGAAGGTCGGATTTGATCTGGCATCTCAAATGTGGTCTGAAACTTGAAATCTCAAATCGAAGGAAGAAGTAACGATCATGGCGTGGCGATTGGTGACGTTTGGCGAAGTGATGCTGCGATTGTGTCCGGAAGAAAACTTGCGGTTATCGCAGGTCATTCCCGGTCGGTTGGAAGCGACATTTGGTGGTGGTGAATTGAACGTGGCCGTTTCTGTCGCCATGCAAGGCGGGACTGCGTCGTTTTTGACCGCGCTGCCCGACAACGCGATCACCGACGGTTTGGTACAGGACCTTCGTAAGCTCAACGTTGGTGCCGAACTCATTCGCCGTACAAAGCAGGGACGATTCGGAATTTACTTCGTCGAGACTGGTGCGAACCAACGGGGCGGGACCGTGACCTATGACCGTGAAGGGAGTTCGATCTCGCTTCAAACGGCCGATGCGTATGACTTCGAGAACTCGTTTTGTGGAGCGAATTGGTTTCATATCACGGGAATCACACCAGCCATCAGCGAAAATGCGGCGGCGGCAGCGAAAGCCTCGTTGCAAACCGCCAAGCGATTGGGGCTAACTGTTTCGTGTGATTTGAACTTTCGCAAGAAGCTGTGGAATTGGAAACCGGATACGAAATCAACCGCACTCTGCCGTGAGACGATGCGAGATTTGATGCCGTTCATCGACGTCGTGATCGCGAATGAAGAAGACGCAGAACACGCACTCGGGATTTCTGCAGCAGCGACGAATGTTGATGCCGGTCAATTAAACACCGCAGGTTACGAAGAGGTGGCTCGCAAAATCGTCGCTGATTTTCCAAACGTGCGGCAGGTTGCGATCACGTTGCGAGAAAGTATTTCGGCGAGTCACAACAACTGGGGCGCGCTGTTATTTGATGTCCAATCGAACAAAATTTCGTTTGCACCTCAGGATGCAGCCGGAAAGTACTCGCCGTATGAGATTCGTAACATCGTCGATCGCGTCGGCGCGGGAGACAGCTTTGCTGGCGCGCTGATCTTCGCACTCAATACTCCGGAGCTTTCGGCACCACAGACGGCAATCCGTTACGCCGTCGCAGCCAGTTGTCTGAAGCACAGCATCAAGGGAGATTTCAACGTCGTGACTCGTGGCGAGATCGAAGCCTTGATGGGAGGTTCGGGTTCGGGCCGAGTACAACGGTGACGTTCTTAGGTGAATCTGTTTGAGAGAGGTTTCACCGTGAAGGTGATATTTATTTGCCTGAGATTGGCAAATGCACCTGGCGCATGATCATGCGGGGTGAATCATTGGTATTCTCCTTCTTGTACTTCGCGCCAGTTTGATCTCATGAAGAATTTCAGACGCCCGTCCGCTCAGGATTGGGATTGGCTTACAGACGCGTTGAAAACCGAATCAGCGCGCGATGCGAGCGAGTTCGGTTAAAAAAACGTACCGTACCTGAATCGGATATGAGGGATAACAGAAATACGAGCGACGAGAAACAAGCGACGGAATCTGTGGAGGTAGGTGACAGCGGCAAGGGACCACAATAGAAGGCAGAGGCTAAACCAGCTAAGCCGCTAAAGTTCAGACAAGACGAAACGATACTGGGGGCCGAATGTCACCGACGTCAACAGCGGGCATCCCGAAACGTGATGACCGAGGCCGCACGATTGAAGTCCACGCATTGCGGCACACATTCGGAACGATGTTGAGCATGGCCGGAGTCACTCCCAGCGTTACTCAAGCGGCGATGCGACATTCCAGCATCGACCTGACGATGAACGTCTATAAGTTCCCGCGATTGTTGGACGTGCAAAGAGCAATCGAATCGCAACCCGGCATAACGGTCACATTCAAACCAAGCGCACAAGGCCAACGCATTGCGGCAGGTGCCGAAATTTTGGTTGTACTAATCACTGACTTTTCGAGAGATTCGCAGTCAACGGCTGTCACCTTCTCGGCCAATTCAGTTGAACCGAGTACGTCGCCAGAAACGAACAAAACTCCGGGAAAAACTATATTTCCCCGGAGTTTGTCGCAATACGCCCGGAGGGAGTCGAACCCCCAACCTTCGGATCCGAAGTCTGGTGCAACATCCATCGAACCGACGAAACGGCAACGAGTTACGAAACGACGTTTGCGCCGTGGCAGTTCTGGTGGCAGTAGCTCACCGGAAAACGAACGCGGCGAAGCGGGCGGCGGTTCGGTTTCGAGTCGAGTGGAGTCGCTGCCGATCAAGGCGGATTCGTTTTCTGCCGCGCTGGCGATGATTGCTTCGCTGCCGTTGTCGGATGCTGAGAAGGCGGACGCTGTGCGGCGGTTGATGGCGGAGCGGGCGGGGTGAGTGAATGAGGGTGTGTGAGTCAGTTCGCGCCGGGCTGTTGGTTGTGCGGGGAGCCGGGCGGGAGGTCGGGGGGGACCATGCCGGGCGGTCCCAAACTGGCGGCGGAATCTGGTGTGAGATCGACGATCTGGACTCCACACGATTTTTCGGGGGTTGGCACGATTCCGACGACATGGTGAGCGTCGTTGATTGATGTTGCTGGCAGGGATTCGGAGACAGTCGCCTCGAATTCGAGACT
>JAPLNX010000582.1 GCA_026400935.1 Planctomycetia bacterium | reverse complement strand
TCGCAGCGGGCGAAGCGTTTGACGTAGATCCGTTGAAGATCGAAGAGCGAACCGAACGAGTCACATTGCCCAGCGGTCTTAAGGCTGCGTTCTTGCCGAAGAAGACTCGCGGTGAATCGGTCACGCTGCGACTGACGTTGCGATTCGGCAGCGAAGAATCTTTGACGAACAAAGCGAAGGCTGCCGAGATGCTGCCGAAGCTGATGGGACGCGGCACGAAGAAGTTGTCTCGCCAAGAATTGACCGATGCGCTCGACAAAAACCGAGCCGCGTTGACCGCGAGCGCTTCATTGCGACAACCGGGTGTTGCGACATTCACGCTGACAACCAAGAAACCAAATCTTGCGGCTTCGCTCGAACTGTTGCGACAAGTGTTGCGCGAACCGGCTCTGGCCGAGAAGGAATTTGAAACGCTCAAGAACTCGCAACTGGCTGGACTTGAAAAGCAAAAGTCTGACCCGACAGCGCTGGCTCAAGCGGCCGTCTCAAAACAACTCAATCCGTATGCCGGTAGCGATCCGCGTTACATTCCGTCAGCGGTCGAAGAGATCGAAATGCTGCAAGGAACAACTCTGGCAACCGTCCGTGAACTCCACGAAACAATGCTCGGTGCGAAAGTCGGCGAACTGACCATCATCGGAGACTTCGATGTCGATACGACCAAGCAACAAGTCGCCAAAATGTTTGATGGCTGGGTTCAGAAAGAAAAATACCAACGCATCGTCCGCCGCAGCGATGTGAAAGTGAAAGGAAACACTCAATCAATCGCGACTCCTGACAAGGCGAGCGCGACCTATTTTGCCGGGCAAGTCTTCTCCATGAAAGACGATCATCCGGACTTCGTCGCCCTGCATCTGGGCAACTTCATCCTCGGCCACGGTTCGCTTTCGTCCCGCTTGGGCAATCGAGTTCGCGAGAAGGACGGCCTCTCCTACGGTGTCGGCAGCGGTTTGCAAGTCCCCGCCGTTGAAGACCGGAGCCTGTTCTACGTCTACGCGATCTGCAATCCGGCCAACATGAGCAAGGTTGAGAAAGCGATCCGCGAAGAACTCGACCTGATGCTCAAGGAGGGAGTCACCGAAGAAGAACTCGACGCCGCCAAACAAGGCTTCCTGCAAAGCGAACAAGTCGATCGGACCGAAGACGACAAGCTCGCCGCCATCATCGAAGAATCACTCGATGTCGGCCGGACGCTGAAGTACCAATCCGACCTCGAAACCCGAGTCATGAAAGTCACCCCCGCCGACGTCGTCAAAGCCTGCCGCAAATACCTCGACCCCAACAAACTGGTCATCGTCGAAGCGGGAGATTTCCGAGCGAAAGAAGCGGCGGGCGAGAAGTGAGTGATTCGTTTTCGGTATTGGCGGTTGTGAAGAAACGCTAAATCCCGACAACGCTTGGCTGCACGAAATTCGTCAATGACGAATTTCGTTGCATCCGTGACTTCGCAGCACTTCAGTCGCTCGCTTAAAACGAACTCGCCGCTGACCACCAAGCCGTCGCCGCCGTGCAAGTCCTCGAAGCGATCCTCGCTCATGCCGCCAACGGCAACCCGACTGCGTTGTCCGAGTCGACGGCCCTGACGGCGGGCTGGTGCCTTATAGACCGGGCAGCAGCGAAACCGAAGTGCAGTACGGACCAAGCGTAGGATTTTCTTTTGATTGAAATTTATTACAGGGAATCGTTAGACGTGTGGAATGACCAGTCATTTATTCTGGTTGTTCTTCATGGAAGTCTTTGTGGTCACGGTGCATGCACTCAGCCACCCACTCATCGAAACTCAGATAAACGGCGGTGCAGGGCCATGGAGGCCGATCGGGGGGATTGTGTAACCACGTTAGATGGACCACCGCGAAACGACCAGTACCATCATCTATTGCGAATAGCACGTCATCACAGTCTTGTCGGCGGCCCACGGTTCGCACAGGCAGGCCATATAGCGGGTGCCCAACAGCGAGTTCGCGGCACAGCTCGTGCTCCATGGCAGCAACTTGGCGAGCGTTGTCAGTGACAGAGTACCACGGCACAAGCCAGTCCATTTTTCGTGAGTCCTCCGTCGCCTAACCAGTTTGTTAGATGTCTCTCACATCGCTCACGCAGCCGTTGATGGCTGCCGCTGCAACCATTGCCGGGCTCATCAGCAGCGTTCGACCGGTCGGGCTTCCTTGGCGGCCTTTGAAGTTGCGGTTGCTGGAACTGGCGCAGACTTCGCGGCCTTGCAGTTTGTCGGGATTCATCGCCAGGCACATCGAGCAACCGGCGGCACGCCACTCAAAACCCGCTTCGGAGAAGATGCGGTCGAGCCCTTCTTTCTCGGCTTGTTCGGCGACGAGTTGTGAGCCGGGGACGACGAGGGCTCGGACGTTGCTGGCGACCTTGCGGCCTTTCGCGATCGCGGCCGCTTCGCGGAGGTCGCTGATGCGCGAGTTCGTGCAACTACCGATGAACGCCACGTCGATCTTCAAACCCTTGATCGGCTGGCCTTCTTTGAGATCCATGAACTGCAACGCCTCGCGGATGATGGTGCGATCCTCGTCCGCGTAGCTGGCCACCGTGGGGATCGACTCACTGACGCCGAGAGATTGAGCGGGGGTGATGCCCCACGTGACGGTCGGTTCGATGTCGGCGGCGTTGTAGGTAACGACGTCGTCAAACTCCGCGTCCGGACCGGAAGCCAAGCTGAGCCACCATTTGGCAGCTCGTTCAAACTCTTCCCCTTTGGCGACGAGCGGTCGGCCGCGCAAGTATTCGACGGTCGTTTGATCGGGATTCACGTAACCGCAACGAGCACCTCCTTCGATGCTCATGTTGCAGACGGTCATCCGCTCTTCCATCGACATGCGGTCGAAGACTTCGCCCGCGTATTCGTAGGCGTAACCGACTCCCCCTTGAACGCCGAGCTTGCGAATCACGTGCAGTGTAACGTCCTTCGCGAAGACTCCCTTGCCAAGCGTGCCGTTGACCACGATCCGTCGAACCTTCGCGCGGCTCATCGCGAGCGTCTGCGTCGCGAGGCAGTAAGCCACTTGGCTGGTGCCGATGCCAAACGCGATGCAGCCGAACGCTCCGTGAGTGCTCGTGTGGCTGTCGCCGCAGGCCAGCGTGATGCCGGGCTGCGTGAGGCCTTGCTCCGGGCCGACAACGTGAACGATCCCCTGCCGCTTGTCGTTGAGATTCAGCAAAGTGACGCCGAATTCGCAGCAGTTCTTCTCGATCGCCGACATCATTTCTTCAGCCAGCGAATCGAGAAACGGACGGGCCTGATTTTGGGTCGGAATGATGTGATCGACGGTCGCGAGCGTCAGTTCCGGATGCAACACCTTCAGGCCGCGATCGCGGAGCATCTCAAAGGCTTGCGGACTGGTCACTTCATGAATGAGGTGCCGACCAATAAAGAGTTGCGTCTGGCCGGACGGCAGCGTGCCAACAGTGTGTGTATCCCAAACTTTATTGAACAGGTTACGGCGGTCAGTCATGGTGTCTTCGTGTTTCAAAGAAGCAAAAATAATTGGCGAATACCGATATTCGCGAGAATGAATGAGGGCTCTCAGTGGACACTCCGCATGCGATTGTAAGCGGGCGTTCTAGGGGATTGTACTCATCGGAGACCAACAACCTGGGGACGTTGTAAGCTGGTTGTTTCGATGTTACCCCACTCCTACAATCTGCCGCTTGTTTTGAAACGTAAGGTGTTCGTGCTGCAAGACCTTGCAGCGCCGCCGGTTTTACCGCGATTGTGGATTTTTGTTTCGGGTAGGTGACGCATGTTTGAAAGCATTTCCGATCGGCTACGTGGCGCGTTCTCGTTCCTTGGTGGCAAGCTGACCGAGTCGAACATTCGCGACGGCATGCAGCAGGTTCGCAAAGCGTTGCTGGAGGCGGACGTTAACTACGACGTGGTTGAAGGCTTTGTGAAGACCGTCACTGAGCAGTCACTTGGTGAGGCTGTGCTCAAGTCAGTCCGACCAAGCGAGCAGATCGTTGGGATCGTCAATGACGAACTGGTCAACCTAATGGGACCGGTCGATCACTCGTTCCATTTCCAGAAAGACGGGATCACGGTCCTCATGATGTGCGGCTTGCAGGGGTCGGGAAAAACGACCACCTGCGGCAAGCTCGCGCGAATGCTGAAAGAGGACGGTAAGACGCCAATGCTCGTTGCCGCCGACCTGCAACGCCCCGCTGCTGTGGACCAGTTGAGGGTCATCGGCGACCAGATCGGTGTCGCAGTGTATGCGGAAGAGCCGGGGAAAAGTTCGCCGTTGCAGGTCTGCCAGAACGGATTAAAAGAAGCGCGACGCCGAGGGGACATCAAGGTCGTGATCCTCGACACCGCCGGTCGATTGCACGTTGACGATGACTTGATGCGCGAGTTGGAAGAAATTGACAACAAGTGCCAACCGCATCAGGTCTATCTAGTTTGCGACGCGATGACCGGGCAGGACGCCGTCAACAGCGCCAAAGCG
>JAPLNX010000508.1 GCA_026400935.1 Planctomycetia bacterium | reverse complement strand
TTGGCAAATGAAGATCGATGATGCCCGCATTAAACTCACCTCGATCTACCCGAAGATTAAGCTGTGACGCAGCACTAGCCGTGATTATTCATGGCCTCACTCTAGCCCGACGCGTAAGCGAGGGATGGCGGCGAACTTCCTCGCTTGCGCGTCGGGCTAGTGTGAGGTAGCCTGTCGCCTCCATCTGTGGGCCATGAATAATCCCCGGTCCGAGCCTGTGAAATTTTCGTAGAGCAGGCGATTCGCCTGCTTAATGTCTCGGACAAGACAAACAGGCGAGCCGCTTGCTCTACGATTGATTCACATGCTGACTCACTGCCCCAATGCGGAACACAAATCATGGGGAAGACACGGAGACTCACTTCGATTCCGCATCGACGAACACGGGCTTGGACGCATCTAGCCCAAACGTCGCCACACCTGCGAAGACAAACGCAATCAAGCCGAGCCAAAAGAGGTTGTTCCATTCAGCAGCAGTCGGGTTCTCCCCCAGCAAATAGTTGTAGAGCAATGGCCCGAACGCAGCTCCGAGGTTGCCCCACATGTTGCCCCAGCCGAGAACCGAGCCGACATATTTGCCACCGGCATCTTGCGCGTAAGCCCAGAAGGCTGACTGGCCGAGATCTACCGAAAAGTAAATCAGACAGAACGCTGCGGTGAATGCCCACGGTGAATTGAGTGTTGAACCGACTGGCTGACTCGCGAAATACAAACACATGCCGTAACCGCCCGCCGCCATGAACCGTGTGATGATCGGCGGCAAACTGCGGCTCCATTTCAAGCCGATGCGTGGCAGCAGCCAATCGACCCAGCGGCCTCCCAGGAAGCCACCAACCATGCCGATCAGATTCGGCATCATCACAAGGAAGCTGCGTTCCAAGATCGGGACATTGTGCATCTCGATGAAGTACCGCGACAGCCACGTCACCAAGAACACCCAACCGAGGTTCGTCCCGATCTGATTCGCACAATTGCACCACAGACTGAAATTGGTCAAAAATGGCATGATCGGCAAGCGCCCCGCTTTGCTCACTGAGGTCGAGGCCGATGTCAGGCGACCAGTTTCAATCAATTTACGTTCCGCCTCGTTCACCCACGCGTGCTGATCGGGCCGCTCGCGAAACACAAACCAAATCGCCACAGCAACGAGTACTCCGGACAGTCCGTAAACGATCATTACTGGTCGCCAACCTCGTCCGTAAAGCTTACGAATCTCGCCTGGAAACGCCGATTCGATCAAAAGCCGATTGAACCGTCGCAGTTCATCTTTCGAGAGTTCATGACCGTCTTTGATCTTCTTAGCGTAGCCAATTCCTTCGCGTGGCAAATTGACTTTCGCAAACGCGGCTTCGTCGAACAGATCGCTGCGGTCGAGCAATTGATTGAGTGCGACCAGCGATGACTTGCCCGTCTCCGCAACTGCAATCACTCGTTTCGACGCATCACTCAGCTTTTGGTCGGGGCCGACTTCTTCAATGAGCTTGCTGTCGAGTTTCTTTGCATTGAGAACATCAGCGTCAGTGAACTCGACCGGCGTCCCCACCGGCACAAACAGTACCATCAAGAACGCGGTCAAAATTGGAGCCATTGCTCCACCCATGCGACCGCCGAGACCGACCCAGGCACTGGCTGTTGCGCGTTTGGAAAGCGGTATCCAACGGCTGATGACTCCGCCCGATGTCGGATACGCGCCCGCTTGAGTGATGCCGCACATCAGTCGCGCGACTAGCAGCAAAACAAAGCCTGCGACCAATCCCATCTGTGCTGTGAACAACGACCAGCCCACGACGTAAACAGATAACATCAACCGTGCGCCGAAGCGGTCCGACAACCAACCAGCCGGGACTTGAGCCAGCGCGTAGAACAGAAAAAAGAACGGCCCCAGCAGCCAACTCATTTGAGTTTGCGAGAGCCCCAAATCTTCTCTGATGTAGTCGCCTGCGAACGAGACGCAGAAACGGTCAAGATACAGCAGCACTGACATCACGGTCAGTAACAAGATTATCCAATGCCGGACGCCGGTGGGGCGCGGAGCCGCATCGAGTGGAACGTACGCAGGCTCCGGCAGAGTTTGGTCCGACATGGGCGGCTCCTGAGTTGGAATTCCGCCGTGAGGCGTCATGCGGCGAAGTCTCATCAATGCGCTGAGACTGCCCCTGCATCGAGTCCGTCTGCTTCTCGGCAGGCCGAGGCGAGAACTCCAACGTGACGCACACCCTAGAAATAGAAAACGCTGTGAGCAACCACGAGTCACTCACAGCGTTTCAGGTTTGCCGAGTTGTCAGTTGCGGGCCAACGCCTGCCACCACGGCGAGGGAGTGTCTTCGCAGTTCGCGTGCCGACAAGTAAAATACTTTCAAAATCGACTCAAGTCTCGTTCAAACGCAGCGTTTCGTCGATGTGTTTGATTTTGCAATCGAGACTCCGTCAACACGCCGACCGTGGCACTCTGCAACACCTGCGATATTTTGCTCCGCTCACCGCGGCATGTTGCAACACCCGACGGTCGGCTTGTTATGACGCCGCAATTCGAGTGCAATTCGCCACCCTTCTCCCCCACCGAGCTTGTCTCGTTGGATTCAGGCTTATGCACTACGACCGTATTCATCTGAAATGCAGAGCCGCGTAGTGCAAATGCCCGCGAGCCACTGGGGCAAGCTCGGTGGGGGCGTTTGAATCAGGGGTTAGTCGGGCCGTACTCCGTAACACCACCCTTCGCACTCTCCGCCATGACCAAACAGACTTCACAAATGACCGTTCCCAATTTCATCAAAGCAAAGTCCGAAGGACGCAAGCTGGCGGTATTGACCGCTTACGATTTTTTATGGGCCGGACTGTTCGACCAAGCGGGAGTCGATGCGATTCTCGTCGGCGATAGCTTGGGCATGGTCGTGCAAGGGCATTCGAATACTCTGCCCGTCACGCTGGATGAGATCATCTATCACGCGAAGATGGTCATGCGAGCCGTCAAACAAGCATTGGTCATCGTCGATATGCCGTTCCTTTCGTTCCAGGTCAGCCCGGCTCAAGCGATCGAAAACGCCGGACGTATTCTGAAAGAGACCGGTGCCGCTGCGGTGAAGTTGGAAGGAGGAGTCAGCCAAGCTCGTACCATCACAGCGTTGTCTGAGGCGGACATTCCAGTGATGGCTCACGTCGGCCTCAAACCGCAATCAGTTCACAAACTCGGTGGCATGAAGGTGCAGCGCGATGAGCAGGGTCTGTTGGCCGACGCGCGAGCCGCACAGCAGGCCGGTGCGTTTGGAGTCGTGTTGGAATTGATCCCGCGCCAGATCGCCGCCGAAATCACTCGCGAGCTTTCCATTCCGACCATTGGCATCGGTGCCGGTCCCGATTGCGATGGCCAAGTGCTCGTGAATTGCGACATGCTCGGCCTGACCGACGGCTTCCATCCGAAGTTCATCAAACGTTTCGCCGAACTCCGCACTGAAGCAACTCGTGCCGTGCAGCAATACGTGACCGAGGTCCGTTCGGGAGTGTTTCCGTCCGATGAGCAAAGCCATCATTAGCGAGTCAGCCTCCAGTGCTGCGTTGGGAAACCGGCTCTATGCAGCGAACGATCAATCTGGCACGATCCCACGCCAACGAGGTGCATGATGCGACGAAGCAAATTGTTGTTGTTCGTACTGCTGGTCGTCCTAATTTCAACGTCGGCGACGATCACTCGCGCGTTTGAAGAGACACCGACGAATTCAAAAAAGTTAGCGACGCCAGCCAAGCCCGCGCCGTCGAAGGGTGACATCGAGCAATGGATCACCGAACTCAATGACTCTGAGTTCGTCAAACGAGAAGAGGCGACTCGGCAGTTGATCGATGCGGGTGTCATCGTCATTGAACCGTTGATCGACGCTTCGAAGTCGAGCGGTCTTGAAGTTTCGGTACGCATCACAGCGATCTTGCGGGCGTGGTTCACATCGGGACGTGAGGAGTTGGTTGAAACTGCCGAGACCGCACTCGAACAGTTGAGGGAATCAAAGAACCGATCTGTTGCCAATCGAGCGGACGCGGTACTCAATCAATACGCGATGACAATTCGCCAAGACCGCGCGATCGCTCAGATCAAGAAGCTCGGCGGAACGATCAAGTCTTCCGAAAGTGTGACGCGACAGCCCTTCCCGCAGAACGATCCCGATGCATTCTTTGTCATCCTGGGACTCAACTGGCAGGGAGGCGACGAAGGGCTGAAGTACATTCGCCGATTGCCAAACCTCTCGACGATGTATCTCATTCAGCATCCCAAGACGCAAAAAATACTCACTCCAAATGTCACCGCTGAGGGGATCGCCGAACTACAAAAGGCGATGCCGCAATTAGCGATCGTTCCTCGAGGCCCGGCCTATCTGGGGATCAGCCCGCGAGAACGTTTCGGTGGTAACGGATGCGTCATCGGGATCGTGCAACTCGACACACCTGCCGCGAAAGCCAAGCTGGTTCCCGGAGATATCATCACTTTGTTTGATGGCAAACCAGTGGCAGACTTTGATGGTTTGATTAACTTCATCGCTGCGAAGAATCCCGGCGATGTCGTCAAACTCGAAATCCTGCGAGGCGATGAAGACGACATGCGAGTTTTTGAACGCCTGAGATCGCTGAAGGAGCCAAATCCCGCAAAGGAAATGTTGGAAGAGCTTCGTAAGCGGCTGGCGAAAGAAGTCGAAGTCACGCTGGAAGGCTGGAAGTAGCCAACGAAATTGCTGCGCCCACACTAGCGTTGTCGCCTTGATCTCTACGCCAGAATCTCGCGCACAACATTCCCTGCCACATCGGTCAGTCGTTCGTCGCGTCCGTTGTGGAAGTACGTTAGCTGCTCGTGATTGAAACCGAGCAAATGCAAGATGGTGGCGTGAAGGTCATGCACGTGGACCTTCCCTTCGGCCGCTCGCAGACCCACCGGGTCGGTTGCTCCGTGAACGAATCCACTGCGAACTCCGGCACCGGCCAGCCAGACGGTGTAGCCCCACGGATTGTGGTCACGTCCCCTGCCCTGTTCGCTCATCGGCATCCGACCGAACTCACCGCCCCAAATGACGAGCGTGTCGTCGAACAAGCCGCGTTGTCGTAGATCACGCAACAAGCCGGCCACCGGTTTGTCTGTGCGACGAGACATCGTCGAGTGATTTTCCAGCACGTTGTTGTGAGCGTCCCAGCCATTCGTGTCGCCGGAGTACAACTGCACGAAGCGAACGCCGCGTTCGATCATCCTTCGCGCGAGCAAACAACGTGTACCAAACTCGTCCGTTTCAGTCTCGCCGATGCCGTACATGTTCAACGTCGAGGCTGACTCACCACGCAGATCGACGACGTCGGGAGCCTGCGTCTGCATCCGAAAGGCGAGTTCATAAGCGTTGATCCTCGCGGCGAGTTGATCATCGAAATCGCGTTCGGCCAGATGTCGCTCGTTGGACTTTTGCACGAACGCCAGTAGCCGACGTTGCCGCTCCGAAGTGATCCCTTCCGGAGGTTGTAGGTACAACAGCGGACTCTTACCCGGCCGCATCATGGTTCCTTGAAACGTGGCCGGCAGATACCCGCTCCCCCACGCGGGGGGCCCGCCCTTCACACCGTTACCCGGATCGGGCAACACGACAAACGCGGGAAGATTCTGATTCTCAGTGCCGAGCCCATACGCGACCCAAGCTCCGACGCTTGGTCGTCCGATGAGGATGCTTCCGGTATTCATTTGATAAACCGACTGCGGATGATTCACGCTGTCTCCGTGACAACCACGCAGCACGCAGAGTTCATCCGCGCATTCGCCGATGTGTGGCAGGAAGTCAGAGATTTCCAACCCCGATTCCCCGTGAGGTCGAAACGGCTTGATCGCTGGCAGTAACGGATTCGCCGCCACCTTGCGCCGGGTCATCACCTCTCCGAAGCTCTCCGGCAACGTCTGCCCCGCCAAGCGAGTGAGTTCCGGCTTCGGGTCAAACAAATCAACATGACTCGGCCCACCGTGCATGAAGAGCCAAATCACTCGACGTGCTCGCGGAGCAAAATGCGTTTCCTTTGACGCGAGCGGATTCGCGGATCGCCCACGTTCTCCCGACGCGGCGGACGCGTGCTGCTCTTTCGCCATCAACGACGCCAGCGCGATCCCACCAAATCCGCTACCAGCGTTTAATAAAAAATCACGCCGAGTCGTAGTCATCGGGAAATGCGATCGTGACCGCTCAAGCATCGCGAACTCTCCGCAGGAAAGGTAAACGCCATTGGGGCAGATCGTTCACAAACTGTTGCCGATGAGCAAGCCCGCCGTCGCTGAAGATGAGATCGGCGAGGACGTTTAGCCCCTACGCCATCGGCATTTGCGCGAGCGTCGAACGACTCCCGCGCGCCGATGGCGTTGTGGTGAAACATCTCGCTCATGGCCGGATGTGTTTGCTCACTTGCTGGGAAAGATCGACGCCCGACTCGCGCATCACCTGCACGGCCAGCGGATGAATGTAGCCGGCCGGATTAGCTCCGGCGGACAGGCTTTCAAAACGGTTCCCCGCCAGATGACGCAACCAATCCTCCGCCATCTGGCTCCGACACGAGTTGCCAGTGCAGAGAAACAGAACACGACGTCGGTGGCTCAGGATGGGTTCAATCACCGATGACGTCCCTTCAGGGCCAGGCAATCAAGAGGGGTTTGTCTTTGTCGCGGGTGGCCCAGTCCGCCACGGCGGGCTGGGTGCTGCAGGCACAAGAAACTTGGAGTGGACACTGATTCCAAGGTTGAGGCCGTTAGGGCAACTGAATGTCAAACGCAGGTTTCTAATGCTGTGCAAACAGCTTGATCCAAGCTTTGCCAACCGCGTTTTCAGACTTCCGAGAGCAACTTCGTCAGCGCACGCTCGATGACTTCCGGGCGGGTCATTGGTCCATGGTTTTGAATGTACTCGTCGATCTCTTTTGAATGACGTGAGACCACACCAGTGAGGCTCCGCACATACTGCCGCCATTCTTCACGCACAGCGGGCATCTCGGATTCGAGCAGCGGGCGCAACTGAGCGTCCTCCGCCCGAAGGCGTGCGAGTTGTTCCGGTGAGACGTTGGGTTTGGTTTTCATCGTCAGTCCTCGGTGATGTAGGCAGTGCGAACGTAAACGAACTCATTGCCCGCGATATCCGTCTCCAGATCATACACCACAAAAATCGTGTCGCCGTTGAACGTGCGACCGAAGATCGCGGGCCGTCCCGTCGATCGGCTGGTCGTCTCGGTCTCGATATCATCAAAAGCCGATTCCACTTCATCCGGTGTGAGACCGTGTTCGGCAATGTGCTCGACGTTACCGCCGGGGTCATCAACCCACAAGAACATTGTTTCCACTGGACTCTCCCAACGATCGCACGACAGACGATCTGGCGAGATTATGTTGACGCAGTCGTTGCCCTGCAATCAGCGGCAAACAATCGCTCGCGCCGAGCATGCTCACCCGCGCCGAGCGCAGGACGGATTCACTCGGGCGGACAGGCTTTCAAAACGGTTCCCCGCCAGATGACGCAACCAACCCTCCGCCATCTGGCTCCGACACGAGTTACCCGTGCAGAGAAACAGAACGCGACGGCGGTGGCTCAGGAGGGGTTCAATCACCGATGACGTCCCTTCATGGCCAGGCAATCAAGAGGGGTTTGTCTTTGTCGCGGGTGGCCCAGTCCGCCGCGGTGGACTGGGTGCCGCAGGCACAAGAAACTTGCAGTGGACGCTGATTCCAAGGTTGAGGCCGTTAGGGCCATTGAATGTCAAACGCAGGTTTCTAATGCTACGCACACAGCGATATCTTGTCCCGCGACTTCGGCAGTGCCATTCGAGCCTGACACCTTTTTTGTTTCAGTGACGCAGGAATGTTTGCAAAATGACGGCGAACAAAGTACCCGGAGAGATCTTTAAGCTGAGTGTAGTGACGGACAATCCGCTCTTTGAGGGCTTTGGGTTAGAAAAGGCTTCGTCAGCCTTGGGCAGAGCTAGCCAGCGTGAAGACATGAGTCCCGGCTTTGAACTTTCAATCACAAATCCACGATGGAAACAGGCCCGATTGAAGCCGACTTGGTCTCCGCCGCATGTTGTAGGACGGGTTGGACCATTTAATGATTTTCCCGGCATCAGCATGGTGCTTCCAGCGTTCAGCGAGCGTGCCTGCGATGTGTTGCGGGATTTGCTGGAACCGAATGGGGAATTGCTGCCAATTCAGTCAAAAGTGGGCGTGCCGTATTTTTTCTATAACGTCACCACTGTCACCGACGCGCTGGTTGTCGAGCAGTCCAAGTGCTCTTGGCTTCAGCCGTTTGTTAAAGCTTGCAATATCGATTATTTCACATTCGACGAAAACAAACTGGTCGGGCTGTCTATATTTCGCATTTACGAGTACCCAGTCGCAACGTTGGTGACAGGTGAGTTTGTTCGGCGGGTGCATGCGGCAGGCTTGAATGGTTTCGACTTCGCGAAGGTCTGGCCGCTCCCGCGTAGCGTCAACTGGTACACGCAAGAAAAGACGACGGTGCCGTCTGCAAAACCGTCTGCGGATCTGATGCGTCATGCGCTGGTGGTAATGCTTCCGTTGAAGGAGAAGAAACCGAATTTGGAAGAGAAGCGCGCCATCAAACAGCTCGAAAACGAGTTGGATGCTCAACTGAAGGTAACGTCGCTGGATGCTCCCTTCTTCGGCTGGTACGAAGGCAATGATAAAGTGCCGGGCGAGTTTCGCCTCTTTCTGAGCTGTCCCGACGCCGATCGTCTGGAAGAAAAACTGCGGCCGTGGCTGATCTGCCTGACGTGGCCGGTGACAATTCGCGTCATGAAGCGCTACGGCGACATGCACGACCCCAACGCAAGAGAATCATTGGTGCATTTCAATAAGTAAGTGACACATACGGTCCGTTCAAGGATGCCGCAAACTCAAATAGATGCAAGCTGATTGCAGCCGCAAAGTCGCGTTCAAAATCATCAATCACCAAATTCCAATCACCAAATTCCATTCCTGTTGTCTCACGTCAGTCGCTCGGCCACGGCTCGTCACGCGGAGCGATGACGGCGACAGACATGCGGCTTCGCCGTCTACGACTTCCCCCAGCCGGGCAGGGCGGCCGCCTGACGGATCCACGTCGCCATCTGCGACTCGTCGAGATCGTCTTCGTGGATGTCGATCCAGCGCGCGTCCTGGCCCGTGCCTCCGGGGGGAACGGGGCGCAGCGACGTGCCTCGGAAGAAGCTCACCTTGACGAAGTTCGTGAAGGTATGGAAGCCGAGGAACCAGCCTTGGCCCGCGAGGCCATAGAAGGGTGAGTTCCACCTCACGGCTTTGCTCACGCCGGGGACGGTGCGCACGATGAGCGCGTCGAGGCGGCGGCCGACGTCCCGTTTCCAGCTCGGCATGGCCGCGATGTAAGCCTGCACGGGAGCGTCGCCGTCGGCCTTCGCGATCTGAGGGTTGCCGCCGGAAAGTAGTTTCACCGGCTGGGCCTGACTCGCACCTGATTTCGCTTTCTTCGGCGGTGTGGTCGCAGTCGTAGTCGTAGGGTGGGACAAGCTCGCTTCGAGCGCCGGCCCACCATCAATGTTCACGGCAGAAGATGGTGGGCCGGCGCGGCGAAGCGCCGCTTGTCCCACCCTACGGGGCAGGGGTGAGCCATTCTGAGCCACGGCGGCCTTCACGAGCGTCTGGAACGCGACCGCGTCGATCTGCTCCCCTTCGTGGATGTCGATCGCCCTGCGCGTGTTGCCTTCCAAGCTGGAATTGAAGAGTCGCGATGGGTCTGGGAGGCTGGCTCCTGTTGATTGTACGTAAGTTTTCCAGCAATTCATGATCGCGGCACGCGGTTTGCGCCAGAGATATTTTCAGATGTTCATCTGCCAATATTTCTGGGAGCGACAGG
>JAPLNX010000216.1 GCA_026400935.1 Planctomycetia bacterium | reverse complement strand
GCAACGTCCGTCATCGCCGCCTCGTCTCTGTTATTTGTCGCTTGCTTGGCCAGCGAATTGTTGGAGCGATATCTGTTCTTCGCGGCAGTCGCGTCACCACGGATGCCGGGAACGATGAGAAGCTGACTGACCCTCATCGACCCCGG
The DNA here is from genome assembly GCA_026400935.1 of Planctomycetia bacterium. Lineage (GTDB taxonomy): Bacteria > Planctomycetota > Planctomycetia > Planctomycetales > Planctomycetaceae > SXKJ01. Next base: position 18,381 of record JAPLNX010000216.1, on the reverse strand, counting down.
TCGGTGGGGGCAAAGGCAAAGTGAGTCTTGAGCAAAACGGGGTGTGAGAGTCATGAGCACTGTCGAAGCCGAGAATAAAAATGGAGGATGGGCACTCTTGCCCGTCGTCTCTGCCGAACGAGACGTCGATGCCAATCGGGGCGACGGGCAAGAGTGCCCATCCTCCAACACGTTGCTGCGCGCGTTTGATGGCCCGCTCACGCGCGAGCTGTTGCTCGAACCGGGGGGCTTCGGTTTGGGGCGTGTCCCCGCGAAGGCGAAGCCCGATGCGACGACGACCTCTGTTTGCGGATATTGCTCAACGGGCTGTTGTCTCACGCTGCATTTGAAAGATGGCGAGGCGGTGAGCCTCAGCCCGAAGACGGACTATTCCGTGAACCTCGGCATGGCCTGCCCGAAAGGTTGGGAGGCGCTGACAGTGCTCGACGCGCCTGATCGCGCGACGACTCCGCTGTTGAAGGACGCATCGGGCAAGCTGCGTCCGGTCGATTGGGACACGGCGCTGACGACCTTCGTCGATCGCTTCAAACGCATCCAAGACAAACACGGTGCCGAGTCGGTCGCGTTCATTAGCACGGGGCAGATACCGACTGAGGAAATGGCGTTGCTCGGCGCACTCGCGAAGTTCGGCATGGGAATGAAGCACGGCGACGGCAACACGCGGCAGTGCATGGCGACGTCGGTCGTCGCTTACAAACAGTCGTTCGGCTTCGACGCGCCCCCTTACACGTATGCCGATTTTGAAGAGTCCGACACGATCGTGCTGGTCGGCAGCAACTTGTGCCTCGCTCACCCGATCATGTGGGAGCGAGTGATGCGCAACCGAAACAAGCCGGAGATCATCGTCGTCGATCCGCGTCGTACCGAAACCGCGATGGCGGGAACGCTGCACCTACCGCTCAAGCCGAAGTCCGACATGGATCTGTTTTATGGCATCGCCCGCATCTTGATCGAACGGGACTGGATCGACCGCGAATTCCTCGACGCGCACACAAACGGCTTCGCGGAGTTTTCCGAATTCGTGCAGACCTACACACTCGACCGAGTCGTCGCCGCCACCGGTTTGAGTGCCGAGACGATTCAGCACTTCGCCGACCTCATCCACGCAGGGAAGCGCGTCTCTTTCTGGTGGACGATGGGAGTCAACCAAAGTTATCAGGGAGTCCGGACGGCTCAAGCGTTGATCAATCTCGCGCTGATGACCGGTAACATCGGCAAGCCGGGAACGGGAGCGAACTCAATCACCGGCCAGTGCAACGCGATGGGCTCGCGACTGTATAGCAACACGACGGGATTGCTCGGCGGCCACGATTTCGCGAACGCCGCGCACCGCGAGAAGGTCGCGAAGATTCTCGACATCGACGAAGCCCGCATCCCGCGTGAGGCATCGTGGGCGTATCACGAAATCCTCGAAGGTGTCTTAAGAGGAAAAATTCGCGGCCTGTGGATCGTCTGCACGAACCCGGCGCACTCGTGGATCAATCAGCGGCTGTGTCACGAGATTCTCGACCGCTTGGATTTCCTCGTGGTGCAAGACATGTATCACTCAACTGAGACTGCGGTGCGAGCGGACCTCGTCCTTCCCGCTGCTGGCTGGGGCGAGAAAGAGGGAACCTTCATCAACAGCGAGCGCCGCTTCGGCACGATCAAGAAAGTTCGCAAGGCACCGGGTCAAGCTCTCTCCGACTTTTCGATTTTCCGTCTCGTGGCTGACTATTGGGGTTGTGGCGAGATGTTTAAGAAATGGGACTCACCCGCCGCTGTCTTCCAAATCATGAAGCAACTCTCTGCCGGACAACCTTGTGACATCACGGGGATCGCGGATTACGCGATGCTTGATGAGTGCGGCGGAATTCAGTGGCCTTGGGGGAAGGGGGAGGGCGGAGGGCGAAAGGCGGAGGGTGACACATTAGAACGACGCGCAAGCGAGTGGTCAGAGGTCGGAGACAGGGAGCAGGAAACAGGAAGCGGGGAACAATCAGCCCAAAGCGTCTTGCCCGACTCTCAACCCTCCCGCGAACGTCGGCTGTTTGCAGACGGTCGCTTCTATCATTCCGATGAACGCGCGAAGTTCTTATTCGAGTCTCCGAAGCCAATGCCAGAACCGGTGTCAGAAAAATATCCATTCATTCTTTTGACGGGCCGAGGGACTGCCTCGCAGTGGCACACACAGACTCGCACGGGGAAGTCCGATGTGTTGAAGAAGCTGTACCCAGAAAATCTGTACGTGGAGATCAATCCCACCGACGCCCGTGCGTTGGGGGTCCGTCCGAACGAATGGGTCTCCGTCGAATCGCAACGCGGCCATGTTCGCGCGCAGGCATTTCTGACTCCCATCGTTCCCGTCGGCCAAGTCTTCTTGCCGATGCACTACTCGACCGCGAACCAACTTACCGACGCAGTCTTCGATCCCTACTCGAAGCAACCGAGCTACAAGGCGTGCGCGGTGCGGGTGAGTCGAGTAAGTTCGTAGGCTTCTCAGCACGAATGGCGGGGAGCCCGTTTTCGCAAACGAGAAAAACTCTAACGGAGAAAACGTCCGCCGTTGATGTCGAGCAACGCGCCCGTCACGAAACGAGCAGCGTCACTGACGAGGAACAACACCGTTGAGGCGACTTCTTCAGCCGTACCGTTACGGCCCAGCGGGGTTTCTCGGCGGTACTGCTCCATCCGTTCGGGAGTCGTGAAGAGTTCGTGATGCGGAGTCTCGATTACGCCCGGCATGATCGCGTTGACGCGGACGTGGGGAGCCAGTTCGCGAGCCAACGTGCGTGTGAGCACTTGCAGGCCACCTTTCGCGACCGCATACGCCCCCGCTCCATTCGCTCCTCCCGTTTGCACGGACAACGACAGATTGTTGACGATCGCACCGTGACCGCTGATTTTCAGATGTGGGATGGCTCGCTGGATGACCAAGAACGCGCTGGTCAAATTCACGTCGAGTACCTGTCGCCATAATTCGAGCGGGCAGTCTTCGATGCTCCGCCGCTCGATGGGTGAGCCGGCGTTGTTGACCAAAATGTCCAACCGACCGGATGTGGCAACGAACTGATCGACGAGTTGCCTGGCTTGATCGGCATTCGCCAAATCGGCGGACAGCACAACGCCGTCTCCCCCACGCGTCCGAATTGCAGCGAGTGTTTCGTTCGCACCATCAACACTCCGATGGCAATGGACGCCGACGAACGCCCCTGCATCAGCGAGTGCGTTTGCGATCGCTTGGCCAATTCCGGTTCCGGCTCCGGTGACTAACGCAGTTCGGCCAGCGAGTAAAACAGAATCAGCAGACATACCAAGACTCCCAAGTGTCAGGCAGAACGTCACGGCAAAGTCTACCAAGCCTCACTGGATGGCGCGACCCATTTCGTCAGCATGAAACTTTAACGGTTACAACGGTCCTTCATATTTCAATTGTTAATTTCAGGCATAACCGACCCCCTTGATTCTCTCGGAGAATTCAACATTCCCGATACAAAACTCCTGTCTGCCAGCAATTTCAGGATGAAATGCTGGCGACGACAAAAGGCGTTTAAGTCGTGAATGGATTCACGGCTCGCTGCTTGCTTGATCGACTGCGAAAGGAATCGCGAGATGAGGAACCTGCGCAAACACCTCGCTTGGATGTGCTCGGCCGGCCTGATGTGTGGAGCAATGACGTTTGCAGAAGAGCCACAGCGGCTACCGCAAAACCAGACACAACCAGAGGCGGTCGATATCGAAGATGTCGCCACTCGTGTGGGATTGCTTCAAGAGCGACTCGATCGACTCGAGGCCGAGAATGCCACACTCAAACAGTCGATGATGCAAGGGGTCACTCCCGCCAACGCGGAAATGATGTCGGCCTATCCCAATGCCGCCGCCGCTGCTGACGCGAAACCCGCTTGGAAGACCGGCTGGAATAACGGCATCGAGTGGGCCTCCGAAGACAAACAATTCAAAGTTCACATTGGTGGTCGAACTCAGTTCGATACCATCTGGGTCGGTCAAGAAGACCACGCGCTCGACGGAGCAGGTGGGATCAGCGGTTCGAAGGCTCAAGACGCATTTGCTTTCCGACGTGCTCGACTGCGAGCGGACGGGACGATCTATGAGACGATCGACTATGTCGCGGAGTTCGACTTTGTGAACTCCGGCAGCGTCGATCCGAATGCCTCAGGTTCGCCCGGTGCAAATACAGTCAAGAACACCATCAATTTCCCCGCTCCGACCGATTTGTACTTCAAATTCAAAGAAGTTCCGTGGGTCGGTAACGTCATCGTGGGCCTTTACAAAGATCCGTTCGGCTTTGAACACCTCACGAGTAGCCGTTACCTGAACTTCATGGAGCGGTCCTATAATCAGGATTTGTTTGCTGGCCCAAACAACAACGGCTTCATCCCCGGGGTCACTTTGATGAATACGTATGGTGATGAAAGCGGTGTGTGGGCAATTGGAGCTTACAAGAACAACTACAACTCCAACGTTTTTGGCTATGACATTGGCGATGGAAACTACGCGACATCAGCGCGTCTGACATACCTGCTGATCGACGACAAAGAGTGCCACCAACTTTTGCACATCGGTGCCGCCGGAAGTATTCGCGATCCGAACACAATCAATGGCGATGGCACACTTCGATTCCGCGCTCGCGACTTGCGAAACGGTCCTGCAAACCTCGCGACGGTCTATGCCGACTCCGGCTTCTTCAATACCGATCGTCAATACTTGAGCGGTCTTGAATTGGCGGGCATCAATGGTCCCTGGTCGTTCCAGGGGGAATGGATGGGATCATGGGCGACCAACGCCCGACTGACTCCGCTCGGCAAATCGCTGGGAACGTACTACTCGACAGGCTCTTACGCGGAAGTTCATTACTTCCTCACCGGCGAATCTCGTGATTACGATCGCAAAGCGGGTGTCTTCACACGTATTATTCCTGACCGAAACTTTCGTTGGAAGAACGGCTGCTACGAACCGGGGGCTTGGCAAGTCGCCTTCCGTTATTCAACCGCGAACCTCAACAGCCAAGGAATCAGCGGTGGAAACCTCAATGGTTACACAGTTGGTCTTAATTGGTTCTTGAATCCCAACATGAAGGTTCAATGGAACTATGCCATCACCGAACGCAGCTTCAATAAAGGGACTGCTCACGTGGATGATGGGTTGATTCATCAGTATGGAATGAGGTTGGCTCACGACTTCTAAAAGTAGAAAGTTCCCCAAACAGCTGCCAAAAGCAGCCAGCTTGAGGCTCAGCAAAATGCTCAATCACCGGCTCGACGGGACTTACCCGCCGAGCCGGTTTTGTTTTGTTAAAGCCAACTGACAAGCGGCTAGATTCCGCAAAATCGAGGCCCAGACATCTCCTTGATTGGCCGTTGTTGAAGTTTTCCGATTCCGTTGCCGATAACGATTGTGCCGAGTTATCTCTCGGCCCGACCCGACAGCGGGAGGATTGGCTCGGTTGCTGCGTGGCTGACCGCAGACGTCGGAGGCTCGCGGTCCTTTTTCGTTTGAGGCCGCAATGGATTGTTTGATTTGGCAGAGGGATCAGCGGAGTCTGGCCAAAACTCTCAGGTGCCTACTCGCGGGCGTGCTGGTGTTCCAGGCGAGCCTCACGTCTTTGAGCGTTCAAACGTTGAACGCTCAAACGATTGCTCCTGAACCAGTCTCCCCAGATGTTGGTTCGACAGCATCCACCGGTTTGCTCGATGGTCTCGGCGACAGCGCGTTCGCCAGCCTTTCACAGCGAGTGGCCGAGCTAGAGCAAGAGCTGGCGAAGCGAAACAACTCCACTGCGGCCAGCGGTAAGCCGACTGTGGTTCAACCAGAGAAAAGCTTAGCCACACCCGCCAACGACAAATGGACGGTGAAATTCGGCGGGCACGTGCAGCTTGATTACGTCAACTGGGCAAACGCCGATTCGGCGATCCGCGGTCCCGCCGCTACACCCGGCACGAAGGACTATTTTGAGTTTCGCCGACTGCGCCTCGTGGCCGACGGAACCGGATATGGCAATTTCGACTTCCGTTTGCAGATGACGCTCGAACCAGAGACTGTCGGCGAAAGCAGCGGTGCGGCAACGTCACCCGACGTGAAAGACGCTTACCTGTCGGTGAACGAGATTCCGTGGCTCGGACGATTTCGGATCGGCAATTTCTTTGTGCCGTTTAGCCTGGAGCAAGTGACGAACGACACCAACAACATTTTCATGGAACGCTCAATCCCCTCGCAGGGAATCTTCGCTGCCGATCGCGAAGTGGGCATCGCGTTTTACAACGCGACCGAAGACAAGCACATCACGTGGGCTTACGGAGCGTTCTTTGACAGTATCAGTGACACACTCAAAGAGCGGATCGACGACAACCAAGGATACCGGTTGAGCGGTCGAGCGACTTGGTTGCCGTACTATGACGAGGAGTCCAACGGTCGTTACCTCGTGCATCTCGGCACGGGAATCCTTTACACCGCAGATCAAGATCACTCGGTTCGCTTTCGGGCGCGACCACAAATCCACGAAGGACCGCGCTTGATCGACAGCGGTGTGCTCAACGCTCCCAGTTACACGACTGGCAACGTCGAATGTGCGGTCGTCTGGGGACCGGTCACCGTGCAGAACGAGGCATTCTTGTCGCGCGTCAACTTATCGGCGGGCGATCCGGCGACGGTTGGCGGAGCGTACTCGCATGTGAGCTATTTCTTAACGGGCGAGAATCGCATCTTTGAACGCTTCGGCCAGCACGGTGCTCAGTTTGGCCGCAACGTACCGAAGTCCAACTTCCGCCTCAGCGGCACCGATTGCGGCTGGGGCGCATGGGAAGCAAAGGCTCGTTGGTCCTATTTGAATCTCAATGACGTCCATAAAGGGGAGTACAACGACTTAACGGTCGGGATGAACTGGTACTGGACCGACCGCACACGAGTCATGTTCGACTGGATTCATCCGGTGACGACATCGCAGACCACCTTCGGCAAAACCAAGTCCGACTTGCTGGCGATGCGATTCGATTTCAACTGGTAAAACACAAACATACCTCTTCACGCACAGGCGCGGAGCACTTGCGGCAGCGAAGCCGCAACCAAAATCATGCGTGCAGAAAACGTATCTTTCAGACAACGACCCGATTCTTAATCCGTGTTCCATCTGTAAGCGGAGCCGCAACCAAAAAACGATATTGGTGATAGCACTCTCGCTACCAACAAGTCTTCTCGCAAAAATTCAACGTTTGCGGAGCGGAAAAGAGAAAGACTTCCTCCTCAGATTCCTCGGCGAGCACTGCACCTCTGCGTGAAACCGGCGTTCATCTTCGTCGGAAATCAGTGGTGCGCAGCGTGAGTTTGAAGTGTTTGATTGGCTCTCTGCTTCACGCTGCTTAAGCTCAACACGATCGAACTGAAACAACACAACTTTGAGGAGACCAACGCCATGCTGTATCAAGAATTCAACGCGCGGCGTGACCGTCGGAAGTTTATGCAGCAAGTGGCTACTGGAGCGGTCGGATTGGTTTCGATGGCTGCTTGGAATCGAACGCTCTGGGCAGCCGATGACAGTCGACTATTCGTGCATTCTAAAGCCCCGATGAATGCCGAACCGCTGCTGCCGGACCTTGTGAAGTCATGGGTGACGCCGGTCGAATCGTTCTTTATTCGGAGTCATGGCAACACACCGATTCTTGGCGGCAGCTCATTCCGGCTGACCGTCGAAGGGCTGGTTGATCAGCCGCTGACGCTTTCGCTCGCAGAACTGAATCAACTTTCGCAGATCGAGCTTTCGGCAACGCTGACCTGTGCCGGCAATCGCCGTTCCGAACACAGTCGCATCAAGACGGTCAAAGGGGTGCAGTGGCGCGAAGGGGCGATCGGCAACGCGCAGTGGCGCGGAGTTCGGCTGTCCGACATTCTTAAACGAGCCGGTCTGCGAGACGCCGCGAAACACGTTTGGTTCGAGGGACTGGATGCCGTTGAAGATGGGGGAAAGACGTTCGCATTCGGTGGCTCGATCCCGTTGGAAAAGGCGTTGCTCGACCGTGATACCGCACCGGGAGCCATGCTCGCGACGATGATGAACGACAAGCCGCTCACCGCCGATCATGGCTTCCCGCTACGGTCGATCGTCCCCGGTTACATCGGTGCTCGCAGCGTGAAGTGGCTCAGCAAGATCGTCGTCAGCGACCGTCCCTCACCGAATCATTTTGTCGCGGACGTTTACAAATTGGTCGATGAGGGAAGTCTGCTGGAAGTCGCTGAGAACGCGCCGATCTATCGCATGCCGCTGAATTCGGCGATCTGCACGGTGGCGGCCAAGTCCGAACGCATCGAAGTCACGGGCTATGCGTTGCCGCCAGGAGTACCGGGTGTGTCGATTCGCAAGGTCGAAGTCTCGGCTGACGACGGCCAGTCGTGGACCGAGGCCAAGCTCACATCACCCGCCGCTGAGTTTTGCTGGCAACTCTGGTCTGCCGACATCTCGCTCAAATCCACAACGCGCGAACTGATCGTCCGAGCCACCGACTCACGCGGCGAAACGCAACCGCAGATGCCTCGCTGGAATGCCAAAGGCTACCTCTTCAACGGCTGGCATCGAGTGTCGTTGAAGGTCTAGTCCTCAAACAATCTATGATCTCAAACCCCACTGAGCTTGTCTCGGTGGATTCGGGCTTTTGCACGACGGGAGGATTTTCGCATCCTGAAATCTTGCCGTAGTGCAAAAGCCTGCAATCACAGAGACAAGTTTCAGTGGGATTCGTAGCAGAGGGTGAGCTCGTTGGAAACGTGCTCTACGAAACACATCACGGCCTCATTCTGTTGGAATCGTTGCATGTCTGCCGACCTCGGTGCCGAATTACCGCCGTTGCAGACTCCTGTGCAGTTTGTTGCTGGTGTGGGGCCGGGACGAGCGGCGTTGCTTGCTCGTCTGGAACTGCGAACGGTCGAAGATTTGCTCTTCAATCTGCCACGCGATGTATTGGATCTGACGAAGGTCACGCGGGTCAAAGACCTGAAGGCCGAGACCTTGCAGACTGTCAAAGGGAAGGTTGTTGATCGCGATGCGCGATTGACGAAGACCGGCAAAACGATGACCGGCGTGTTGCTAGATTGCGGTGACGGATATGTGCGCGGCTTATGGTTTAATCAGCCGTGGATGCTGAAGAGATTCGTTGATCAGCAGTCGGTGCTTTATTCGGGCAAGCCAAAATGGAGCAACGGACGCTGGGAATTCAGCAGTCCAGAGATTCAATTTCTCGAAACGGACGATGGTGATTCGGTCGGTGAAGTCCTACCTCGATATCACCTGACTGAAGGTCTGCGGATGTTCGAGATGCGGCGCATCTCGAAAGTGGCGGCGACCGATTATGCGGAGTTCGTTTCCGAACATTTGCCCGACGACCTGTTATTGCAGCACAAATTACCGCGACGCAGTGAGGCGATTCAGCAGTTACACAAGCCCAAGACAATGGCTGAATACGTCGCGGCCAGACGGCGGCTGATCTTTGAAGACTTGTTGGAATTTCAAATCGGACTCGCTCTACGTCGTCGAGCGTGGAAGCGTGGTCCACCTGCTCCGCGGTTGCCCGTTACGGCGAAGATCGATGCTCGAGCCCGGCGATTGTTTGCGTTTCAATTCACAGCGGGACAGAACCGAGCGGTTGAAGAAATCTGTCGCGACTTGGCGTTGGATCAAGCCATGCACCGGCTGTTGCAAGCAGATGTCGGTGCGGGCAAAACGGCGATAGCAATCTATGCGATGCTGGTTGCCGTGGCCAACGGACATCAAGCGGTGATCATGGCTCCTACCGAACTGCTTGCGACGCAGCACTGGAACACGGTCGATTCACTGCTGTCTGGAAGTCGGGTCGAACGGCGACTGCTGACGGGGAGTGTGAACGAATCGCAGCGACGACAGACATTGGCCGAGATGGAATCGGGAACAGCGAACCTGATCATCGGCACGCAAGCGTTGATTCAAAAAGGGGTCCGCTTCGCGAAGCTCGGACTGGTGGTGATCGACGAACAGCATAAGTTCGGCGTGGCACAGCGAGCACATTTCGGCTTGGGCGATCTCGCCCCGCATGTGCTCGTGATGACCGCGACCCCGATCCCGCGGAGCTTGTGTCTCACACAATTTGGCGATCTCGATGTCACTGCGATCAACGATCTGCCTCCTGGACGTCAAAAGATTGAAACGCATCGAGTCTATTCGGAACCGACTCGCAAGCGTTCGTGGGACTTCGTGCGTCGTCAGCTTCAAGCCGGACGGCAAGGTTACATCGTCTGCCCGCGCATCGGTTCGAGTGATTCCGAAGATGAGGCTGAGATAATTGAGTTCCTGCAAAAGTTAGCACCGGGTTCGTCAGCAGACGGTTCATCAGACATGCCGCAATCGGCAGAAGAGGCGTTCGCGAAGTTATCGGTCGGTGAATTGAAAGGCTTTCGCGTCGGATTGGTTCACGGTCGGATGCCGCGCGAAGAACGAACCGCCACGATGGAGCGTTTCCGCAATGGCGAAATTCAAGCGTTGGTTTCGACAACAGTCATCGAGGTTGGGGTCGATGTGTCGAACGCCACATTGATGGTCATCTTCCACGCCGAACGATTTGGACTGTCTCAGCTTCACCAATTGCGAGGTCGCGTCGGCCGTGGCAAGTTTCAGGGATACTGCTTTCTGTTTTCAGACAACGGCGATCCCGAAGCGCTCCGCCGGTTACATGCCGTCGAAACAAGTACGAACGGCTTTCAAATTGCCGAAGCCGATTTTGAACTGCGTGGTCCCGGTGATGTCCTGGGGACACGGCAACATGGCGACTTACCATTAAAGGTCGCCAATATTCTGCGCGATCAAGAGCCACTCGTTGAGGCTCGCCGCGCCGCATGGGACGCGATTGATTCGGGGGTGATCGACACGGCCGAATACGCACCGCTCAAACGCCGAGTGCTCGATCGGTTTGCGGAATTGATGAACTTACCGCAGACCGGGTGATATGAAATTTGAAAACGTGGCGCACGCGATCCGCGTGCGCCACTGGCATTCGCAAAGATCATCGAGTGTCTGGTCGTCGGCCTCGACCACCGCCACCATTATCACTGCCACCGCTGCGTCTGAAGCGACGTTGTGGTGGGGCGGCAATCGGTTCCGATCCGCCAGAACCACGCGGATCACCAACTAGACTTTCCGCCTCATCCTCTGGATCAAGGTTCTTGCCAACAAGGTGCGGGCTGAGCAAATAGCGGATTGCCTCTTCCCACGACGGCATCTTCGCATACCTGATCACGGGGACTTCTTCTTCATCGTCCCCTTCGTCATCACTAACGTGTTCAAGGTCATGATGCGATTCGACGTCTTGGTCTGTATTGGAGTCGCTGTGATCGACAGCAGCCAACGTGTCGATCGGCTCCCCCTCGGCGTTCGTGCCGTTGGTGTCTGTGGGGCGACGACGGCGACGGCGGCGACGACGCCCCTTACGCTCTGACGGTTGATCGTCATCAGACCGCTCTGAGGATTCGTCGGACTCATTCGTCTCATCATCGCGTTCATCAGCATCGGCCAGAGAAATGTCCTCGCTGGCGGATGCTGGAATGAAATCGGCTGTGTCGCTGGCTCCCGAGAGAGCGTCATTGAGATCGAAAGTCGTACCTTCGCCTCTTTCGCTGCTGGTTTCAGAAGTCGCTTCACCAGTGCGCCGTCGGCCTCGGCGACGGCGACGGCGACGCGGGCGACGCGGGGTGCCGTCTTCATTGAGTTCGGCGACGTCTGACGAATCTTCAGCAAATTCCTCGGAGGATTCATCATTTTCATCATCGGATTCATCAGCCGCTCCGGCTGACGGGATTGCCGTCGTCTCAGAAACGCTTCCGTCGGAGACAAGTCGCACATCGGAATCATCGGCTTCTGGCCAAACGAGTTCTTCTTCGATCTGAGATGCTCGAGACCTTGCCGGTTCGTGATTCGACGATCTCAGAATCTTGTCTGCGGCAACCGAGCTTTGCGCCACGGCGTCTTCTCGCGGACGTCGCTCATTGGCTGATGGCCGCGATAAGGTTGGAGTCGGCTCGCTTTCAAAAACACCTAAACCGAAATCATCAAACGACGACTGTTCATTTTGGGGAGCAGTAGAAGGCTTTACAGCGGGACTAGCGCTTGCTGTCGGTTTCGTGTCCGTGCGCGGTCGGTCATCACGCGGCTTCTCGTCGCGAGGTCTCTCTTGTCGACTGCGGTCATCACGCGGCGGTCGACTACGATCTCCGGAACCTTCTGATGAGCGGCCACGTGGCGTGCCAGTTGAAGGACGCTCAGTTGAACGTGATCGATCTTCGGATTGTGGTCGTTGCTCGCGAACGCGATCGTCGGCAACTGACCTTTCTGATGTCGCTGACCTGTCTGCTGTCGGTGGTCTGTCTGATACAGCGGGCCGACCGGCCGGACGGTCGCGTTGTTCAGTCGGAGGACGATCTTCGCGTGGGCGATCACCACGGCGCCCACGATCACCCGCGCCTCGACTTCCGGAACCTTTTCGGTCTCGGTCTCGGTCTCGGTCTCGGTCCCGACCACGTCCACCGGTCGATGAACGACCTCCGTCGGCACGAGGTGCGTCACTGGCAGGAATTTCTTCCCATTCCCAGTTTTCGAGCATATCCCAGTAAGCGTCTTCACGAGTTCGACGAAACGGTCGCTTGCGGTGCGGGGCGTCAGATGAAGTCGGTGCGGCCGACGATTGCCCTGATTTTGAAATTTCCGCTCCTTCTTCCACCTCATCGTCTGCATCTGATTCCTCAGACGCCTCATCGTCATCCTCGAACTCTTCTTCTTCTTCTTCGCTCAGTTCTTCATCGTCCGAGTCATCGTCTTCAAATTCTTCATCGTCCTCTTCGTCACATTCGTCATCTGCCAGAGCTTCTGGTGCGAGCGTTAGACCATCGTCGTAATCGGACGGGAGAGTCAGCCCTTCTGAGTCGTAGTCTTCGGGCAACGTCAAACCATCATCGTCTTCGGACACTAATTCTTCGGCAGCATGGCAGGTTTGATCGGCCACTACTTCTGCGACTCCGAAACCGAAATCATCCAACCCGGCTCCGAATGAGTCCGACTTTGGAGCAATGACGGCAGCTTTCTTCGCAGGAAGTGCTGATTTTGCCGAGGCTGAGCGATTGGCTGCTGCCGCAGTTGTGGCGCGAGTTGGTGCTTGTGCCGCCGCTGCGGGAACCACTGGCTCAGCCGGAGCAAACTCAATTTCATCTTGAGCAACCGGTTGAGCAGTCGTCGTCACAACAACTGGAGGTGGAGCAGGGGGCTTCGGAAGCTCTACCTTAAACATATCGTCGTCGAGCAGGTCGTCATCGCCGCTCTTCGGTTTATCGAGATTAATTCCGAAGAGATTCTGAGCGAGTCCCGCCCAATCATCTCCAGGTTGCTGCTGCTGTGATTTGTGTGCCATAGGGGGCGAAACGTAGCGAGGCTGCAAGTGGTTATCAAGCGGTTAGGTAACGGGCTTAAAGCTAAGACTCGTCGCACAGAGTTTCTGAATTTTTCGTAGGGTAGGCGGCTCGCCTGACTCATTTTTCGCAAAAACAAGCAGGCGAACCGCGGTTCTACGATTAATTCACAAGCTCACCGTGTGAGTTGGTCGCTCACAATGGAACAACTACGCTCACGGCGTGCGTAAATGTCGTGGGCGTAGCGATTCCATGAAAGTTCGCGCCTCAATGATCGGTGACGTGGTTGAAGGGGTTCTGAGGCCCCTGTATCTTCCGCCCCGTTGTCAGGGTAGGCGGATTGGAGTCAGCTCGCCGCCGAAGCAAAGCATCTTCACCGAACAAGGTTGATTTGAAATGGGACTGTTTACGGGCAAGAAGGGTTTGGTTTTTGGAATTGCGAACGATCATTCGATCGCTTGGGCAATCACCGAAGCGTTGCACAAAGAAGGGGCAGAGATGGGGTTCACGCATCTGCCTGACAAAGACCCAACGATGCCACGCATGGAACGCCGTGTCCGCAAGTTGGTTGATCCGATCGGCGGAAAGTTCGTCCTTCCCTGCAACGTCCAAGCGGACGCTGATTTGGACGCAATTTTTGCCAAAGCCAAAGAAACCTTTGGCACGATCGACTTCGTGCTGCATTCGGTCGCGTATGCTCCGATGGATGACCTCAAGGGACTGACGGTTGCATGCAGTCGAGAAGGTTTTAAGACCTCGATGGAGATCAGCGTTTACAGCTTGTTGGCGATCGTTAATCGGGCTCGTGCGATCCTGAATCCAGGCGGCAGTATTCTGACGCTGACATATCTTGGCGGTGAAAAGGTAATTCCCGGATACAACATTATGGGCGTGTGCAAGGCCGCGTTGGAAAGCTCCGTGACTTATGCCGCTCATGAACTCGGTCCAGCGGGATTTCGCGTGAATGCTTTGAGTGCCGGGCCGCTGAAAACGCTGAGTTCTTCAGCAGTCGGTGACTTCGATGTGATGATGAAACTCTACCAAGGGATGTCACCGATGCGTCGCAACATCTCGATGGAGGAAGTTGGCAAGACCGGCCTGTTCCTGTTGAGCGATCACGCGAGTGGCATCACCGGTGAAACCTTGCATGTTGATGCCGGCTTCCACGTGATGGGTGCTCCTCCGGCCGACATGACGTTTGGATAATCTCGGCTTCAGAACGCCCCATCGGCAGCTCGCATGCGCTAATTCAGTTGGCGCACAGATGAGCCAGGTTGGGCTGTGGGATATCGTTGCAAGCGAGTGATCAGACATCGGTCGGTTATTGAGAGTGAGAGCAGACGATGGCGGAGTTCCGTCGCAAGACCATTGGTATCGCAGTGGTCGAATACCAAGGAAGCTACTTGATCGGCATTCGACCGCCAGGAGCGTCGTTGGCTGGCTTCGCGGAATTTCCTGGCGGCAAGTGTGAGCCAGGTGAAGAACCGCGCGTCGCCGCTGTTCGCGAGTGCCTCGAAGAAACGGGGATTGCGGTTGAAGTGCGACAACTGCTGACTCGCCGCCGCTATGACTACAACTATGGCTCCGTTGATCTGCATTTCTTTCTCTGCCAACCAACTGAGTCTCCAGAATCGCATACCGATCTGCACGGCTTTCGTTGGGAGAAAGTAACGGCACTACGCACGCTGAAGTTTCCGGAAGCGAATGTGCCGGTTGTCGAAATGCTGGAGCAACGAGCGAAAGAGAGTCCTTCGTCACCAACTTCAAGTTAGCCCGACGCGCAAGTGAGGGGCGTGTGCTCCAGCCTTGCATGTCGGGCGAGTGCGGCCCAGGAATCATTCAAACGCGCTCATCGCACCGGACTGCTCAGCTTGAAAATCGGCAGCAACATCGCAACCGCGATCCCACCGATCGCGCTGCCGAGGACTGTGATGATGAGCGGTTCGAGTAAACTCGTCACAGTCTTCACCGCGTTGGCGACCTCGCGATCAAGATAGTCACTCACTTTCTCAAGCACTTTGCCTAGGCGTCCGCTTTTCTCGCCTGACGCAATCATCTGAATTAGCATCTTGGGAAACAGTGAGTGGCTTTGAAGTGCTTCATGAATCTGGCGACCGGTTGTCACTTTGTCACCGACATCAATCCAGCAGTTCTCATAGAAGTGGTTGTTGGAAACTCCGCCGCTGAGCTGCAAAGCTTCGAGCATCGGTACCCCGGCGTTCAATGTCGTCGAGAGCGTTCGAAGACTGCGACTGAGCGCGACCTTGCGGCACAAGCCCCCGAAAGGTGGTAGATTGATCTTCATCCAATCGAGCATGATGCGGCCAGTTTTCTGTTTGAGCAGAAAGATGCCGAACCCCACCAGCAGCATGACGCCGACGACGTACCACGGCCAATAAGTGGTGATCGACGTCGATAAACCCAACAGAAATTTCGTCGGTGCGGGGATATCCTTTTCTCGTCCGGCGAACATCGGCATCAGCTTCGGAAAGACGTATGTCAGCAAGAAAATGATGACGCCGACGCACATGGTCATCATAGCTGCTGGGTAGATCAGCGCGCCTTTGATACGGCTGCGAGTCTCTGCGTCCGTTCGATATTGAGTGGCGATCCGATCGAGCATCGGTCCGAGTTGACCGCTCGCTTCACTGGCTCGAACGAGGTTTACGAACGCGCGGTCGAAATGCTTCGGATAACGTGCGAGCGAAGACGAGAGATCATCACCACCCTGTACCCTTTGCTGAACATTGTCGAGCATCGCTTTCATGGTCGGGTTTTCCGACTGCGCGGCAAGTCCTTCTAAGGCGCTCGACAATGGCACGCCGGCATCAACCATCACCGCCATCTGACTGGCAAACTCGACGATGTCGCTGTGAGTCACCCGCTTCGCGAACAACGATGGGCCACTATTCTTGTGTGTCACAACCGGATCGAGCGACAGCACGTACAATCCTTGCTGCCGCAACTGTATCGACGCGGCTTCAAAACTATCGACATCCAACTCCCCGGTACGCAACGTGCCGTTCGGATCTTTGGCCTGATATACAAATCGCATGATGGCATCTTCCCAAATATCCAATGACCAATGGCCAATAGCCAACCATTAATTTCTGCCCGAACTTACTGCCCGATTCGGCTTCCATCCTTCATTACTCGACCGCAGCACTTCTTTTACCGTTGTGATTCCTTCTTTCACCTTGCGGAGTCCGTCGTAGCGCAACGTGACCATTGGCGAAAGTTTCGCTTGTTCCTTGAGCACACCGAGCGTCGGATTTGTCGCGATGATCTCGCGCATCGCGTCGTCGATAACGAGCAGTTCGTGAATTGCGATTCGCCCTGAGTAGCCCGTGTTACGGCACTTCTTACAGCCGATCGGACGATAGAACGTGTCGCACTCGATGTCATATTTTTCCATGACCTGGCGGACATCCTTCGGTGCATCATAGATCTTTTTGCACTTCGGACAGAGTCGCCGGCAAAGCCGTTGAGCCAAAACCATGTTGAGCGATGCGGCGAGTAGATAGCCTTCGACGTGCATGTCGAGCAGTCGTGTGACCGTGCTGCAAGCGTCGTTGGTGTGCAGCGTGCTGAAGACAAGGTGTCCCGTGAGTGCCGCTTGAATGGCCACGCGAGCGGTGTCTTCGTCACGCACTTCACCGACCAAGATAATGTCGGGGTCTTGTCGGAGCAGGCTGCGGAGCACACCACCGAACGTTAGACCGATCTTCTCATTGACCTGAAACTGGTTGATCCCAGCCAACTGAAATTCGATCGGGTCTTCAACCGTGCAAACGTTGGATTCGATCGAGTTCACAGTACTCAGTGCTGCGTATAACGTCGTGCTCTTACCGCTTCCGGTCGGACCGGTAACGAGTGCAATACCGTTCGGTCGCTGAAGCTGCTCACGAAACGT
Organism: Planctomycetia bacterium; assembly: GCA_026400935.1. Classification (GTDB taxonomy): domain Bacteria; phylum Planctomycetota; class Planctomycetia; order Planctomycetales; family Planctomycetaceae; genus SXKJ01. Next base: position 1,061 of record JAPLNX010000216.1, on the reverse strand, counting down.
TTCGAGAATGTCGCTGCTGAAGCCGAGTTGTTGCAGCGACATATTTATCGACTGATTGTCGAGAATTCGAATGACGACTTTCTCACCGAACTGGCCGGGCAACGTGCTGACTCGGAGATCGACCGGGTGCCCTTCCATCAGCACATGAATACGACCGTCTTGCGGCAAACGTCGCTCGCTGATATCCATGCTAGCCATGATTTTGATGCGCGATGCAACTGCGGGTGCAAGATTCATCGGCAGTTCCAGTGACTGATACAACGCGCCGTCTACGCGATAACGAACTCGCAGGAGTCGCTCGCCCGGTTCAATATGAATGTCACTCGCGTGGTCTTTGACTGCGTTGTAAAGCACATAGTTAACCAGCTTGATGATCGGACTTTGACCGGCGGCTTCGGTGGCAGCGGCGATGTCTTGCACCGACTGCTCGATCAACTTCACAGCATCGTCCCGAGCATCATCAATAATGTCGTCGATGACAAAGACACGCTCGTTGGGAAGATAGGTCTGTACCATACGGCGGATGTCTTTGCCCGCCGCGATCACAATTTGGATATCGCATTTCGCGACATCGCGCAGTTGTTCGACCAAGAAAACGTTCGTCGGTTCAGTGACCGCGACCGTCAGTGTGTCCCGCACCCTGAAGAGCGGCAGGACCGTGTGCTTGTCGATGAAGTCGCGCGGCAACGAGTCCACGATCTTCGAGTCGAACAAGCGGCTTTCGAGCTTCACATACGGCAAGCCCAATTCGATCGACAGTCCTTCGAGGACTTGTTCCTCGCTGCACCAACCGCGATCCATCAGCAGTTCGCCGAGCAATTTCGCTCCGCGCGTTGACCGCTGCTCCTCAAGAGCCATCTGTAATTGCTCTTCCGACAAGAACCCGCGCGCAATCAATAGGTCGCCCAGCCGACGCTTCGGTTCTAGTGCCACGACCAAGAAATAACCTGCCATTAGATTTGGAGTGCGGCTTGTTGGATTTTTGTGGTGCGGGTGATGCGCCGGTGCGGTGGGCAGAACCGAGCTACGGGCTGCGATTGTGTCGGTTTGCCGGTGTAGGT
>JAPLNX010000367.1 GCA_026400935.1 Planctomycetia bacterium | reverse complement strand
GTAGCCTTAGTCGCTACGGAAGGAATCGGAATTCATTACAGTTGAGCAGAATCCAGCGAAAGTCGGCCATGCCGTTCAAGACATCTTTGTTGGCTTTGATCACGGACTTCGCTTCAGTCACTTCGTTGGCTGACGGTTCGCGGGTCAAAATTTCGCGATAAGCCAGCCGCACAGCTCCGTCCAAATCTTTCTTTTCCGCCAAGACCGAGTACATCGGCTCGAGTTCGCCAACTCGAGACGCTTCATGAGTTAACGTGCCGTTAAGCATCATCAATGCTTGTCTCATGTTGGGAGCGTGGTCACGATTTTCGCCAAGAATTTCGCGATCGGTTTGTCCAAAAACTCGCAGGAAGTGTTCAGGAACGGCAGGTGATGCCATGCGGAGCGATGAGCCGAATCGCGGATTGTCGTCGAATGTTGCCTTGGCATAGCGGTCAATGTATTCGACACCACGACGTTGTGTCTGCATTTGAGCCCGCATCCGTTCCGCTTCGATCTCTTCCTTTGACATTACTCGCATTTCTTCGACTTCAACTTTGTTGTCTTCTTTCGCTTTCGCCAAGACCTTTCCAAAGTCAAGTTCAATTCCCTTTTCGACATCTGCACCGGGAGTTGCTTCGTCGTCCTTCGCCATCGCCGGGGCATTCATCGCCATTTTTTGCTCGAGCTTCATCGCTGTCAGTGCCAAGCCCTGTCTACCAGAGTTTGGTTTCACGACTTGAGTCAGACGCCAAGTCGTTTTCATGTTCTTGCCAGCAACATGTTTTACGTCCGAAAGATGTCCGGCGGTGACGATGCTGTCATAAAGTGTCTCGCTCAGCATTCGTCGCATTGGAGTTGCTAGAAAAGATTTTTCGAGTTCAGTCTGCTTCTGTTCTTCGGCTCCGTAGACGTGAGCCCGTTGATAGACGTCACTATTGACGATCAAACTCACGAGAGATCGGAGGTCAAAACCGCTCGCGACAAATTCATCAGCGAGATAATCCAGCAACTTCGGGTGGCTGGCTGGATTGTTATCGCTGAAGTCGTCGATCGGATCGACAATACCTCGTCCGACAAGATCAGCCCAAACTCGGTTGGCCATGTTCTTGGCAAAGAAGCGGTTACGAGGACTCGTAACCAAGTTGGCAAGTTCCTGCCGCCATTCGCTAGTTGCGTACATTCCCGCTTTGATGTTGAGCGACTTCGCGTCTTTCTTTGCTTCTTTAGTGATATCGTCTTCGAGCTTCTTCCCTTTGGCCTTTTGCTCGTTCTCACTCGCCTCTGCCAGCAGATCATCAACGTCCGAATCCTTCGTTCCCGCTTTCGCCAGAGCGTCACGCTCCGCTTTTTGTTTGGCTCGTAGTGTGTTCAAGCGAACAATGTACTCTGGAGTCTCTGTGCCGGATGTCATCTCAAATGGGAAAGATGGCTTCATCGGTTTGCGTTCTTCCGACTTCGCCTTTCCTTCTGGCGGCCACAAGACTACGGATTGATCCCCTTCGTTTGCGTAGATCGTCCGAGTGAACTGGTTCTCGACTCGCTTCGTTTTTCCAAAGTACGCCGCGAAGCCGTAAAAATTTTCCTGAGTCCAAACATCAAATGGATGATCATGACATTGAGCACACGAAACGCGGACTCCCATGAAGACTTGAGAAGTCACACCTGCCAACGCCATCGGATCGGCGTTGTCGCCGAGTACGAAAGCCACTTCGGGAGCTGCTCCTGCTTTGCCGTTTGTCGTGATCAGCCGACGGCAGATTTCGTCGTGAGGCATTCCTTCGGCGACAGCTTGATGCACCCAGGCGAGCGCCGCTCCGCCACCGTCGGCCTGAGCACGCAATCGAAACATATCGGCGTAGAAAACAGTCCATCGGTCAACGAACCGACCATCCTTAATCAAGTTGTCGATCAGTTCGGCTCGCTTGCTCTTTGACGAGTCCGCTTCAAAAGCAGCAACCTCATCCACACTTGGAATTCGGCTGATGAGGTCACAATAGACTCGTCGCAAAAATGTCAGATCGTCGATCACGGGCATTGGATCAAGCTTGATGCCACGCTCTTTGTTTTCGAGCGAAAGCACCTTATCCAGTTCCGTTCCCCCAGAAAGTTTCTTGGCCTGCTCACGAAATGCGGCTTCGGCCTTAGGATCAACGGGGGCTTTTTCAATCTTCTTCTGAGCCACCGGGGGCTTGGCGTCCAAAACACCTAACCCCATGACTCCCAACGACAAACACGCAGCAGCAAATAGGCTTGGCCAACGCATCACAGTCAGGCTCCTCTGGCAAAACGATCTAAAACCCCGACAGAAACCCGGTACAATCTATAAGAGTTCGTTTAAATCACAAGATGTAAATCCAAAATTCAAAAATGAGCCAGCAATCGTACCTCGGTCGTTCGTGGTCGAAATGGCCGACTTAACTGATTAACTGAGTCAATTTGC
>JAPLNX010000005.1 GCA_026400935.1 Planctomycetia bacterium | reverse complement strand
TGAGCACACAGACGCAGAACTCGGGCAGCTCGGTTGGCGCTGGGGCGTGTTTTTCCAGTCCGGCTCCGTGTTCGGCCGCCGGTTTTGTTCGTGCCGGGGCAGAGGCACAGCCAACTGCAAAAATGTTTGACCGACGGAAATGCGGTCATGTCAGTGCCGATTTCCGAGATCAATTGCAATGCCGCGTGAGGGCCGATGCCGTTGATCGTCGTCAGGTCCACCGCGCTGAGTCGGTGCAACAAGGTCCGCAAGTCGAACGTAGGTTCGTTGCGAGATTTCTTACGACGGCCGGCGGGGCGAGGGCGCAGCGGTTCAGGCGGCAGCACGCACGACGCTGAGATGCTCTTCAGATGCGTTTCGATCTGCTGATCCAATTCGTGCAGCTTCTGCTGATGCACACGGTCCTAAGATGCTGTCCGTGAATAATCGCAGATTGGGGATTTGCCTCATCACTTCAACCGGTCGCTGCTTGCTCCACCTCAGTGCTTCGGACACACTGTCGAGGAAATCTGCTTCATTTTGGACGCCTATGTTTGAACTCATCGCCGAATGCTCCGAACGAAAACAGCGGTGGCAAAAAGTTTTGGTTGCCGGGCGGACTTACGTGCTTGGCCGAGATGTGGGTGTTGAGCTGTCAGTGCCTTGGGACCAAGCCTTGTCACGGCGGCATGCGAGCGTCACTGCCAGCCCCAAATTCGTGCGAATCGAGCGGCTCGATCCTGCCACAAATCCGCTTTGTTTCTGCGGCGAAGTGGTTGAGCACTGCGAACTGCAAAGTGGCGAGCAGTTTGTCATCGGCAACACGATTTTTCATGTCACTCGAAAAGGCTCAGAATCGTTGGGAGCCGTGGACGCTCCGTTTCAAGAAGTGACCTTCGATGCTCAGACGTTACGACAAGTTCGATTTCGTGATGCGGATCGACAGATCGAAGTCCTGACGTCACTCCCCGATCTCATTTGGGGTTCACGCAACGACGAAGAGTTGTTCTATCGACTGGCGAATGTGCTGCTCGCGGGAGTCACTCACGCTGACGTCGTGGCGATCGTCCGCAACAACGGTGACGACAAAGCGGAACTCATGCACTGGACCCGCCGTCGTGAAACAGCGGGAGAGTTCCGGCCAAGTTCGCGGCTCGTTGCAGAATCGCTGAAGCGACAAAACAGCGTCCTTCATTTGTGGCATTCGGCTCCGCAGCTCAATCCGGAATATACCGCCGCGGCGGAATTGGACTGGGCCTATTTCACACCAGTGCTCGACAGCTCAAAGCCAACCTGGGGCCTGTACGTCGCCGGGACTCAAGCACAACCGTTGTCGAGCGGCGATTCGCAGCCGGTTGAAACCGCCCATCTGCAAGCGGACGTGAAGTTCACCGAATTGGTCGCCGAGATCATCAGTTCGGTTCGTCGCTTGAATTTCCTCGAACGCCAACAAGCGGGACTGCGGCAGTTCTTCGCACCAACGATTTTGGCAGCGCTTGGAAACGAGCTGAACACCGAAACGCTCGCGCCACGCGAGTGCGACGTGACTGTGATGTTCTGCGACTTGCGTGGCTTCAGCCAGCATTCGGAAGAGTCGGCCGGCGACTTGATTGGACTACTCAATCGAGTCAGCGAGGCACTGGGTGTGATGACGTCGCACATCTTGCTACATCGCGGAGTCACCGGCGATTTTCAAGGAGATGCCGCACTCGGTTTTTGGGGCTGGCCGTTTCCCTCTGAAGATGCCCCGCTGCAAGCCTGCCGAGCGGCACTCGGAATTCGTAAAGCGTTCGACGAGACACTGCGGCAACCGGGACATCCGCTGTCGAATTTCCAAATGGGAATCGGCATCGCTCACGGTCGAGCGGTCGCGGGCAAGATCGGTACTGCCGAGCAAGTGAAGGTGACGGTCTTTGGCCCCGTCGTGAACTTGGCCAGTCGGTTAGAAACCATGACTAGCCAAATGCGAGTGCCGATTCTGCTCGACGAAGTCATGTCGCGACTGGTCCGCGAGCGACTTGATCCGCAAGAGGGCCGCATTCGTCGCTTGGCCAAAATTCTGCCGCTTGGCTTTGAGAACTCAGTCGTCGTGTCCGAACTGGTCCCGCCGGTTGAAGACTTTCCGGAACTGACCGACGCACATCTCGTCCGTTACGAACAGGGCGTTGACGATTTCATCGCTGGCCGTTGGGAAGCCGCCTATCGCTGCCTCCACGACATGCCAGCCACCGATCGTGCTCAAGATTTTTTGCTCGCCATGATCGCACAACACAATCGTAAAGCGCCTCAAGATTGGGACGGAGTCGTGCGATTGAGCAGCAAATGAGTCTGCTGTTAATAACCAAAGCGACCATATAGTTATCACGAATGGCGATGTTTTTGCAAAAAGGGGTTTACGATAGGGGTAGGAACGACCGATTGATTTCGGTCGCCCCTCCCTCCGAACCGGACGGGCGGGTTTCCCGCATCCGGCTCTCCGGTTGATGGTCTTACCTGCGAGAGGATTGAACGGCCAGTGCATGGGCGGTGGTCA
>JAPLNX010000031.1 GCA_026400935.1 Planctomycetia bacterium | reverse complement strand
TGCCGCTCCGTCGCCTCAATCCGCACTGCCTTCCTTGGCATCGCACCACCCTCCGTTAAAGGTGATGCAGTAATGACACAAACTCGCTTTTTATGGAGGATCAATTCTCGGTCGTGGTACTAGCCATCACGCTCCGCGTGACGAGCGGGTCGCTTCACGAAGCGTTGGTCAGCAATCGGCTCATCACGCGGAGCGTGACGGCTACGTACTTGTGGCTTCGCCGCTTTATCAGGCGATTTGATTGAACTTCCGCAGATCGCCCACGCGAACGGTAAATCCGATTTGATCCAGATATTCACACAAAGGGATCGAGTATTTGCGGCTGACGCCCCAAGCGTCTCGTAGTTGCGACATCGTCGCTTGGCCAAGGGTCGTGAGCGCAGTGCAACACAACTGCTTTGCAAGTTCAATCGCATCGGCTGAGTAATACAACTCGTCCGACAACTTGATGAGCAAACCATCTTCACAACTGACATGCAGCAACGGCGCGATCTGTTCGAGACCTTGACCAACGGCTGCCGCGAGTTCCCTGGTAGTCGGTGGCATCAGGCCCGCCGCTGCGATCTCTTCGAGGATGCGAGTTCGAGCGGTCTGCTGACTTTTCGTCAGCTTAACTTGAGCGTCAGCCGGACCAATCTGTGTCCCAACACGAACCAGCTCTCCGGTTACCAACAAATGGTTGAACGCTGCCTCGAGCAACATCGGATAGGCGATCTCTTGGCAACTTGCGACAAACAGTTCTCGTGACAACGCGCGACGTGGTTGATGCTTTGCCAGCACTTCGCGAACAGACTTCATCACCGAAACCGACAACCCCGCGAGACGATCTTTGTGAATAAGCTGACTGGCTCGTAACACCGGCAGTTCGCCTGTGATTCCCCTCGCCACGTCAAGCGGGCGAGCCGATTGCTCTGCGTTCTGCGACCCGCTTCTCAACCGAACCAGTTGTCCGGACGCACTTAGTTCTTCCAACAAATGCCTATAGCTCGATGGCTGAATTCCCACTCGACGAGCCGCTTCGAGAGGCGAATCGCTGATGATTTCTTGCTGGCTGACGAGTGCCCCAAGTCGATTGGCGTCACTCGGCGCGCTCCATTTCGTGCCGACTGCCACAATCTCTTTGATCCGTTTCATCGGTGGCAACGACGGATCGAGGATTCGTCCTCCGGCCACCGTAATGCTCGGTGAAAGACGTCGCAGAATATATCGCTGCCCGTGAATCGCAGTGATCGGCTCTTGCGTTCGCAGTTCGGCAAACGTTCGCTCACCCGGCGCGACCGTCACGCCTTTCAGATTAATTCGCGAGAGAACTTCGCGCGTTCCTAGATGCAAATGAAATTGCTGTCGATCTCGTAGACTCAGCGGCGACGAAGCGAGATTCTGCAACTCAATCAGCATTCGCTGCGAAGGCTGTAGATAACCAACTGCGGCGAGTTCCATCCCTCGTTCGACTTCTTCGATCTTCACACCCGCCAGATTGATCGCCGTCCGTTGTCGAGCCACTGCATCGACTGCTTGTGAACCGTGATGCTGCACTCCGCGCACACGAACTTCACGACCGGCAGGCAAAAGCTCCAGTGTGTCCTCCGGTTTGACCGAACCGCTCAACACCGAACCGGTCACAACAGTGCCGTGCCCCGCCACGCTGAAGACACGATCAATCGGCATCCGAAACAGTTCGCTCGTCTCCGGAAACACAACCTCGCGCGCCAGTCGAACCAGCGTTGCTTGCAGATCATCCAAGCCATCGCCCGTTGCTGACGAGACCGGCAGGATCGGGCAGCCGTCCAGAAACGTGCCGCTCAAGAGCGATTCGATATCCGCTCGCACGAGGTCCACAAATTCCGGTTCGACTAAGTCAGTCTTTGTGATCACGACCAAACCAGCCGAAATGCCGAGCAGTTGCATGATTTCGAGATGCTCTCGCGTTTGCGGCATCACACTGTCATCAGCGGCAACAACAAGCATCACAAGATTCACACCGGTCGCACCGGCGACCATGTTCTTGATGAACCGCTCATGCCCAGGGACATCGACCACTCCGAACCGAATGCCATCTGCCTCAAAGTGCGCAAACCCCAGATCAATCGAAATCCCGCGAGCCTGCTCTTCCGGCAATCGATCGGTGTTGATCCCCGTCAACCGGCCCACCAACCGAGTCTTCCCGTGATCAATGTGCCCGGCAGTGCCAATGAGGATGTGTGTGGTCATGGACCACTTATACCTCGCACAATGGCACACAATGAACCGAGCCGCGTGGTTTGACACGCGGCTCGGTGAGTTATTGTCTCTCAGTCACTGACTACTGACACTCGGACTACCGATTCAGCAGATCCAGCCATTCGGCACTGAAGGCAAACGTCTTGACGATTTCGGATCGCAGGCCAATCACAACATTACGTCCGCTGTCGCCAGACAGTGTGTCAGCCGCATCACCTCCGTTGACAAGATCGTCCCCATCGCCGCCGAGAACGAGATCACGACCGGCTCCTCCATACAGTTGATCGTTGCCGCCATCACCTAGCAGTGTGTCATTTCCAGCATCACCGTAGACGATGTCGTTGCCATCACCGCCGCTGATCGCGTCGTTGCCGTTGCCACCAAACAGCTTGTCGTTGCCGAGTCCACCGCCCAACGTATCGTTGCCATCGTTGCCTCGGAGCGTGTCGTTGCCATCTCCGCCAATCAGCAGATCGTTGCCGTTGTTTCCGCGAAGCTCATCGTTTCCCGCGGCTCCGTCGAGCGAGTCGTTTCCGCCTCCACCAGAGAGGCTATCGTTCCCTGCTCCACCAAACAGTCCGGCAGACTGCTTGACGACTGCAGCAACATTCAGCACGTCATTGCCGTCGCCACCATCCAGTGTCAGCGAACCAGCATAAGTTCTGTTCATGCCAATCACGGCAATACGATCTGATCCGTCACCACCGCTGACGTTGATCGAAGCCAAGCTGGGCACATTCAAACGAGTGAGATCGAGATTGATTTTGTCACTCTTGTCGGTCCCTTCGATCAACAGCGATGTCGCATCGGTTAATGAAACATCCTGTCGTCCGTGTCCAACCTTTGTAATTCGCAGATCATCACCCCTCCCGACGATGTTGATCTGGCCTCCTTCTTCGAGCAGGCTGACACGAACTTGATTTGTAATGACATTGACGGCCGCGAGCGTCAGGGCGTTCTCAGCTTCCTCTAACGTTTCGGGCGCATCGACGTATTCCCAATCCGACGCACCGTCGTCGGTTTCGGTGTAGATCGGCTTGATGCTGAGGGTCGCGATATATGGCTCATAGCTGTAATCGAACTGCCCCAGCACATGCTTCGGGCTGTTGATGTCCGTGGCGATCACCGAGTTATTGGAAATCGTGTAGAGCGTGTTTTCGATGTAGGCACTGCGATTGATGTAGCCATCGTCTGCCACGCTTCCCGTGAGTTCGATCGCCGCTTCGCCCGTCGCCGAGACATCAATGTGGAAGACCATCAGCTCGTTGTGGTAGCCGCTCTCGTAGTCATATCCCGAAGTGGGAATCGCCAGTGTTTCGTGAGCCGCGAACCAACCGACCGCTTTGGAATCCCATTCGGCGACCGACCAAGTCCAGCGTGGCAGAATGTCTTCATCGACTTCTCTCGGATTAGCCGGATCGCTGATGTCATACAACGCGACCTTCACCGCCTGCGAATCAGTGCTTCGTCCGATCGCAAGCAAGTGGTTGTCGTCGATCACTTGCAGGAAGCTCGAATATCCAGGGACTTTGAGTTCGCCAGTGATCACCGGGGCTGCCGGATCGCTGAGATCGAACACGAACAGCGGATCGACTTGTCGGAAGGTGACGACGAACGCTCGATTACCATCGAAACGAACCGAGTAAATTCGCTCACCAGCCGCGAAGTCCTCGACTGATCCCACTTGAGTCAGAGTGCCGTCGATGTTCTCCAACACGGTGAGGTTATTGGCTTGCGTAAAAGCTCCCGTGTCCGAGTTGTAGTTGAAGGTCGTCGTCGCAATTCGTAAACGGCCATCGTGCTCGTCGGCGGAGAACTGATTCTGCAATGTGCCGTTCACGACACCGCTGCCGATCAATTCAATCTCACGTTCGCCATTTGCCCAAGAGAACTCCAAGATGTGAGTCTGAGCCGTGCCGGAGTTGTAATCGGGCGAGAAGACATACAAGTGCTCGCCATTCGCGTGAATGCCGTTCGTCCAATTGGTAAGTACGGAACTCGAACTGTCCAAGCCCGGCTGGAAATCTCTAGTATTGATCGACACCACGGACAACAACGATTCGGAATCAACACCGGTCACTCTGGAGATCGCACCGATTTCGCTGATGGCCCCATTCGCCGCCAAGCCATTGGCCACCAAGCTCTCGTACTTCGGCAATGCGGAATTAATTAGCGAGTCGAGATTGGCTTGAATGCGAGCGAGATAAACTTCACGCGATTCGTATTTCGGGACTTCAATCGTGCGCATCACTGGCTTGAGCGTATAGGCCTGAATCGGCGGGAGTGAGTCACCGTTTTCGTCGATTTCCGGTCCAGCAACCGGTTCGCCAACTGGAACCGTGTCGAACGCGACGTCATCAAGGAAAAATCGCCACGGATCTTCAATCGTGGTCGTTCCATCAAGCTCCGGAGTCGGCAACGAAATATCGTTGCTCGTAATGATGTGGACCTGTCCATTGAAGGCTCGCGAATCGACATAGTGGCCGTCGAGCCGAGTCTGTTTTTCCAACGTCGGCTTCGACGGATTAGAGACATCAAATGTGCTGACGACTGTCGTCGTCGCCGTCGGCGCGAAACGGAAAGAGGCGTAGTAGATTCCCCCCCCGCCACCACCATAACTGTATTCCTGCGAAATCACGGTCAGCCGATCGCCGTCGAGATACTCGGCAATCGCGTAGCCCTCAAAGCGAGTTCGTGACAGTTCCTTCATTTCTTTCGCAGGACTGGCCTGCATGATCAACAAGTCGTTTCCATTGAGGACGTACAAATTCTTGCCATCATTCTCAATCAAATCTCCTTCATCGATCCCGTTGACTTGCACGTTGGTCTCGGAATGATCGACTCGCTGAGTCGGCACCGCTTGAGCCACAACACCGTCAGCCGCTGCGTAGTAGATCGGGCCGCGATAGAACCAAGCCGCTTGGCCAAATAGGCCGTCGTAGTGAGCCAACGCACGCTGCACTAAGTAGTCGCCAAACTCTTCGCGTGAATTGAACTGCGAAACGGCCGGTGGCGTGAACGATCCGCCGAATGTTTGGTAGGCGATGAACTCCGAGTCCGGATCGCCGAGCTCCAGAACTTCTCCTGACCCATCACCCTCATCCGGTACGTCAATAATCTCCGGCGGCAATGTGGCTGTCATCAAAGCACGCGGTTCGAGAACTTCTCCTTGAACCAAGCTACGACTCAGTTTTCGTCGCGAACGGGAGCTGCCAAACGAGACTTGCGGCAAGGACCAACTAAATCGCTTCATCGAGAACACTCCAGACATTGGGAGGAAGAAATGAGATTTGACTTCGTTTGATGCGATTCGATCAAGGGAATAATGACCATTCTTTTCGACTGTGAAGGGGATTACCGTCGCTAATGCCTGCAACCCGTCACTCGCCGGGGCATTTTCACAGAAAATTGCCCGTCGGTTGTTGACCGGGACCGAAATTCGGCAGATTCCGCTGCCTTAACCTGATCCGCACAATAACAATCTGACGCGAGGTCGAGCGTAAACGAATCTTAATACTTGAAGCCAACCGGCATCCCGGCGAGGCGGAAAGGCATCATCCCGGCCGCTGATTCCGCGACGAGCGTTCGAGAAAACCCCACATTTTTCGCTCTTCAGTCGTCGGAATGGCGTTTGCGTTTCCTCGCATCGTGCCAGATTAGCGTTTGGTTCGAATGACGACTCAGCGCGGAGCCGACTCAATATGCGGAATGAAACTCAACGAATTCAAGGGGCCGACGGCCTGCGAGCCTGCGCCTGCTTGTGGGTCGTTGCCCATCACATTGCGATGCAATTCGACGTGAGCCAGACCGGTTGGCGAAGCATCATCCGCATTCATGGCGCTCTTGGAGTCGCAATCTTCTTTGTCCTAAGCGGAATGCTTCTGTCACTTCCGTTTTGGCAAGCCGCATTGGGCGAGCGATCTCGACCCAAAATAGGCAGCTACACGATGGCACGGTTATCGAGGATTGTACCGGGTTACGTCCTCTGTCTTTTGGCCTGCACCTTTCTATTCGCCGATCGAACTGCTGCGACCGGTTGGCGACTACTGGCCTCGCTGACGTTTACAAACTGGCTGCACTGGCGCACGTTCTTTCCCACTCCGGTCAACGCTCCGTTGTGGTCAATCAGCGTCGAGGTTTGCTTCTACCTGATCCTGCCGCTGTGGGCGTTCGGACTGTATCGCACTCGCAGAATTGACTTGGGGTTGGCCTACATTTTCGGAACACAACTGCTGATTGTCATTCTGCAGCGGTGCTTTCTGGCATTTAACTTCGCTGCGACGAACACTGCGTTAACCTTGGACCCACTGCACGTCATCGCGATCGACTGGCTTCCTGCCAAAAATCCACTCGGGCTATTTGCTCATTTTCTTTTCGGGACCGCGGCAGCCGGACTGCTCGTTCGTTGGCCGAAGCGAGAGACCGTAGTAACTCGGTCTTCAACGAGACTTTTCAACATTTTCGATGTGATCGTCCTGGCCTGCTTGGCAGGAATGGCAATCGACATCTACCCAAAACTATTTCCTTTAGCCGGACTGATCCAACTCGTGGATGCGACCCATGTCTGGTACATGTTCTATCATTGGCCGCTGTTCCCAGCATTGGTCACCGGATTGCTCGTCGCACTGCATCATTCTCGATGCCTTGGTCGCCTGTTCGACAACCCAGCGTTCGAGTGGACCGCCAAACTTTCTTACGGCATCTATCTCTGGCACATGGTGGTGCTGGAACTTCTCTTGCGTCACTGGCCAGGATCGCTCACGGAATCTCTGATTGGCCAAGTCGCGTATGTGTGTGCCGCCGTGGCGATCACTTACTCGCTGGCCGCCGCTTCGTTCTACTTCGTGGAGCAACCGGTGATGAACCGATTGAAACGTCGCCGAGAATCCACGCCGGCCAACCCGACGCCATCGTCCGATCGACGAAGCCCAGAACCGGGTTTTGCGTGATTTATGCAAACACTGTTGAAGCTGACGTGCCATGAATGACTTCGCCACAAAGCGACTTCCAATTGATCCGACAGTCGTCGCTCCCGATGGCTCCGACGTTCGAGTTCTGCTCGGTCTTTCGTCGGGTGGAATGGCACACTTTGAATTGGCGGCAGGCAAGACAGCCCAAGCCGTCACACACCGAACAGTGGAAGAAATCTGGTTCGTCGTTGCCGGGCGAGGAGAAATCTGGCGCAAGCAAGCTGAGCGGGAAGAGATCGTCGTATTGGAACCGGGCGTTTGCCTGACGATCCCGCTGGGAACTCACTTTCAATTTCGCGCGGCTGTCGATGCAGCAGTCTCGGTCATTGCCATCACAATGCCTCCTTGGCCAGGCGAAGGCGAAGCCCAGTTTGTCCGCGGCCCGTGGACCGAATGAAAAACCAATTGCTCGCAAACGCCTCGCGAAACTCTATCGTCCATTATTCAAACATCTGTTTGATTTCAAACAAACGTTTGATAGACTCCGCTCGCTTCTAATTCTGGTTGAGGTGACGGCGGCATGGATGAGACTCGATTGCGATTGTTGAATGCGGCGGGGCCGATCTTTGCTGAACGGGGCTATCGAGCAACCACCGTGCGTGAAATCAGCCAAGAGGCAGGAACAAACCTCGCTGCGATCAGTTACCACTTCGAGGACAAAGAAGGCTTTTACATCGCGGCTGTGAAGCACGCCGCACAAGGTTGCATGGATCGCGTGCCGTTGCCGCAGTGGGGCGCCGCAGTGTCAGCTGAAGAAAAGCTCTTAGGTTTTGTCACGACGTTTTTGAACCGAGTAGCCGTCGATCATGACCCGGCTTGGCACGGCCAGCTTCTGATGCGTGAGATGGTATTGCCGACCCGCGCGTGTGCCGAATTTGTTCGTGACTACGTTCGCCCGATGCATGGGATGTTGCTCGGTGTGCTTTGCGAGTTGATGCCGAAGTCCTCTGAAAAAGAACGCTGGCTGACGGCATTGAGCATCGTTGGACAGTGCTTGCATCATCGCGTGGGACAAGCAGTGATGATCGAACTGACGGGCGAAACGGCGGTCGCTGCGTTCGGCGTGAAAAAACTGGCGGAACACATCACGTCGTTTAGTCTGGCCGCAATCGAACACGCGACAAAGCTGCGATCATCGAAATCAAAACTGGCCGCTCCTGGGACAAATCGGCGAGTCGATCGGCCTGCCCGAAAGCGAGGTTCGCGATGAACTGGCTCGCCTTTCGGATGTTGACAGGTGATCGAGGAAAATACTTTGGCCTCATTTTCGGAGTCGCGTTCGCCACGTTGCTGATGTCGCAGCAAGTCTCGATCTTCATGGGGATCATCGGGCGGACTGCAAGTCAGATTATCGACGTTCGCGATGCCAACATTTGGGTGATGGACAACAAAGTCCGCTTCATCGACGAAGTCCCCGCATTGTCGGACGCCGATCTACATCTGGTGCGTGGTGTGCCCGGAGTCGCGTGGGCCGTGCGTCTTTACAAAGGCCAGTTGCTCGCCCGACTAGAAGACGGGAACTCGCGCAGCTTAATCGTGTTTGGTCTTGATGACGCGACATTTGTTGGTGCTCCAGCTGAGATGATCGTCGGCAGACTCTCTGACCTGAAGCAGCCCGACGCGGTCATCATCGACAAAGCAGGCTACGAATACATGTGGCCGAAGGAGCCGTATCAACTCGGACGTGTCATTCAAATCAACAACCGACGCGCGGTGCTGGTCGGTGTCTGCAAGGCATCGGCTCCGTTCACAACTCTGCCGATATTGTTCACCAAGTACTCGACAGCAGCAGGCTATGTCCCGAATGAAGGACGCTTGATGTCGTTCGTGCTCGCTCAATCCAGCGAGGGGCTCGACGCAACTTCTGTCTGCCAGCAGATCGAACAGCAGACTGGCTTGATGGCATTGACTCGCGAGCAATTCGTTTGGAAGACGATCAAATACTTTCTCAGCTCGACCGGAATTCCGGTGAATTTCGGGATCACGATCACGCTCGGTTTCATCGTCGGAGCGGCCATCACCGGGCAAACGTTTTATCTCTTCACAATCGAAAACCTGCGGCAGTTCGGAGCCTTAAAGGCGATGGGTGTCACGAATCTGCGGCTCGTGCAAATGATCCTGCTGCAAGGATTGCTTGTGGGGGGATCCGGATACGGCATCGGCATCGGGCTGACTGCGTTGTTCTTCATCGGCACCAGCCAAGTGACGGTACTCGCCGGCCTGCACATCACTTGGGCCGCATTCGCTGGGACGGGTGCTGCCGTGTTCCTAATCATCACGCTGACCAGTGTGGCCAGCATGCATAAAGTGCTGGTCCTCGAACCGGCTGTCGTCTTCCGAAGTTAATTCCATTCATTTGTTGTGGTTGAGTAAGACGGGCACTCCTGCCCGTCGCATTTTGTGTGACAAAGACGGGCAAGAGTGCCCGTCCTACATTGCCGTCAACGGACAAACCTATTGAAGCGTTATGGCCACAACTCTCACTCAACCCGATCACCACTTGCCAGCGGATTCACACTCCGTCGCGGCGGTTGTGTGTCGTGGTGTCACGAAAGAATTCGGTGAGGGAGACACAAAGACCATCGCATTGAACGGTGTGGACCTCGACGTTGCATCGGGCCAGATGACGCTGTTGGTCGGCCCGTCTGGATGTGGCAAAACGACGTTGATCTCGATCATCGCCGGATTGCTCGATCCGACTGCGGGTGAGGTTCACGTTTTGGGAACTGCGGTCCACAAACTTCACGGCAGTCATCTCGTCCGTTTCCGAGCGAACAACATCGGTTTCGTGTTTCAGCAATTCAATTTGCTTCCGGCGCTGACGGCTGCGGAGAACACGGCCGTGCCGCTGATTATCGCTGGGCAAACGCGCCGTGCGGCAGTACGCCGTGCGAAAGAATTGCTCGACGCTGTCGGACTCTCTAGTCGAGCGAACGCATACCCGCATCAACTGTCCGGTGGCCAACAACAGCGAGTGGCAATTGCACGCGCATTGATCAATGAACCACGCCTGATGGTCTGCGATGAACCAACTGCCGCACTCGATGCAAAGTCTGGGCACATCGTGATGGAACTCTTGAAACAAGTCGCCGTGCAACCCGGTCGAGCGGTCATCATCGTCACTCACGACAGCCGCGTCTTCGACGTCGGCGACACCATCATTCACATGTCCGACGGCCAGGTTGAGCGGACGGAATTAAACGTAGATCGGTCACTCCGTGACCGGAAGCCTCAAGTCACGGGGTAACTTGCCTGCTTTGTGATACGCGAGTCGCGTGCGTCACAAACATGTTTCAACAGCGAGCAAAATCATGTCGCGATTTTTCATCACTACAGTCTTACCAATCATCGCGTTGGCAATGGGCGTGCTCGGTTTTGTGCAAGTACAGCACGGATCAAAACCAGTGCCGCCGCTATCGCCACCGACTCCGCCAGTGCGTAGTCCGTATGGCAAAACCGTTGCGGCCAGCGGCATCGTCGAACCGAAGTACGAAAGCATCGCCATTGGTACGGCCTTGTCCGGCATCGTGCTCGAAGTCTTCGTCCCCGCCGAATCCGTCGGTCAACAAGTCAAACAAGGTGACTCGTTGTTTCGAGTCGACGACCGTCATTTGAAAGCCCAACTGACGCTGCATCAGGCAAACCTCACCTCCGCCAAAGCGACGCTCGCGAAGCTCGATGCCATGCCACGCGAAGAATCACTCCCTCCGCTGGCCGCTCGCGTCAAAGCGATGGAGGCACAACGCTCTCGTTTGTTTGATCAATTTCAACGCTCGCAAAAACTGCTGACGACCAAAGCGATCACTGACGAAGAACTGATTCAGCGACGCCTGAGCTATGAAGAGGCGGACCAACAATGGTCACAAGCGAAGAGCGAATACGATCTCCTGAAGGCGGGCACGTGGCAACCCGATCTGCAAGTCGCCAAGGCGGCCGTCGCCATCGCCACAGCTCAAGTCCAGCAGATTCAAACCGAAATCGACCGCGCGCTCGTGCGAGCCCCCACCGATGGCGAAGTCTTGCAAGTCAACGTCCGCCCCGGCCAATCCGTTTCTGCTCAATCCGGCCAAGGTTTAATCATGCTCGGCGACAGCAGCGAGTTGCGAGTCCGTGTCGATATCGACGAACACGACATCCCCCGCTTCCACAAGAGTGCCGCCGCTCGCGCATACCAACGAGGCGATTCACAACACGAACTCGCACTCCACTTCGTCCGCCTCGAACCCTTCGTAATCCCCAAGAAATCACTCACCGGCGACAACAAAGAACGAGTCGACACCCGAGTCCTCCAAGCGATCTACTCCCTCGAAGCACCAACCAACACCGTCTTCGTCGGCCAACAATTGGACGTATTTCTGGATGCCGCTCAATCCACTCCACTCAACACGAGTGGCACGCCCTGAATCATCGAAGGGCGTAGGCAATAACCCTTCATTGATGTGAGTTGCTGTCTGATTTCCTGGTGATCACGGCATGCATCCACCGCGAATTTCCTTATATTCGTAACGCTGCTCGGACTCATTCGCGATGCTGTCACATAACGCGGACTATTTCTTCTTGCGCCATGTCCAAAACGAGTAGTACTTGCCCTTCTTGTCGTGAGCGGCGGCAATCATTGCGGGGCGGAAGCCGTCGGCAGCGAGCTTTTGCCATTCAGCGACCGTCTCTTCATGCGTCTTGTCGAAGCCGACTGACTCCGTCACTCCTTCGCGGAGTTCGGTCCATGTGGCGTAGTGCCGCCCGCTCTCGTTGACGCTCATACCGACGTCGCCGACCAGTCCCTTACCTTTGGAATACTCGGCGATGTTCTTGAGGGTCCATTCGGCAGTGGAGCCTCCTTGCACGCCTCCAGCACTGACCGGCTTATTGAGAACCATGTCCGAATACCGCTTGCCGTCGGTGTGTATCCAAGTATGGATCGTCGCAAACCACATGCCTCGCTCGTTGGCCGGCTTTGCTTGAGTCCCATCAAGCCAGCCAATTTGAACCACTATCTCTTCCTTCTCTTTGAGTGGTCGGCGCACTGAAGTCAGCACAAACCGAGTAACTCCTTGTTTGTCGGGATATCCTGCGACATCGCAGGGCAACCATCCTTCGGCACGCATGGCTTTGTCATGTTCGTAGACTTCATATTCACTGCCGTCGAAAAGTTCGCCGGAAAATTCGTCGCGATGCCAGATCGCGGCGACGAGCGGACCCTCTGCGGTCCAATACGGTCGGAAGCGAATCGGTCGCAACTTTCTCAGCGAGAGTAACTTTGAAATTGCGAGTGCCTCATCAAGCTTTGCCGCCTGACAGATCGCAAAGTCCTTGGTGATCATCCCATGAATGTTCGCAAAACGACCTTCCAGTTCGGCCTCCATTCGATTGAGTGACATCAGCCTGTTCGCACTGCCATTCGTTGCCGTCCACTCGCTCTCGCTGAGACGTTGTTCGGCCTTCGTCTTGCTAAAGCCTTTGAGGTCTGGCGCAGCATACTCCGCCCACTGACCGGCTCGCAGTTTGAGTTGTTGCTTTAGACGCGACAGAGTTTGCTTCTGACTCAGCTCCCACCATCGCTGCGAGATCACATCCGCCTCCTCGGGCGATGCCGGGGCTTCAGCGTCGACCAACTTGAGGTCTTGTTCGGCGGCTTGCTTGATCGCTGTATCCGATGACTTCGCCAGCAAGGGCAAGCCAGTATTCCAGTCGCCCTTCACGATGATCTCGAAGCGCCCAACGACGTCATTCGCAGCAGGATCGTCTGTCTTGTCTTCGAGAGTCTGGCGCGCCGTTGGCAGCTTGTCGGAAAGCTTCTTCAGTTCAATCAGATCAGTACGACCTGCGACCGCTTTCTTGCTGAGGTCTGCTGACTTCAGTTTGAGACCAATCGAGCTCACGGCTTCATAACACTCCTTCGCTGTGTCGAAGCGTTCGGCAGCAATCTGCTCGGTTGCAACCGACAACGCTTTCTCCGCGAGCGTTTGATGGTACTCCTTGTCGGTTGGCCCTTTGGCGAGATCCTTTAGCGTCTGCACGATCAACATCGGCTCGTCGACATCGAATCGTTGTCCAATGAGCCGTGCTACTTTCAGAGACAACTCGGTGTTGCTGGCCTTCACGGCCATTGCATGGGCCTGGGTCAGAAGCGCGTAGTCGCTACCGGCTGAGGCCACGTCATTCTGCACGTTCTCGACCATGCGTTCTGCCAGCGCGCTCTGTTGTGCTCGAGACTTCGCCCCTGCGATGTCGGCTTTGAAAACGTCTTTGACGCTCGCTTGAAGCTGCTTGAGGTCCGCAACAGACGGCAAAGGACTGCGGTCAGCACTCAGGCACAGCCCTCTGGATAAGGCGAAAACCAAGAGCACGCTCAGGAGACGAACAGGCTTCATCCAACGAATCCCAGACTGAGAAATCAGCATGTTTGGACCTCGAACCGAATGACCCTAAACACAAGCAACAGTGCTCTTCCCCAAATACCACGTGTTGAGAGGATTCTTAACAGCGATCGCTTGGTTGAAAAGTCACCGCCGCGTGTAGCACAGCTTGCAGCGCCACACCTGGGCGAGTACGCCACCTTGTGGCCGGAAGAAGCGTCAGTTGTAATGCGATCGTGGATTTCTTTCTCGATCCGAAGTCTGATCGCCAGCGGAGATGTGCACGATGCATCGGCAATTCGGTCCTCTTTTGGGGAGTTTGTTGGGATCGTTTTTCGTTGCCACGTTTGGGCTAGGATTGATCGACAATACGTTCTCACAAACCGCGAAGTCGAAATCCAAAGGTGCAGCGGTATCGAATGAGGAATTGGCGAAACACGTTTCAAAGCTGAACAGGGACGAGTCCCCGATTGCCGTGGGGAAGACCGTCACTTTGGTTCTCGCCAACGGTAAGATTCTTTCCGAGGTGGAAGTCACTGACTTACTGCTGGGCAGTGAGAGCGACGTACTCAAATCGCTTTCGGTTGCCGGTCCCGACGGTAAGAAAAAACAAAACTCACGGCTACATTGGTGACTCGCATTCGATCGGGGGATCACGAATTCGATGTCGTCCTCGATCCCAGCAAAAAGGGACACGTGCTCATCGACGTCACTGCTCGAGATGCCTCAGTTAGCGAGCGGCTCAAGTCGAAGCACGAAAGATTGTGGCCGGAGCAAACCGACGAAGAGCGAGCGAAAACGATCGTCGACTACAAAGAGTTTCTGAAGCGTGTGCAGGCCAGCTATCAGGCTCCCAGCTACCTTCATGAAACAGAGTTCTTCCTTTTCTTGACCGATCTGCCCGCTGCTCAGGTTCCTCCGTATGTCGCCAATCTCGACAAAATGTATGCCAAGCTGTGCGATGCGTTCGGGTTGCCGAAAGAGAAAAACATCTTTCTTGGGAAGTGCATCATCGTCGCCTTCGCCAAAGAGGAATCGTTCTTGGCTTTCGAAGAAAAGTTTCTCGAAAACCCCAATGCGAAAGGGGCACAAGGACTGGCTCACGGTTCCAGCGATGGGCGAGCAATCATCGCCTGTTATCGTGGTGACCGCGACGTGCCAGGTTTCGCATCGTTGATGGTTCATGAAACGACCCACGGCGTGACACACAGACTGCGGTCAACCGTTCCGCTTCCGAAGTGGATTGGCGAAGGCATGGCCGAATGGGTGAGGCATGCCATCGTGCCACAAAAAAGCGGCTTCGATCGTCAAAATGAATCGGTGCAGAAGGTTCAAAAGTCCGGATCGTTGGGTGGGAATTTCTTTGAACAAAATGCGAAACTTGACGGGTGGCAATACGACGTCGCGTCGCATTTGGTGAGCTTCATGGTGCAACTCGATCCCGGCAGATTTCGAGCGTTTGTGATCAACATCAAAGAAGGCGACACCCCCGAAGAGGCTCTTGCTCGTAGTTATGGTCTCACTTCTTCGGAGTTGCTGAATCAATACGGCCGGTCAATTGGTGTCGCCAACTTGCGACCGTGATGGCAAAGCAAGATCGACCGGGCCACCCAGGTCAAAGTTCGCCCGCTGATAGAACTCTCGGACTGGAGCCACCCGCTCTGGACTTTGCTTATGCCAACACGCCTTTCACGATCTCGCCGTGAATGTCGGTCAGGCGGAAATCGCGGCCTTGGTAACGTGATGTCAGCTTGAGATGGTCGATCCCCAGTAAGTGCAGGATCGTGGCGTTGAGGTCGTGGACGTGGACCGGATCGCGGACGATGTTGTAGCAGTAGTCGTCGGTTTCTCCGTAGGTCGTGCCGGTCTTCACTCCAGCACCGGCGAGCAGCATGGTGTAGCAGCGTGGGTGATGATCGCGGCCGTAGTTGTCGGCGGTGATGCCTCCTTGCGAGTAGATCGTGCGGCCAAATTCGCCACCCCAAACGATGAGCGTGTCCTTCAGCAGATCGCGTTGCTTGAGGTCCTTAATCAGCGCGGCTGTCGCTTGATCGGTGTCCTTGCACTGACCTCGAATCGCCGCGGGCAAACCGCCGTGATGGTCCCAGCCCATGTGGAAGAGCTGCACGAAGCGGACGTCTCGTTCGGCCAATCGTCGCGCGAGTAAACAATTCGCTGCGTAACTGCCAGGGCGTTTGACGTCTGGGCCGTACATGTCGAGCACTGATTGCGGCTCCTTCGAGATATCGAGCAGATCGGGAACGCTGGTCTGCATCCGAAACGCCATCTCATATTGCGCAATGCGAGTTTGGATCTCCGGATCGCCCACTTGTTCAAAGCGTTTTTGGTTGAGCGCCGCAATCCGATCCAATGTCCCTCGTCGAGCCGCTGCGTCGACGCCGGGTGGATTCGACAAGTACAACACCGCGTCACCACGATTGCGGAACTTCACACCCTGATGCTTCGACGGCAAGAAGCCCGCTCCCCACAGCCGATCATAAAGCGGTTGATCGTCGGGCCGACCGCTGCCGAAGCTCGTCAGCACGACATACGCTGGGAGGTCTTGGTTCTCACTACCAAGTCCATAGCTCAACCACGATCCGATACTCGGACGCCCCGCCAACTGAGAACCAGTCTGCGAGAACGTAATCGCCGGATCGTGATTGATCGCTTCGGTGTTGACCGTCCGAATCATGCAAAACTCATCCGCGATGCTCGACATGTTCGGCACAAGCTCGCTCATCCACATTCCGCTCTGCCCGTGCTGAGCGAACTTGAAGATCGACGGCGCGACCGGGAATTTCGCTTGCCCCGACGTCATCGTCGTCAGCCGCTGCCCTTTCCGAATCGAATCTGGCAGGTCTTCCCCCCGCCGCTTTTCCAATTCCGGTTTTGGATCAAACAGGTCCATCTGCGAAGGCGCGCCAGATTGAAACAGGTAAATGATCCGCTTCGCCTTCGGTGCGAAGTTCGGAAACCCAGGCAATCCGACCGGCCCCTTCGCAACACCATTCGATTCGGCAGAGAGGTCCTGCGCCAACAACGTCCCGAGTGCCGCAACACCCAAGCCGGACGACGTTCGGCGCATGAAGACTCGACGGTTCAAAGCATCTTGAAGTTCAAGAACAGTTGGCATGGACTTCGCCTCATCAAATTTAACAACTCAACTTCGGTCTACATTTCGTGTGGCACGCAACGCAGAAACTCCGCCATCTCCACCTGACCGCCAACGATTAATGGCGTCCGTTGATGAACTGCTTCCGGTTGCAGATCGAGTACTCGTCGCTTGCCATCGGTGGCGACGCCACCCGCTTGCTCCACGAGGTACGCCATCGGATTTGCTTCGTATAACAACCGCAATTTTCCCTTCGGATGATCGGAGGTCGGCGGGTAGAGGAACACTCCACCTTTCAACAATGTCCGATGAAGGTCAGCCACCATCGAGCCGATGTATCGCGACGCATATGGCTTACCGAGACCACCTTGACGCAGTCGGTCGAGGAACTGGTTATAGCCCGGCGGAAATCCGTCTCGATAAGCCTCATTCACCGAGTAGTACTTCCCCTGATTCGGCATCCGAATGTTGGGATGACTCAGCAGATACGCTCCGACTGACGGATCGAGTGTGAAACCATGCACTCCGTTCCCGACGCTGTAAACCAAAACGGTCGATGAGCCGTAGCAGACGTAGCCAGCAGCAATTTGTTTGCTTCCCGGTTGCAACAACCATTTCTGAGGTTCTTCGCAAGTGACGCCATCCGGACGTCGCATGACAGAGAACGTTGTGCCGACGCTGACATTCACATCAATGTTCGACGAGCCATCCAGCGGATCAAAGATCACGGCATAGTTCGCTTCCTTGGAACAATGTCCCATGATCACTGGTTCTTCGTTTTCCTCCGAAGCCAGCACGCCGATGCTGGCGCGAGCACTCAAGCAATGAATCAGCGCTTCGTTCGCATAGACGTCCAGCTTCTGCTGGATTTCACCTTGAACGTTGACGTCTCCCGCATCACCCAAGATGTCCGAAAGCCCCGCTCGCCGCACGCGAGCTTGCACCATCTTCGTCGCCAATGTGATCCCTGAGAGCAACCACGAAAACTCACCAGACGCACCTGGAAACCGCTTTTGGTCCTGCAGGATGTGTTGTTGAACGGTAACGATCATCGAGTATTTTCCTCACCTATCTTTGGTCTTCGCACTCACGTGATCGCGCTTCAACGAGACTGCTTTTCAATGTTCCCCGCAGCATCGCGGGCGAACGCGGTAATCTCAACCGTACCTTGTTTCGGCAGGGTAACTTCCCATTCCGCAAAGTTGTCTCGCAACGCGCTGGCGTCTACGCCATTGACGGTGACTTGCTTGATCTCGCCGTTGTCCGCAGCTGATCCGCGAACCAGCAGGCCATTGGCCGTGCGAGTCACGTGAGTAACCACTGTCGTCGGCGGGAGGTCATCAACCGGATCGAGCAGTTGCGGGAAGGCTACGTCGCGGACTTCGGTGACTCGTGATTCGTCGCCGGTCAGCGGTGATTCGGACTTGTAGATGGCGGGCTCGGTCTTCGCTTCGCCCGACTTGACGCTGATGACTCGCGCGTGGCGGCCAGGGCCGTAGTAGTCGTGCAGGATGACCGGCACGCTGGTGGTCGTCTTCGGTTGCGGACGCGGGCCGCCACCGAGGTTGACGAGGGCTCGGCGGTTGTTGTCGTTGCGATTGATGAACTGCACGTTGCGGATGTGCGTTTCGGCCGAGCCAGTCGGGTTGTGGTCAGTGATCTGAATGAGTGGCATCGAACTATTTTGATGACCGGAGAAGGTCAGGCCGTCGACCGTCAGTGAGCCGTATTGAATGCTGTCGTCGTCGTGGCCGCGATTGAACGGTTCGGCGTCACCGTGCTTCGCCGACTGCGCAATCGAAAGGTTGCGATAGACGTGGCGATCGAAGTTCGGGTGATAGACGCCGTAGATCGAGTTGTAGATTTTCATTCCCTCAACGAGCACGGAGGGTGATTGAACTCGGAATGCGTAATGAATTTCCCAGATCTTCGTGTTCCGCATGACAAATGGATGCTTGGCGTCCGGGCCGACTCGGTTCACACCTTCACCGAGATTGATCCCGTATAAACCGTCGCAATGAGCCTCGTTGTCTTCAAACCTCACGAACGGCAACGTGCGGATGTCGGTCGGTTTCGCCTCGCCGTTCACGTCTTGGACCGGCAGTGTCATCTTCAAAGCACTAGTTTCAGTCGCCTCGAAGCGATAACCGTAGCGGTTGTTTTCGCAGGACACATTCCGCGTGAACGTGTTGAGGCTGTTGGCCCACCAGAAGCCGGCTCCGTCGTTTTGATCGAACGGAAGGACTTGTTTCGGCAGCTTTTTGCCATCCATCGCCTGCACGGCGAGGTTGCGGTCGAGGATGTTGTGGACCTCGGTCCCGTCTTCCAAGAAGTACCCGTGTCCGATGCTGCGGTAGCCGACGCAGTCGCGGACGACAAGATAATTCGTGCCGTGAATCGTCAGCCAGCGATTGTGGCTGTCGTGAATCGACGCCCCGATGACCGAACTGCCGCGCATCGTGTTGCCGACCAAATGAAAGTGCAGCGCGTACCGACCGAGCACATCCTTCTTGCCGAGATGCCGGAACTCGGCGTAGCTGATCGAACCTGCCGAACCCTTGTGATACATCGTGTGACCGCGGATGCCGTCGGGATTCGCCGACTCGACGATCAAATTGCGGCTGAGGTTCGCGACCTCACCTCGGAAGTCCCCTTCGCCGAGATGCTCTCGCTTCAGCGGTTGATTCAGCATCAGCTTCGCGCCGTCCATCGCCGTGACGGTGTGCTCTTCCGTTTCGAGCAGATCGGTTCCGCCGCCGTTGTCACGACCAAGATGCGTGGCCGTGATGATGACTCGATCGCCGATTCGCCAGCCTGTCACCGATTCAGACAGCGTGACCGCGGCGTCTCCCTTCTTCGAGGTCGCACCAAGTTTCACCCACGTCCGGCTGAGCGGTGCGCCATGAAATTCCATCCGCCCGCCGCAGCAGACAATCGCCGGGCAGGACTGCTTGTCTTGCCCCTCAAACGGCATCAGCCGAATCAGAGCCGTGTGCTTCTCACCGATCGGCTTCTCCGGAGTCCCGACCAGCAACGCCGGTCGCACCGCGCCGGTCGGCAACTCTTCGATGTGAGCATCGCAGTCGAAGCCTCCTTCGCTCGGCTCGTCCCCCGCTTCGACTTTCAGCACACCGACATTCAATTGAGTATCACGATCCGCCGCGAACGTCAGCGTCCCGGCGACGTACACCGCGCGAATTGGCGTCTCGGTCTTCACGTCGTACACGACGACATGCCCCGGCCGCACATGCACGCGAGCGCCCGCATCCGGAACTTTGCCACCTTCCCAAGTGGCGGCAACCGACCACGCTCCGCTGGTGGCCGAGCGAGTCCACGTCGTCTCAGCAGCACGCGCCGAATTTCCAATCACGAGTAACGTGACGATCAACGTCAGACCAGCGACCAGTTTCATGACAAACTCGCTTTCAAAAGGTGGGGAGGGGCGAGGCGGGCGACGATTTATTCGCGTGTCACAACTTCATCCAGATTCAACAGCACATTCGCGGTGAGCGTGTACGCCGCCAACTCGGCAGGTTCGAGCGACGCATCGGCTTTGCTCTCACCGAGCACGATCAGTTTCTTGGCCGCGATCGCATCCTGCCGGAAGCGAGTCAGATCGTCATTCAGTCCGCCTACGAGTAACGCCACTTCTTCATCCGTGGGAGTTCGCGAGGTCACTCGGCGAAACGCGAATCGAAGCCGAGCCTCCGGCGTTGCGCCGCCGTCGACCAACATTCGTTCGGCCAACTTGCGAGCGGCTTCGACGTAGGTAATCTCATTGAGTAGCGTCAGTGCTTGCAGCGGCGTGTTGGTGCGAGAGCGTTTGACCGTGCAAATCTCACGGCTCGGAGCATCAAACAACAGCATCGACGGCGGTGCGGCGGTCCGTTTCCAAATCGTGTAGAGCGTGCGGCGATACAGGCCATCGTTCGTGTCGTGCTTATAGCCCCGCAGATCGCCGTACTTCGAGGTTTCGTCCCACACGCCGTCTGGCATGTAAGGCCGAACGCTCTGCCCGCCGAGTTTCTCGACAAGCAAGCCGCTGGCGAAGAGAGCTTGATCGCGCAGTGCCTCCGCTGAGAGTCGGACTCGCGGGCCGCGCGCGAGGAGGCGGTTGTCGGGCTCGTTCAGTCGAGAGTCCAGAGTCGAGAGTCCAGGGTTCTGATTGACTTGCTCTCGACTACTTTGCCGATACGTTGTGCTCATCACGATCAGCTTTTGCAGATGCTTCATGTCCCAGTCGGCCATGAACTCGACCGCGAGCCAGTCGAGCAATTCGGGATGCGACGGGTACTCTGCCTGTGAGCCAAGGTTCTCGGTCGTTTTCACGAGGCCGTTGCCGAAGAAGCGTTCCCACTGACGATTGACCCACACACGAGCCGTCAGCGGGTTGTCGCGCGAGACGATCCACTTCGCCAGGTCGAGTCGAGTCAGCGGCACGGCGCTAGCCGCCGGTGTAGCCGAAGTCGTGAGACTTCGGTCCGAACTCTCACGAGTTCGGCTACTCGCCATCAGCGCGGCAGGCAACGCGGTGCCGACCTTCTCACCTCGTTTGTCGTACTCGCCGCGAATCAAAATGAAAGCATCGCGCGACGGGCCTTCTTTCATCACCATGACGTTCGGTGTCGTCGCGGCGAGGTCGTCGCGCGATTTCTTCGTTGACGCGGCAGCAACCTCCGCTTGCTTGAGCGGACTGTCGACGTTCGCTTTGAAGAAGTTGGTCAGCTCGGCTTTTTGCGCGTCCGAGCGTTTGTCGGCGGCGAGTTCGAGGATCGTCTTCAGCGACTCCGGAAACTTCGCGCCATCGAGCTTCACCGTGCTCGGTGGCAGCGAGGTCATCGACACGCGGAAGCGGCCGATGTTGTGCTGATTCAACGCCTCGTGCTTTAGCCGCACGGTCAGCGTGGCATTCGTCGGTATGGTCAGCGGCGATTCCAACAAGAACATCGCCGATGTCGGATCGTGGCGCGTCGGACCATCGACGGCCCAGCCGTTGGACGGGGAATCGTCCAGCACGAGGCCGATCTCCCAGCCCTTCTGCGAGTAAGTTGCTTCGGCTCGAGCGAACTTCGCGATTAACGGTGACGGCAAATCGGGCGACGTGATTTCCGCCTCAATGCGTGACAACACAAAGTTGCCATTCGAGAATCGGCCGAGCGATTTCATCGACAGTGAATCATCCGGCAGCGTGTCGAGCAACAAGCCGCTGAATTGCCCGGCCCCGATCGGCGCGGCAATCGTGTAAACGTCGTGCGGCGGGTTCGTGCCGCTGGCGAGATAAGTTCCGTCCGCTTGCTTCGTAAGCTTCGCTCCGCCCGCAGACTTCACATCGCTCGGTTGCAGCGGCGACCAGACGGAGACATTTTCCTCGGCGAGCAACTTCTTGCGAAAGCCAGGCTCCCACGCGGCGATCAACTCGGGCAGTCGCTTCGCTTCTTCAGCGGCACGAACGTTCGCCGCGACGATCTCCTTGTCAAGTCGTTTCAATTCCGATTCTTGTTCGGCTGTCGGGACCGAGATCGTCGGGTCGGTGTTCTTCGACTCCCCTTGCAGCGTGCCGCTCTCGGTCACGTTATTGAAGAACGCGAACATCGAATAAAAGTCACGCTGGCTGATCGGGTCGTACTTGTGATCGTGACAGCGACAGCAGTTGAAAGTCAGGCCGAGCCACGTCATGCCGGTCGTCTCAACTCGGTCGATGACCGTCTCGACTCGCCATTCTTCGGCAATGATCCCCCCTTCGCCGTTGAGCCTGTGATTGCGATTGAATCCGGTCGCGACGATCTGCGATTGAGTCGGTTTCGGCAACAGGTCTCCGGCGAGTTGCTCGACCGTAAATTGATCGAACGGCATGTTGTCGTTGAAAGTATGGATGACCCAATCGCGCCACGGCCATTGAAAGCGGCTGCTATCGACTTGAAAGCCGTTGCTGTCCGCGTACCGAGCCATGTCGAGCCACGGCCGAGCCATCTGCTCGCCATAACGCGGCGACTTGAGCAGTCGATCGACGACCTTCTCGTAAGCGTTATCTGACGTGTCGGCGAGAAACGTATCGACCGCGCCCGGCGTCGGCGGGAGACCGGTCAGGTCGAGAGTGACTCGGCGGATAAGCGTGGTCTTGTCCGCTTCGGCGGAGGACTTCAGGCCAGCTTGATTGAGACGGGCGAGAATGAAATGGTCGATTGAGTTTGGAATCTGAGATTTCAGATTTGAGATTTCAGGTTTCAAATCCGGAACTGCGGGACGAACCGCAGGAATAAAGGCCCAATGTCCCTGATACTCCGCCCCCTCGGCGATCCAGCGCTTGATCAATTCAATCTGTTGCGGCGTGATCTTCTTACCTGAGTTTGCAGGCGGCATCCGCAAGCTCTCATCAGTCGTGATGAGCCGCTTGATCAATTCGCTTGCATCGACCTTGCCCGGAACGACTGCCGTCGCACCGGACTCAGCGGCTTTCAATGCCGACTCTTTCACATCGAGTCGCAAGCCTGCCTTCCGTTGTTTGTCATCCGGCCCGTGGCATTGAAAGCAGGCGTCAGACAAGATCGGTCGAATCTCACGATTGAATGAGATCCGATCCGCCGCAGCGCTTGCGCGAGCAGCCAGCAGCAACACAACCACGAAGAGCAATCGGTGTTTCATCGAGTGAATCCACAAAACCAATAAAGTGGGAAACAAGCATGTCGGAATGTAACCCGATGCGTCAGCGAGGGCGAACGGTGCACTATTCGACGTACAAGAACTCGTTGCTATTGAGCAGCACGCGAGCAAGTGCCGGCAAGCCGTGAGTCTTCACGAACTCCGTCCACACCACAAGCTCTTCGGCACTCGCAGATCGGCCGTAAGTCAGCAAGGCCGCGCGATTCAATTGAGCGATCAGATCGTCACCGGCATCTTGCCGAACTCGTTCGGCCAAACGATCGGACATTCGCAACATGAATGAGTTGTTGAGCAACGCCAATGCTTGCAACGGCGTGGTCGTCACTGCTCGACGCGGCGTCTTCGTAGATGGGTCGGGACAGTCGAAAACTTCCAAAAACGGATTGCGTCCCGATCGAACCCACGCGCGATACAAACTGCGACGAGCGAAACTGTGCCCCACCGGATCGACGATGTCATAGAACTGCGAGTTAAAAGTAAACGTCGTGAAGTCGTGATAGCCTGGCCCGCCAACATCGCGATTCAAGTCACCGGCGATCGCCAGCACCGAATCTCGCATCACTTCTGCATCCAGACGGACTGGACTCTTCCGCCACAACCACCGATTTCCCGCATCACTCTTCGCCGCATCGACACGCGGACGAGACGATTGCTGATACGTGGCCGAAGTCACAATCAACCGATGAATGTGCTTCAGACTCCAACCATGATCCA
Organism: Planctomycetia bacterium; assembly: GCA_026400935.1. Taxonomy (GTDB): domain Bacteria; phylum Planctomycetota; class Planctomycetia; order Planctomycetales; family Planctomycetaceae; genus SXKJ01. Next base: position 1,455 of record JAPLNX010000031.1, on the reverse strand, counting down.
TCAGCTCAGAGGCGAGCCAATCGAGCAACTCCGGATGACTGGGGCGACCACCGTTGAAGCCGAAGTCGCTGGAGGTCTCCACAAGTCCCGCACCGAAGTGGTACTGCCACAATCGATTCACGATCACTCGAGCAAACAACGGATTCCGTCGGTCGGTGATCCATGCAGCCAATGCCTTTCGACGATCACCGTCGGTCGCGTCTTTGGCCAATTGAAAGTCCGCGTTGAACGTTGCGTTTTCGTTCTGCGAAATGGATACGGAGTTCGCGTTCGGCTCTTCCTGTCGCGGAGCGACAGGGCTACGTGAAATGCTGACGGCCGAAACGCCACCTGCGGAAACTTCTTCACCCGGTGATGTCGTGCTGCCACGATGCAACACGAACGTCGGCTCCGGAGTCTTCGGTGCCAACGCATATGCTCGGTTTTCAGATGCGCGAGCCAACTGCTTTTGCAGATGCTCAATCTCAAACTTTAACTGCGATCGTTTCACAACAGCCGCTTCAGAAAGTCGAGCCAGTAACTCTGGTTCGCTGACGTCATTGGTGAAGACACCCGCCGATGCCGCGACTTCTTCCGGAGTCAGAGCGCGGTCATACAACGCCGCTCGATCAATCGCCGCTGCGAGATGGCGATTGCCACCTGCTGGTGCATGACGAAGCCCAAAGACAACTTGAGCCGCACCTGCATCAAACGTAACCGGACCGCTGCTCTTGTAAGGCTGACCGTAAGCATGCCCATTGCGATATCCCGAGATCGTTCCGTCGGCTTCATAAACAATGGCGAGATGCACGATCTTCTTATCGGCGTCAGCCTCATCCGTCGCCTGAAAACTTTGAGTTCGTGCGTATCCTTCGCTGCCAGCCATCCAACGCAACGGCTCACGTTCGCCAAACACGATGGCGTCAAACGTCAAACCATCCAACGTCTGCACGCTGATCGCTCCCCCTCCTTGCTGCTGAAGGTGATCGAGCCGCAGCGAAATCTCCAAGGTCTTCGCCTTCAGCGGCATCTTCAGAGGAGCAGTCGCGACGAATTGCTGCCGACCATTCACTCGCAAAGCTCCCTCTTGCAACTTTGCACCGTTCTGAGCCGTGCCGTGTAACTCGCCCAACGAGTCCTTCAGGTCATCGTTGAACTCCCAACGTGCGATCGGCGTCGGCGCAGCGACCTTCTTATCGAATCGCTTCTGACGATCGGCAAGAATCGCTTTGCGAGCGTCCGCTTCCAGCTCTGTCCGCTGTAATACGAGCGAATCCAATTGACGCTGAATCACCGATTTGAAGTCGACGCTTTCAGGCTTCAAATCTGAGTTCTGCGATTTCGCACTCGGCAGATCACGATCTCCCGGCTTCACTCCCGCGAGCGCCGCAGCCACTCGGTAGGAATCGCGAGACGAAATGGGATCGAACTTGTGGTCGTGACAACGAGCACAATGCACCGTCAGTCCGAGGAACG
>JAPLNX010000294.1 GCA_026400935.1 Planctomycetia bacterium | reverse complement strand
ACACTGCGTGACGAAACCGCCGCCTGGTCGACCGACGTGAACTCGACCCAACGTGGCGTCGACTGGCAAATGAAAATCGAAGACGCCCGCTGCAAACTGACCTCCGTCTACCCGAAAATTAAGCTGTGACGCGGCACTAGAGGTTCGTAGCGGAGCGGTTGGCACAAACTCGTCGAACTCATTCCTGGGAATTCCGCAGATTCAGATTCCGGGCTTGTTCGCGACACCGGAAGTCAAGCTAATCAATCGAGTCAATCAGACTGGCACCGCCAAAATTGGACTCGTGGCTTACGACGCGAAGACACATCAAGTACTTGGCGACGGCGGCGTTTCACTCGCGAAGTCTGATGAAAATAACTGGTATGTATTTGGTATCGGTCCCTGGCAAAACGGGACTGTGAAGAAAGAAGTTGAGCGTGGCCAACCTCGATACGCCTCGCAACCGTGGATTGAAGTTCCACCACAAGTCGCCTTCTCAACGCCGCTGAAAACGCCGCCATCCGTACCCGGTGCCGACGAAAAGAAGGTCCGTTTGACCTCCGGCAAGAAAGACAAAGCGAAAGGGGATGAGGCTACCGAGTAGCGATGAGCTGCAAGTAAATGGTCGTCAAATTCCCGTGTGACGAACCGGTTGTGACCACGTTCTCGACCGTCAGGTTGGTATCAAAAGCTGAAGCCTTTTCCAACTCAGGCATCGTGTTGCTGCGCAGAGCGAGACGACTGCGTTAATAGCTCGGCGATTATAGAAAGATCACCGGCAAAATCAGCCGCTTCGCGGATTCGCTCTGCGGGTTCTGACTGCGCGCGAGACCTTTCCGGTTACTCCTAGCGCCACAGAATACTTTGTCGCTTACACCAATCGGGGCCGATACTCCGCAGAGTCCGTGGAGTCGGCAGAGGGAATTCTCTCCGACGTTCTGTCATCCAGCCCTGACGACGAAGGTGGAAGAGCATGTTGGACGCTCAATCTTTTGGCTTCATTCGGAAATTCATCAACGCGCTTGCGATGACGATGTTGGTCGTCGGTGGCTCTTCGGTTGCGACGGCTCAAGTCGTTCCCGGCACTGGCGAAAAGCTGACCGAGATCGGCGATGACTTTGAAGATGAAAATTGGACGTTCATCCCGAACCTCCCCAAAAGTAGCAACAACATCGATAAGCAAGTCCGTTACCCATCTGGGCAGGTCAATAACAACCGCTGGTTTGAAAGTTTGCTGCGAGGCCAACCGGATGTTGTTGAGCGAGTCGTGACACCCGCAGGCGGACTCCCCAACAGTAAAGGGGCGATGAAACTTCGGTCGGTGCAAACCGGGATTCCTGGCGCACCGAGCTACAAGATGCAGCAAGACGACTTCATCATGAACGGCAACAACCGCTTTGGCGGAACCATTCAAGCGATGTGGTCTCCGAACGCGGTCGCTCGTGTTTATCTCCCTCCGTTTGAGCAGTGGGAAAAGCGAACCGGTTCATCGCTTGGCTTCCGCATGGAAACACTGACGCACGTGATGAAAGTCCCTGATGAAAAGAAACTCTTTCGCAAAGTGGGAAAAGTTCGCACGCTCGATCAAGCGTGGCCAGGCATGTTCATTCAGCTCAACAGCAAGACCGACGGTGCCAACAAAGAAGACAGTGCGGTCTTCGTGATTCGAGCGGACGAATACGGACAAGATTTTGTCGCTGGTCCAGTTATCAAAGAAGCTGGCTGGTGGACGCTCGGCATGACGTTGTCGCCAGACGGGCGAGTTCATTACTACGCCGTGAAAGGAACCGGCCCACTTCGTCCGACCGATCACATTGCAACGAAAATGCCCTACGGCGAACCGAACCTGCAAATGAACACGGTCTTTTTCAACGTCATGAGTGCCGACAACGGTCGCACATGGTCCACCGAATGGATCATTGATGATGTCGAAATCTTCTTCGCTAGACGCTGAAGACTTTCAGACAACCGCCGTGTCACCGCTTGCGTACGGGACCGCAATAACTTCCTTACCCGATTAGAGTCTTCGATTGTGAATTATGCGCGCTGTGCGCGCAACTTTGGAATTGCGGCGTATGAATCGGATGGCGATCAGGCAGCGTGACTGAGGCCTTGGTGGTAGAGCGTGATGATCGTACTCAGAAGACGTTGGCCCTCAATTGTCACTCGCCAACGATAGGTGTGCGGGATT
>JAPLNX010000277.1 GCA_026400935.1 Planctomycetia bacterium | reverse complement strand
CCTACACCGGCAAACCGACACAATCGCAGCCCGTAGCTCGGTTCTGCCCACCGCACCGGCGCATCACCCGCACCACAAAAATCCAACAAGCCGCACTCCAAATCTAATGGCAGGTTATTTCTTGGTCGTGGCACTAGCGGCTCACAATCCGACTTTTCGGATAGCCACTGAGAGAGTGTGTGTGTCTGAGTGGCACGCCCTGAGTCATCTGTTTGGACCGAGGACATTGGTAACGGGTTGATGGGGCGAGGTCATAGCACGGAGGGCAGACTTGTGAGCGGAGCGAACAAAGCTGCCCTCCGCGCCTTTTTCAGGCTTCGTGGGGAGGTCTGGGGATGGGGTCAGTCGGAGGAGTTGGACGGGGCCTTCTCCGGCGTCGTTCAAGGTTGAACTGGCCTACGCAGTGTTCTCCGAAGTACACGCGATAGTGGTGGGCTGGAGTGGTGGGACTCACGCCGACGCACTCACCCGCGAACGGGGAGCGTCAGACTCCGTGCCGACCGCGATCAGAATCATCCAGATCACAGAAAACTAACCGCGCGTTTTCCGCATCGGCTCGTCACGCGGAGTGATCATGGCTAGGTAACCGTCATCTCTCCGTGTGATAAGCCGGTCGCTTCAAAGTGCGCGTTCATCTTCTGTGATTCGAATAAGGTCGTCGAGAAAATAAATTATCGATGGCCGACTCCGCCGAGAGGACGTTCTTTCGCGTCACGAAAGACGACACTTGCGAGAGACTGGCCGCTACGGTTTCGGCGAAGCCCAGCCTAAAGTGGTCAGGCGTTAGATGACCCCGCCATGAGTGCGGAACGGAGTTGCGGTGTCCGGCATATCAAGAAACCACATCCGTTCCCAGATGTCGTTGATCTGCCGTAAGTTTTCCGATTGGTAGATCATCTGGCGGGTACGCAGGACCGGATCAGAGGAGTACATCGGGATCACACAACCGACTTGAACGGCAGCAGTGACCAAGAGCAGTGCGACACAAACCAAATTTCGCATGATGTCCTCCCTGACATCGACGTACGGTAACGGTCCAACCTCACAATCCAAACCAGCCGGCAACGCAATCCCTCACGGAAGTTGCGTCGAAGGAACGCTGTTCAGAGTGGTCTCGTTACGGGCTTTTGCAGCCTCAGCGAGTTCCAACAACCGAACCTTTTCCTCCATCTCCTTACCTGGTTTGAACGTGACCACGTATTTTTCCGCCACATCGACACGCTCACCCGTTCGGGGATTGCGTGCCTTGCGAGCGGCTCGCTTCTTCACTTCAAAAACTCCGAAATTTCGGAGTTCAATTCGTCGTTCTTCAACCAACGTATCTACAATCGCATCGAAGGTTTGCTGAACAATGTCCTTCGTTTTGAGCTGAGTCAGCCCAATCTTGTCCGAGATAGTTTTTACGATCTCTTTCTTGGTCACGACGGTAGTCTCCTGCCAAGAGTCGCCGGTTCGCATTTAACGGGCTTTTCAGCCCCGAGTTAGGCCACAACAGTAGTAGCAAACTCGATTTAGTGTCAAGTCGCGGACCGGACTCACTTTGCGGGAAGACAGCCAACCTGCTTCGACGACCGAGGCAGATTCCTCAGTCCTTGTTTTCGGCTCAACGCAGTCGGCAACTTCAGTTCAATCTGCAAAATCGGCAAAGTCGCTCATGCCTACGAAGTCGAGCGAGACACCTCAAAGTTCAAATTCGCTGGCTTGAGCTTCGATCTGCTCCAGCGGAACAAGGTTTCCTTCGCCCGATCCGGGGCAAACTTCGCAGGTGCGAGTCCAAGTCTCCGGACTACGTAAGTTACTGCGCCAGAAGGGCCAAGTGCGACACTGCGTTGGGCGAGCTGCATAAATCTGGCACTTCCGCGTTGCCGGATCAAAGAACGTGCAGTCGCCATTGGCAAACTCTGTCAGCGAGGTTCTTGCCCCGACAAGCCGAGTATGAAAGATGCGTATTTCCCCGACAGATTGGTTTCGCAGTTCGGCAATCCGAGAAATTTCATCTTCAGAAACCCAAACATGCCCCGCCGGTCCCGTACAGCAGTTTCCGCAGCCTGTGCAGCTAAACTGCAATCCGTCTTTGTACCATGGTTCGTTGCTCATGCCTGAAAGTCTAAGGGGCCTTTGAACGTGACTCAAATGATTGGCGGGATTGTCTTGTGCGGCGGAAAGAGCTCACGGATGGGGCGTCCGAAATTGTCGCTGCCGTTCGGTTCGGAGTTGATGCTGCCGCGCGTCGTCCGGATTTTGAGCGAGGTTGTTTCACCGATCGTCGTGGTTGCTGCTCACGATCAAGTTTTGCCCGACCTGCCTAGTAACGTTTACATCGTGAGAGACGAGCAGGAATATCTCGGACCTCTTGCTGGGATTGAAATTGGCCTACGTGCGCTGCGAGATCGTGGCATTGAAGCGGCATACGTTTCTTCGTGCGATGTTCCACTGCTGCAACCGATATTCATCACAGAAATGATTCGTCGTCTTGACGGTCACGAACTCGCTGTTCCGCGTGAGCGTGAGTTTCACCACCCACTGGCTGCGGTTTATCGAACTTCACTCGTGGACCGAATCCATTCTCTTGTGGTCGCGCAACGACTTCGACCGCTGTTCTTGATCCAGCAATCGGACTCGATCGAAGTTTCGGTGGACGAATTGCGGGGTGTTGATCCAGAGCTACAATCGCTCCGCAATGTGAATCGACCTGAAGATTACACAGCGGTGCTGCAACTCGCCGGATTGACGTAAACCACTTATGCAAACAAATCTTGATGCTTGTTGCGGTTTTGATGACGTTACCGTTTCGCTGGCAGAGGCCAGCGGTCGAGTGCTCGCCACGAAAGTGACCGCACAACTGGACGTGCCTCCGTTCGACCGTTCGGCAATGGACGGTTTTGCTCTCCGTGGCGGGGAAACCTCCGGAGCTGGTGACTACAACCCGTTGGCTTTGCGAATCATCGGACAAGCTCTGCCGGGCAAACCGTTTGAAGGTGCCGTGCTCCCCGGAACAGCGACACGCATTATGACGGGGGCTCCACTGCCTGCCGGTGCCGACGCTGTTTTGCCCGCCGAGTTCGCTCGTGAAGTGGGCGAGTTCGTCGAATTCACAGCGGCTGTCGCACCGGGAAGAAACGTCGGGTGCAGAGGGGAAGACGTTGTCGCCGGACACGAGATTCTTGAAGCCGGTCGCCGCTTGCGTCCGCAGGATGTTGGGTTATTGGCGTCGATCGGGCATTCGTCAGTCTCGGTCGTGCGACGTCCTCGAGTGCGAGTCATTGCGACAGGAAATGAGCTCGCGGTGCCCGGCAATACGAGAGGGGCGTTTCAAATCTACGACTCCAATTCGATCACGCTGCGTGCATTGATTGAACGTGACGGTGGCGAGATCGAGTCTTTGCAATTGCTGGCCGACGATCGCGACCTCATCAAACTCGCAATGACGGAACCGGGCCTCGACGTCATTTTGGTTTCCGGAGGATCGAGCGTCGGTGCGGAGGATCACGCTCCGGGAGTCTTGGCCGAAGTCGGTGAGTTGCCAATCCACGGAGTTGCCATGCGACCTTCCAGCCCAACCGGCATCGGTCACATCGGCAACGTATTGGTATTTCTGCTGCCGGGAAATCCGGTCTCTTGCCTCTGTGCATATGACTTCTTTGCAGGTCGAGTGATTCGCGGTCTGGGCGGTCGTTCGATCGAATGGCCTTACTTGCGACAAAAAGCGGTCGTCGGAAGCAAGATCGTCTCGGCAGTTGGTCGCGTTGATTACTGCCGTGTTCGTCTTGAGGCCGGTCTGATCGAGCCGATCTCGACGAGCGGGGCTTCGATTCTTTCCTCAACGACTCGCGCGACCGGTTTTGTCATTATTCCGGCTGAACTCGAAGGGTACGGGCCGGGAGCTGAAGTTGAAGTGTTTCTGTATGACTAAAACCTAAAAATGATGTCGCACAAGCCGCATAAAACGACGTCACACAAACCCCACCGAGCGTGTCTCGGTGGATTCGGGCGTTTGCACTACGGGCTTGATTGACCGCCTTAATCTCCGTAGTGCAGAAGCCCTAAAACCACTGAGACAAGCTCAGAGGGGGCGTTTGGATCAAACCAGAATGTGCCAACTCCCATGAAGCAACTCGATTGGCAACAACTGGCCGCGCAGGATCAATTCCTAGAGGTCATCGATCGCAACACAGCGATGCAGCGATTTCTGTCGCACCTGCGACTCGAACCGTTGGGGAGCGAGAGCGTGTTGTTGTCGGCCGCTTTGGGTCGCATCTTAGCGGAAGACGTGCTTGCTGAAGTCGATGTTCCGGCGTTTGATCGATCGAACGTCGATGGCTTCGCCGTGCAAGCGACAGACACGTTTGGGGCGATGGATGAAACGACTCGACGGTTGCGATTGAACGACGAGGTGTTGTCACCGGGGATTGCTCCACAGCACGTAATCGAATCGGGAACTGCGACAACGATCGCGACGGGTGGCATGGTCCCTCGTGGTGCTGATGCGGTGGTGATGGTTGAGCATACGGAGTTGAGCCGATTTGCTTCAGAAGATGCTTTCGTAGGACGACCACTCTTGGCCGTCGAAGGCTACGCGGAGTATCAGAGCGAGACGGGCAAGAGTGCCCGTCCTACGCTGGCTCCCGATTTGATCGTTCGACGTCCGGTGACGGCGGGGCAGAACATCACGTTTGCGGGGACGGATATCGCTCGCGGTGAGACTGTTTTGCGGCGCGGTATCAAACTGACCTCGCGCGAGATCGGCGTCTTGGCCGCAATTGGTCGAGCGAACGTTGAAGTCTATCGCAAACCGCGTGTCGCCATCTTGTCGACGGGAGACGAGATCGTCTTGCCGGGTGAACCGACTCGTCCCGGTGCGGTGTTCGATAGCAACGGCCCGACGTTGGCAGCGGCGGTTGAGGAACTCGGCGGTGAAGCGGTTTATCTGGGCGTTGTTCCTGACGATCTGGTACGACTGACGGACGCACTTAACAACGCGATGCAATACGACGCGGTGTTGCTGTCGGGCGGCACCTCGAAAGGTGCGGGCGATCTTTCTTATCGAGTTGTTCGCGAATTGCGTGATCCGGGGATCGTCGCTCACGGTGTCGCGCTCAAGCCGGGGAAGCCGATTTGTATGGCGGTGACGAACGGCAAGCCGGTTGTGATCTTGCCGGGCTTTCCGACTTCGGCGTTATTCACGTTTCACGAATTCGTCGCACCGGTGCTGCGAGCGTTCGCGGGGGTTTCCGCAGAGCAGCGTGAGACCGTGTGCGCGAATTTGCCGTTGCGAGTGAACTCAGAGCGAGGCCGAACGGAGTTCCTGCTCGTCAGTCTCGTTCGCGGAGCGAGCGAACCAACTAACCCGAAGCGTGAGCGAGGGCGATCGCTCCCAAACGCTCCGGCTTCTCAAACTCTTAAGGATTCATCGCCTTCAGCAGCGTCCGCCCTCGCTGACGCTTCGGGTTACTTGGAGGAGGCTCGCGATGTCTCGCCTCACCTCGCGGCGTATCCGATGGGGAAGGGTTCGGGATCGGTCACGACGTTTAGTCAGGCGGACGGCTTCATCACGATCGGGCAGCACACCGAACAGATCGAAGCGGGGAGTGAGGTCGAAGTCACGTTGCTTGGTCGGTCATTGGAACCGGCGGACCTCGTCGTCATTGGCAGTCATTGCGTGGGACTCGACTTGTTATTGGGGGAGTTACATCGTCATGGTTTGCGAACGAAGTCGTTGTACGTCGGCAGCACGGGAGGACTGACTGCGGCCAAGCGAGCGGAGTGCGACATTGCCGGAATGCACCTTTTGGACGCCGCGACCGACGAATACAACCGACCGTTTCTCACGAACGATTTGCGTTTGCTCGTTGGCTATCGACGCATGCAAGGGATCGTCTTCCGACCGGGTGATGCTCGATTCGAGGGCCGATCGTTGACGGATGCGGTCGCCGCCGCGCTCAACGACTCGCAATGCACGATGGTCAATCGCAACGTCGGGAGCGGCACGCGCATCTTGATCGACCAATTATTGAGCGGCACGGCACTAGCCGCCGGTCCAATGTCAGCCAACACCACCATACCACCGGCGGCTAGCGCCATGCCGCTCAAGGCAGAACCTGTCAAACAGCAGCCAGCCGGTTACGCTGTTCAAGCAAAATCCCACAACGCCGTCGCCGCCGCAGTCGCTCAAGGCCGAGCCGACTGGGGCGTCGCGATCGACTCCGTCGCCAAGTTGTACGGCTTGAGCTTCATCCCGCTCCGAGAAGAACACTACGACTTCGCAATCCCCGTCTCACGATGGGACCGCCCCGCCGTCGCACGATTTCGGAACCTGCTCGCCGACGAAACAATTCGCTCTCGACTGCGTGAAATCGGATTCGTGCTGTGATCGTGCTGCGATTCTTCGGAGCGGAAGCCGGCGTACGAAAACGTTCACCTGCCGCGGCGGCTGGTGAGACGTTTAAAGCTGAAATGCCGTAGTGCTGCAGGTCGTAATTGATCCTCCATGAAACGCGAAGTTTACCAGATCGTGCCTTCTTCATTTCATGAAGGAGGTCGATGTCAGGGAAGGCCGCTAAGGTTCGGTTATCGGAACGGCAAGTGGCAATTTTTGACAGAGTTTCAGCAAGTCAAGGTCGTTGCCGCAGTTCATCAGGCAGAGATCCATGATCCGCTGTCTGGCATTCGACGGCCAATTGAATCAGACCATTGCCGAGCTAGTCGGGTTGAGTCGGCATCAAGTCGGTCTGTGGCGGAGACGCTGGAGCAATGCTTGGGAGGCATCGACGCTCTTGGAGTGCCGCGAGCCGCTCCGACTGGCCTTCGCGAATGTCTGACCGATGCGCCAAGGCCCGGTCGTCCGAGAATAATATCTCCCGTAATCTCCCGTGCAGATCACTCAGATCTTGGCGACCGCTTGCGAAAAACCCGAACTCTCCCAGCGGCCCATCACGCATTGGACGGACAGAGAACTTCAGGAGGAGGTTATCAAACGCGGCATCGCGTCAAGCATCTCGGTATCACAGGTCGGTCGGTATCTCCGACAGGCGGTCTTGCAGCCGCATCGCCAGAAGATGTGGATTAATACCACGGAGAAGGATCCAGTCGCGTTTCAACAGGATGTCGAACTCGTCTGTCACACTTATCAGACGGCGATGGAATGCTTCGCTCGGGACGGAACGCGCACGGTCAGCGTCGATGAAATGACTGGTTTGCAAGCGTTAGAGCGTCCAACACCGGATATCGCCATGAAGCCCGGTCAAGTGGTGCGGCGTGAATTTGAATACATTCGACATGGCACGACGACGGTGATCGGCACTTAGATGTGGTCGCTGAAAGATGCTCGCTGAGACGATTGGTCCCACTCGCAATGAAGAGGACTTCACGAAACACATCGCAACGTTGGTGGCGACGGATCCCGACGTGCCGTGGCGGATCGTGCTGGATCGGCTCAACGTGCATTGGTCCGTGAGCTTGGTGATGTGGGTCGCGTTGATCTGCAATATTAAGAACCGGCTACGTCGCGTTTTGTAGGGTGGGACCAGCGGCGCTTCGCCGCGCCGGCCCACCATTCAATGAACAATGCCATCAATGACAGTGAGATTGGTGGGCCGGCGCTCGAAGCGAGCTGGTCCCACCCTACGAAGTTGTTCTTGGGCGAGTTCTAAGGATGACTTGGGAGTGAAAGGCAAATCCGGCATGCTCAAGAATCAAGCCAGTCGTCGCGCGTTCCTATCGGATCCGAGCCACCGCATTCGCTGCGTGTTCCTACTCAAACACAGTTCATGGCTCAATCAGGTGGAGGTCATCCTCGGCATCGTGATGAGGAAAGCCAGGCGACGAGGCGACTTTAATTCGGTCGCCGACTTGGAGGATCAGCTCCGCCGCTTCTTGAAATACTTCAACGAGACGATGGCTCATCCCTTCGACTGGACCTATACAGGAACGCCAATCGTCAAATCACCAGTCGCCGAATTCTGCCCACCCAACCGCCGCCCGCGCCGCCACTCGAATGTAGAACCGGCTAAACTCTCGCTTTGATGGACGATCAATTATGACCTGCGGCATTAGTGGGAATGGGTATCATCCGTAGAAGTAGCACAAGAAACTGCTGCAAGCCTGCAATCTCATGTGTGTCGTATGACATGATTGCACTGGCCCCAAGCCCTCTTGCAGCATCTATCAAGAAGTAAGCCAAATGCGCTTGTGGCGAACAAACTTCAGGCATGGTGATGCAACCACGCTTGATTCCGTCTGCAAAGGCCAAACTCAGCCAACTCGCCGATCCTAAAACTGACCGTGAGACTCGGTCGTGCCCTGCGGACAGACTCACGTAGACAAGTCTTAAAGTCATGATCAGTGACTGGCAAGTAAGCGGTTTAACACGAACCGTCTAACCGCAGGCAGCAGGTATGCTGACATGCGAGACCAGCGTCATTCAGGGCTGCGAGCGCCAAACGGTTCTCAACGAGATTGGTGCTGGTTCACTGAGCCATAAACATCCAGGATTTTCGGGCTACTTGGTCAAAGTGAAGTCAGCAGAATTCTTGCCCTCTTTGACAGTGAATACGAGTTCTTTCGTGGGAGATGAATACTTGACAGGAAAAGGGGGAGCTTGGGTGCTGATTGTTACCTTCGCCCCAGCCAAAGGATCGGCTGCACCGGAAGCGGCACTGCTTGGCGGCGAGATCACGACTTGGTATGTCAATGCAGGAACGTTGGGACTGCTGTTGCATTGCAGCGTATACTCGCCAGTCGCGTTCACGGTTCCAGTTGCGATGTAACCAGCAGATTGACTCGATTGAAAGACAATCTGCGAACCTTCAGGAATAGACTTCCCTTCAAAGGACACTTTACCGGTCACTTGACCGAAGGGGCCTTTGAATTCACCAGTATCTTTCCCGCCGCAACCGGCCCCCAATAGCATCATTACGATCGACAAGACAACCGGCTTAACACTCAATGTAGACCGAGACATCATGGTGTTTCTCTTGTTAGGCGAGACTCTAAATCGAAAAATCTCGGAGGCAAACACTTTTGCCTCCGAGATCAACTAGGCTTGTTGTGTGCAGGCGAATTAGTACTCTATCGCGAACGGACAGGTAAGTCAGTGTGTCCATGTTGACGTTCTGATTCATGAATCGAACTGTTCCGTCCGCCATTGCCGTATGTGCTCCGCCGGTGTGTGCAGACGACATCGGAGTGTTGTAGCGTGCATGGGCCTCCGCTGGCCGCGAGCCAAGAAGGGTTCTGGATGAGGAATTCGGTGGATATTTCGTGACAATCCGCTGGATCATCCAAGCCCCGTTCCAACTTGAGTGAGTACCCATCGTCCAGCCCCAATCGTTTCCAGGTCGAATTTCTCCCAGGTTACCGAGCGGATCTTTTACTAGAACGCTGATTTCGCCCATGATGATAGTGCTTGAGGTTCCGTCTTTGCAGTCCTTGATACCCTTCCACTCGTTGGAAGGCATGATGCCTCTATCTGAGTAATAGGCAATACCGCCAGGAATATAGTTAACGCCGTCATTCCAGTTCGCTGTGCTCGCGGCCCCGGACATCCCGAAATACTGCGGATTCATCAACTGGCCGCACGGTGCGATAAACGTTTCCAAGGGGGAAGACGGGCAAATCAGCCAAGGAAAGCTGACGCCTGCTGCGACGGCTCTATTTTGCACGCTATTGGCACCACCGGCACACACCCAGCCTTCGTCGTTACCATTGAATGTCCACTTTTTGAACATGGAATCTTGCTCCATGTAGGGCAGCATTCCAACCCACATGCTGTGAACCCAACCGCCGCCACCCCCGAGCGGTTCGCCGCCGGGAAACACCTTGTAATTGTCGTGGTAATTGGCCAGTCCCAGCCCAATCTGCTTGAGATTGTTTTTGCATTGAGATCGTCGTGCTGCTTCGCGAGCTTGCTGCACAGCG
>JAPLNX010000191.1 GCA_026400935.1 Planctomycetia bacterium | reverse complement strand
TCTGCGTGTGATGGAAGGTGCCCTCCTGCATGTAGAGCGCTCCGCCCGCGTCGATCGTGAAGCTATTGATCGTGTGGTGCGTGTCGGCCGTGTCGAAGCCGTGAACGATCCGTTCTTTGGTGTCGTACTTGTCGTCTCCGTTGGTGTCCTTGAGGAACAACAAGTCCGGCCCTTGAGCGACCAGCACGCCGCCGTTCCAGAACTCGAAGCCGGTCGGGTTGTGAATGTCGCCCGCGAACGTTTTGCAGGTGTCCGCTTTGCCGTCACCGTTGGTGTCTTCGAGGATCAGCAGCTTGTCGTTCATCGGATCAGTCGGAGTCCAATGCGGGTAAGTCGGCCACGTCGCGACCCACAAGCGGCCTTTCGTGTCGAAAGCCATCTGCACGGGGTTGACCAACTCCGGAAACATCGACTCGTCGGCAAAGAGTTCGACCTTCATATTCTTGTGAACGGTCATCTTCGAGATCGACTCTTTCCCGGACAGATACTGATGCTTGCCTCCCGGCAAAGGGCCAGGCTTGTTCGAGATGACCCGGATCAACTCGGGAATGTTGGAGTCATCCGCCTTGATCGTCTTCCCTTGAGCCGCCGCCCAAATCACTTTGTCGCGGTTCGAGGTCTTCACATCGAGAATGTCCAACTCGCGCTGCCCGACCGAGTAATTCGACAACCCATCGCCATACCCGCCCGGCCCCTCGGAGAATTTCAGAAACGCTCGGTCGCCGTAGGTCGAGTAGCCGTCGGTCACGCGGTAGCGGTTGAACCAGTAGAAGTTTTTGTCGAGGACTGCGGCGTTGAGTGCCGGCAATGACTCAGGTTTGATTTTATTGACAATCGGAGTGGTGAATAATGCGACGTCGGCGATCGCAGCCGTCACATGATCGCCGTTCGAGTTGTTGTGGACTCCGTTGATCGTGCGCGTCATCAATCCGTGCATCAATTTGGAGTTGTCCGTCACTGCGCTCTTGAGATTGACCGCGGGATTGATTTGGACTTCGAGTTGTTTTGATCCCGTGACGGAAGTCGATGTTACTGTGAAAAGATCAACGAACCTCACATCGTTCACTTTGGCGACCTCGCCCATCGCATGCGAATACATCTTCAGCCGCGCGTTGGAGGCGGCGACGACCTCTTTGCTGGGCAGGTTGGGATTGTTGATGAACTCGTGCGCGATCGGGGAGAACAGCACGAGCTTGGGAGCCGACTTGCCGTTGTACTTCTGCGCGAGGGTGTGCTTGATGAACTCTTCGACGTTCTTCTTGAACGCTGCCAAACCTTCTTCCCCGGCAAACGATTCGTTGTAGCCATAGAAGGCGAAGATCACGTCTGCTTTGGTGTTGGTCAGCTCGAAGCGATTCTCGCGGACCTTGTCTTTGTCGCGCGGCGATAGCTTCGCTGGCTGCGGACAAGGAGCCGAACCGCTCAGCCATTCATCATGCGAGCCAAACGACATCGACCGCATCCGATGATTGGGGTTCTTGTACCCATCAATCTCATCGCCCGAATAACCCAGGTTGCGAAAGACCAACTCATGCTCCGGAAAGCGGGCGTGAATCAACGTCTCCAACCACCCAAAATGCTGCATTCGCTCAGCCAGCGTGTTGCCGACGATGCAGATGTGGTCACCCTTGTTGAGCACCAGCGGACCATCTTCGGCCTGAACCGCTGGGGTCCAGCCAGCCATTACCACGGACAAAATCAAACCGGTCAGCAGAGACCACTTCATAAGAATTTCCTTGAGCTGAGATCGCTGGGCAAATTTCAGAGGGGGCGTATTCGACCGTCTGAGTCGACGTGGCTCAAGGAAGCCAGCCGTGAAATAATGGAGGCGATTTGAGAACGCTGACGAAATATTGAGGGAGGCAACTTGGCTAGATTTGGTGATTTCTAAGAATGAATCCCTCAAATCACAGCTTTTGCGAGCCTGACACGTCAAAACTCGGATCGCAAGGTTGAACCGCTCAAAGGCAATCGCTACCCTGCCGCGTTCCTATGCCCGGCCAACAGGCGGTTTTGTCATTGGCGGGGCTGTTGACGTCCCAAAAGTAGCGATTTCGAGGATACGTCCGTGACTACCGAGACTCGTCGAGCACCTGCGTTTAAGCGTCTTTCGACCCCTAACTACAAGACTTTTAACCTAACGGCCGAACAAGCCGCACCGGCGACAAAGAAGTGGTTCGTGGTTGATGCTGATAACCAAATCGTAGGACGCTTGGCTGTTAAGATCGCAACGATTTTAATGGGCAAGCACCGTGCCGATTACACACCGTACATTGACAGTGGTGACTACGTCGTTGTCGTGAATGTGGAGCGAGTTCGCTTCTCTGGCAAAACGATGAGTCATCCGACTGTGCCCTACTACACCAAAAAGACGTCACAGAAGACGTACCAATACTACACAGGTTTTCCTAGCGGTCGGCGGGTCAACACGGCTGTCGAACGTTTGACGAACAAGCCGGAAGATGTCTTGAAGCTGGCAGTTCAACGCATGTTGCCCAAGACCAAGCTTGGTCGCCATATGCTCGCAAAACTCAAGCTGTTCAAGGGGCCGATTCACGAGCACCAGGCACAGCTACCTGTTGAGATTCCCGAATACCTTTAAGCTGCTCGATGCCGGAGTTAATTAGGTGGCCTTGCCACTTCTCAGAACTGTCCGGCGACGATTGAAACGAATTTGAATTTTATTTTCTCTGTTGGTTTTCTCGGACAGAACATTTATGGATAGTTCAGACCTGCAAGTGGCACCCTCAACCGATTTGGCTGCGGAACTGACTCTCGGACAAGGCGGCGCGCCTTTAACCGTCGAAGAAGTGAAGCCTCGTCTGCCACAAATGCTGCGTGGCAAGATCGACAAGCATGGAAATGCTCTCGGAACTGGACGCCGTAAAACAGCCGTCGCTCGTGTTCGAGTGATGGATGGGACCGGCCAAGTCACGATCAACGGTCGACCGTTGAACGAATACTGCGTCACCGACCGCGATCGCAATTCTGTCTTGGCTCCGCTCAAGGCGACCGAAATGCTCGGCAAAGTGGACGTTATCGCCAAAGCTCAAGGTGGTGGTCCAACTGGTCAAGCCGAAGCGATCATGCTTGGGGTCGCTCGTGCTTTGCAGGCCAAGAACCCGCTTTTGCACGGTGCGCTCGCTGACGGTGGTTATCTGACCCGTGATAGCCGCATGGTGGAACGCAAGAAGTATGGCTTTAAGAAAGCTCGTAAGAGCTTCCAGTTCTCGAAGCGCTGATCGCTTTGGGGATTGTTTGCCTGTGTTTGTAAATTCTATTCGCCCCGTTGGGTTTAACCCCACGGGGCGAATTTGTTTGTTCCGTGCGTGACAGAGATTGAATTGTTTAATCCCAACGCCATCGGCGTGGGCACGCACGCCGATGGCGTAGCGGTTAAATCTCATCGGTGGCGATCATGTTCGGACAACTGTTGCTCCCCGAATTGCGTGAGTTGATCCAACTCAATGACCAAGCGGGAATGCGTGAGTTCTTGGAGGCACTGCATCCAGCAGCCTCTTCCGAGGTTCTTGAGCATGTCGCACCGCCTGAAGCTTGGACGGTTTTGGCGAATGCTCCTTTTGAGCGTCAAGCTGAAGTGTTTGGATACTTTCATCCGACTCTGCAAATGACATTGGTCGAGAACGTTGACCGCGGTCATCTGTCGAAGTTGATCGAGACAATGGCCCACGACGATCGTGCGGACTTGCTCGAACGCATGGACCCGGAACATGTCGAAGCGTTATTGCCGTTGATGGCTCAAGCGGAGCGAAACGACATTCGTCGCTTGCTCTCGTATCCGGACGGCAGCGCCGGTTCAATCATGACGACGGACTACGCGTCGCTGCCGGAGAACATCACGGTCAGCGAAGCACTCGAACAATTGCGGCGACAAGCGCCTGACCGCGAGACGATTTATTACGTCTACATTTTGGAAGATGATCGGAAACTAGACGGGTTCATCACACTGCGGCAACTCATTCTGGCGAAGCCAAACGCGATGCTGGCAGACATCATGGAACGTGATGTCTTCGCGGTGCGAGTTGACGATGACCAAGAAAAGGTCGCTCAAGAGATGGCGAAGTTCGACTTTCTCGCGATTCCGGTTGTCGATAATCAAAACCGACTCGTCGGAATCATCACGCACGACGACGTTATCGATGTGTTGCAGGAAGAGGCGACCGAGGACG
Source organism: Planctomycetia bacterium (assembly GCA_026400935.1). Classification (GTDB taxonomy): domain Bacteria; phylum Planctomycetota; class Planctomycetia; order Planctomycetales; family Planctomycetaceae; genus SXKJ01. The sequence continues at coordinate 15,063 of JAPLNX010000191.1, read as the reverse complement.
TTTATCGTGCTGGTGGTATGTCGCCTTTGGAAGACAGCTATTTAGATTCGCCGTTAAAGACGATCGTCTGGAAGCGCGGCGTGTGGCTGGTCGGTTTACTGGCGACCGGATTTGTGTCGGCGACGATTTTGAAGCACTTTCGTCCCAATGCCGAACAGATCGAGTGGATGATGGTTTTTTTGCCGCTGGTTCTCGCCAGTGGAGGAAACAGCGGTTCGCAGTCAGCGACGCTTGTCATTCGCGCGATCAACATGGAAACATTGACTCGCAGCGAAAGCCGCCGGCTGCTCTTCCGCGAGGTCTTCATGGCCACGGCTCTCGGTGGCGTGCTGATGATGGAAGCATTTTTGCTGGCCATGTTCCTCGAACATCCCTCGAAGGCAATGGTTGTGGGTCTCACCGTCTTCATGCTCGTCTGGATGGGAGCAGTCGCCGGAGCCTTGTTGCCTTTGCTCTTCAAGCGTCTGGGAATGGATCCCGCAATGATGTCGAATCCGCTGATTGCGGCGATCGTCGATATCACAGGTGGCGTGATTTACTTCAGCGTCGCGCGGATGATCATTCTGTGAGTGACGCAATTCACGAGATTTGAAAAAGCTTTGCGGACCAATATTGATCATGGATCATTGGGGGATGACTCATAGACCTCTGCTTGCTCAAGCGTGGCACCGTTACGGTCTTTGTTTGAAAGAGTCGGCTCCTCGGTCAGCGGCCATTCGATGCCGATTTTCGGATCATTCCAGAGCAACGAACGTTCGTGTTCTGGAAAATAATAGTCGGTGCATTTGTAGCTGAAATCGGCGGTCTCGCTCAGCACACAAAATCCATGAGCGCAGCCGGGCGGAACGAAAACTTGGTGACAGTTTTGGTCGCTGAGCTCAAAGCCCAGCCAGCGACCAAAAGCTGGGGAGTTTTTACGGAGGTCAACAACCACATCGAAGACCTTGCCGCTAAGAACTTGGACCAACTTGCCTTGAGGATGTTGCACCTGATAGTGCAGTCCGCGCAGGATTCCTTTTGATGATCGCGAATAGTTGTCTTGCACGAAGTCCGCAACGAGGCCCGCGTCGCGGTATCGCTGTCGTTGAAAAGTCTCCAAAAAGAATCCACGTGGATCGCGGAAGACCTTCGGTTGGATTAACAACAAGCCGGGTATGGCGGTGGTTTCAACGTTCATTGTTCGCTGGCATCGGTTAGGTAGCGACGGAAGCATGATGTGCCATGAGCACGGACCACTCATCCGAGGATAGGGTTTGAGCGTCGTCAGCTAGCATGACGGGAATGTCGTCTTTCACCAGGAATTTGCGGCGGCAATCTGAAGACTTACAAACAAGGCTCTGCTTGTCGATCAAGAGTTTTGAATGACAAGAAGGGCAGACCATGATTTGTAGATACTGCGAAAGGTCGATGGTCATTTTTGCCCGAAGTTCAACGAGAACTGGTCTCGAAACGTAACACAGGTGGCTCGCCTGTGAGTTCATTCGATGGGATTGCAGGTGAGCCGCCTGTGCTACGGTTTTTCCAGTACGACTAAAATCCACGGAGCGTACGAATGTCGTCGAAGGAGCGGAGTTGGTAGCCGATTTGGACGTAGTCCAACAAGCGGCACAAGGAGCGGACAGCGACTCCCAATCCATCGGGCCCGCTGAAGCCACCGAATTGTCCCCCGCCTTTGAGGTGCGGTTCGACTTCCAAATAGAAGCCGGCGGCGCCGAGCGATTTGATCCGCTTTTCGAGTTTCGGTAGGTGCTCGCGCAAGTCTTTGAGTACGAGATCGTGCCCTCCGTCGCCGCGATCGCACGGGACGAAATTTTTCAGTCGTTCTTCATCTACCGCGCCAGTCCAGGTCAGCGTCGATTCGATCTTGTAGTCTTTGATGTGCATCCAACCGAGGTAATCTCGCATTTCCAGATATTCTTGATAGCACTGAATCGCGTTCTTGTTCTGACAGGCGACATTGCCACCGTCGAAGATCAGCAGCATATTTTTGCGTTTCACGGCGCGAGCCAATTTGGCCATCATCGCTCCAGAATCGCCCATCAAATTCGGTTCGATTTCGAGTCCGTAAACGAGCCCTTCTTTACCACACAGGTCAGCAATGTGGCCAATCTGATCGACAGCTTGTTGAAAGTAAGCCTGCGGGTCTTCGCCGCGCGGTGGATAGAAGGAGAAGCCTCGAATTAGCGTCGTGTCCAACGCCTGAGCGGCGGTGATCGTCGTGGCGACTTCGGTCTTGAGGTAGTCCTTGAACGGTACATACTTATTGTGCGAACCGTCATCCTTGTCTTTCAGTTTCACCTTTCCGATCCGCGAGCCAATGCTGGTAACGCGCACGCCATATTCGGTGTGCAGCTTGGCGAGCGTTTGATACTCCGCCTTGTTGAGCGTGACGACGTGTTTGACTTCGCCGGTGGAATTCACGTCGATGAACCGCGGGCTGTATTGCTTCAAGCCGACCGCAGCGAGTGCGGAGAGTTGTTCCAGCCCCGTCTTCCGATTAGCGGCCTCATCAGCAAATGCACTGAGAACAACTTGAGGGAGCGAGGACATGCAGGACTCCTGAAATGAAACTCGGCAGTTGGGAGCAGGAGGGCGTGAGCACCCGGACAATCCGAGATGACTCTTGTCCGAGACCCGAACGCCCAATGGCTTACCAAAAACGCTCGCAAAAACCACTCGGTCTTACTTCACGTCCGTGAATTTCTTGACCGGAACCTTGATCTGACCGAGGTTGTTATCTCCCTTTTTGATCGTGATCTTCACGGTCTTCTCAACGTAGCCAACCTTGCTGTGCCAATAGCGAAACTCCAAATCGCCCGCCGGGAGCTTTTCGATTTTGAATTTGCCATCCGCGTCCGTCACGACGGCATACGGGTGGTCGATGATCAAGCAATAAGCGGTCATCCAGGGGTGAATGTCGCACTTGACTTCGGTCGGTAATGTTTCCGCAACGGTCAATTTAACAGGCAGGCCCTTTTGTTCGTTGGGTGTGACTGTGAAGTTGACGGGCTGATTTTTAATCGGAGCCGTGCGCGTGTTGTGGTTGAATGCGTCCATCGACTTGATGAGCAGAGTTTGGTCCGTGCGCGCAACGAGCGCGTGTGGCATAAACATGCAGTTCTTCTGGTCGAGGACGACCTCTTTCGATTTCGAGTCCTTCAAGTCCGGGTGGACTTTCGGTTTCTTGGTCGCGGGAATGTAAACGAAGATGTTGGCAATCCCTTTGTTGTCTTTATTGATCTTGAGTTTGTCGCTTGCGATGGGATCGCCGCAGGTCGGCTCCTTTTTGTTTTCGAGCATTTCGACCGGCGGTATGTCGCCATCGAGAATGAACTGGCCAGACAGATCGCCGTAGTCATCAGCGTGGACGGTGGTTGAGAAAACGGTCGTCAATCCGAGCAAACTGGCGGCGATTAGGACACGTCGAAACAAACAGAACGTTTTCATCATTGAACCTCATGAAGTGAGAGTTATCGGGAAGGCTAGGGCAGGCATCTCGCAGGATATCGAGGCTCGGTCAATCCGGACGCCTCGACGGTGTGCAGCTACAAATTAACGAAGCGAATCGCCGAGTGCGACTGTGAAACAATCGCTCAATTCACGCCGAACCAGCGGCGGCAGAGCAGATCGACAGTCGAGATCGCCCCCATGATGGCGGTTGACCAGCCGACGGTGATAGAAATATCCGGATCACCGAAGCCGATTCCCAACAAGATGGCGGCAGATGTGAACGAAATCAGCGTCAAGAAGGTTTGTAGAGGGCGATGAGTTTGCGGGGAAATTTCTGACTCAAGAGATCGAACGCCAACCGGAATCGGGCTCTGGAGACCTGCTGGTTCGACCGGAGCGACCGTTTTCCAAACACTGGCCGCTTTCTGGCGATCCAGTACGGATTCCGTTTCTCGCAAGCGACTTTCCCATGCCTCAAGTTGTCTCTCTCTTTCCGAAAGCCGTTGAGTCCGGTGGCGCAGTTGATCCTCTTCTGACTGCTGTTGTTGACGTTCCACTGCCACTGCTTCGGTTGCTAATGCGAGTTCTTGCTGTTGCTGTTCGATTTGTTTCAGACGCACTTCGCATTCAGCTTGCCCGGAAGCCAAGGTCTCTCGGTCGCGATCCAATGCCTCGCGATCTGCCTGCAGTTTTGCTGCAGCTTGATCAGCCAGTATCTTCCAAGCGGCCTCTTGCGTTTGTAAGGCTGCTCGGTTGATTGAGGAAGAATGGCGCCTCACATCGCTAGCTCGACCGTTCGAGGATCGCGAGACGGAGGTGATTTCATCCTCGCTACTGCGTCGTTGCCGAAGCTGGTCGTTCAATTCAGCATCTTTCCCTTGCAGCAATTGAACTTGGTTTTGCAGGTCGCCGAGTAGTGACGAGATATGCTGAGTCATCTTCTCTGGAGGAGATTGAATCACACCACGTGGTTTTCGCCGACTCAGTTCGGTGATGAGATCGGCCTGACGATCATTGCCCAAGGACACCCCACTGCTCGTGTTGAGTGAGACAGGGTCTTCCAGGGTTGATTTCAAGTCCGGATGAATGAGATTTGCTTCGAGAAGTTCGTTCGTCGAGGCGAATCGTAGCCGGAAGTCGAACGGTCCGATGGCGACACGGTCACCGGAGATCAGTTCGCGGGGTTCGGTGACTAAACGATCGTTGAGCCAAGTCGCTTCGTGAGTCCAACTGGTCAACATCGTCTTGCGTCCAATCACCGCAATGACACAGTGCTCGTCTTCGACGAGCGTCGCATGAGTCAGTCGAGCAGTACAATGTTCTGCCGTGCCGATCGTGCAACGTGTGCCCGAGGTGAGCAACATTGGATCTAAGTCCAAATGTCCGTGCATCGGCTGCAAAACCAGAACGTCACGCGGCAAGAGAAGTTGCTTGGATTCGGCGAGAGCAGCCACCGCAGATTTCCTTCCGGAGGATTCAAAATCCGATACCAGCGCGACTCGCAAGCGAGTGGTGTCGACACGAGTGGAATATCTGGCTGAACTACTCGCTTGCGCATTGTGCTAGTAAGTCGTGCTCAATTGAGACGACCCGTAAGCATATAGCTCGCGGGCAATGACTCGGCTGATCGGGAGCCGAGCGACGTGTCGAGTGCGATGCCAATTGTGGTGATTGTGACGGTCATATTGATTGACTCGCTCTCCGTAGCCCTGTTTTCAAACCTTTGGAAACCAACATTTTGCGACCCACTGTTTGGAAAACAGGGCTACGAGTGATCGGGCTATGAAAATGCGATTGCTTTTCCGTTCGCTTGCCAACGAGTACGTTGCCCTTGGAAAACAGTCTTTCATTGAGTCATCAGCTTGTTGGATTGGAGAACGCTGTGCCCACACCCGGTGAAGCGAGTTTAGTTCATGTAAACCTTGGTGAGCGGAGCTATGAAATCCGCATCGTGAGCGGCGGTTTGACCGAACTGCCTGCATTGTTGCCGAATTGGATGGATCGCAGCGTGTATCGAGCTGGGAACTCGCGAACCGCTCACATCGTCACTGATCGAAATGTACGATCTTATGCGAACGTAGTCCGTGAGGGGCTTGTCGCAACGGGTTGGACTTGCGGAGTGACCGAGCTTGAGCCGGGCGAGAAAACGAAGTCAGTCAAGAATCTGTCGGCCCTTTGGGATGACCTGATTGCGTTGAAAGCCGATCGTCGGACAGTCGTGATTGCAGTTGGCGGCGGAGTGATGGGCGATCTCGCGGGATTCGCTGCGGCTTCATTCGTGCGTGGTCTGCCGTTCGTTCAAGTCCCTACGACGTTATTGGCGGATGTTGATAGTTCTGTCGGCGGTAAGACGGGCATCAATCATCCCGCCGCTAAGAATATGCTCGGAGCTTTTCATCAGCCGATAGGCGTGTTGATTGACACCTCGGTTCTCGACACTTTGCCACAACGTGAGTTCGCAGCCGGCATGGCTGAAGTCGTGAAGTACGGAGTGATTCTCGATGGCGACTTTTTTACGTTCCTAGAACAACGAGCAGACGCAATCGATCAGCGAGATGCGGGGATCATGCGACAGATCATTGCTCGTAGCTGTCGCTTGAAAGCGGATGTCGTCGAAAAAGACGAATACGAACGAACCGGTTTGCGAGCGGTGCTCAACTATGGTCACACTTTCGCACATGCGTTCGAGGCACTCGCCGGATACGGCGAGTTGTTGCATGGCGAAGCGGTCTCGATCGGGATGCTTTATGCCAGCCGTTTGGCCGAGCGGCTCAACTTAATTGACGCCGAGGTGACTCACCGCCAAGAAACGCTGCTCCGAGCGTTTAACCTGCCGACGCGACTTCCGGGTGGTTGGTCGCATTCCGATGACGCAATCCTCGATCGAATGCGGCTCGACAAAAAAACGATTGGCGGACAGTTACGATTTGTTTTGCCGAAGCGGCTTGGGCACGTTGAGGTGATAAGCGACGTTTCGGAAGCGACGGTTCGCGCGGTGTTTGATGACTTTCGGGCATAAAGGTAAAGCGATCATGACTCCGTAGACCGGTTTTTCAAACCGGGCTAATAGAGCGGCCCGGTTTGGAAAACCGGGCTACAAGAATTCAAAGGCCGATCAAGCATGAACCGGCAAGCGTGGGTGACATGGCTGATGATCTTGTTGCAGGCAGTCCTGTTTTGGTACCTGTCTGAAGCAAATCTGTTTGCGGTCTTCGTGGTGCTGATCAGTTTCCCTGCGGTGTTTTTGCGGCGGCGCTGGGAGCTATCGTCCACGACCTTGCCATTGATCGACTTGGTGGTGGCGGTGGTGTGTGGGATAAAGTGGTATCTCGTGCCACACGAAATGTTGCTCATCAACGGGTTCGTGATGTACTCGCTGGTCCATGCGGCGGCACAGTTTTTCTTGCTGGTTCAAGTCACCCGATTGTGGGGACGTCGGCCCGATCGTCCACTACCGATTTATATCCCGGTGCTCGCGGTTTTGGTTTTTATCTGCCTGGGCGATGTCGATGTCACTCGTCGACAGCGGCGGATGTATCAACATGCTTCGCAGGGATTGGTCGGACTGACTTGCTTGTATTATTCGTTGACTCGCAAACGTCAGGAACATGTTGCGTCAAAGACTTATCGTTGGGTCCGACCGACGCTGAGTATCGCCGTGTTGGCGGTCACGGTCTTCACCGCGCGAACCAGTAACGCGTGGTTGTTGTCACGCTGGAGCGATATCGAGCAGATGATGATGCGAGCCAATTCGCTGAGGCGAACCCCTCGCGATGTCACTTATGCGGGCTTCAGTGCGAATCCTCATTTGGGAAGCATTCAACTCTTGAAATCGAATGCCAGCAATGAGATTGCACTGCGTGTGCTCTCAGTGAATGAGCCGAGCTATCTGCGAGGGGCGGTTTTCGATCGCTTCAATGGAAGTGGTTGGGATACACAAATGGAATGGCTACCGGTTACGGTCACGCGTAATCCGTTGCCAGACGAACTGAGCATTCGATTTCGTAAAACTGGTGACCCTCGGAATCGACATCCGCTGTTCATGCTTAGAAAGTTTTCCGATGTTGATCATCATCCGATGACAATTTGGCGTGAAAACGCGGTGGAGCGATTCACGTTTCTGCCGTTGTCGGCGAATTGTGTGCAAGCTCCGCTCCCAACAATGTCATTCGACCGTCACGGCGTACCGCTGAGCGAAGGAGTACCTGCTGATGTTGGTATCACAGCGTGGTTGCCACCGTACGGTAGCGATGTCATGCCTGAACCGATCATTCAGCCAATCGAATGGCAACCGGGTCAATCGTTCGAGCTTTCCGCCGAGCAAACCGAATTTGTCACTGACCGGCTGACTCGACTTCCTGCGAATTTAATATCGCCACGAATTTACGAACTCGCCATCGAATTGTTTCAGGATTGCCGGACGCATGCAGACAAGCTGCGCGCCGTCGACAGGTTCTTTTCAACGTTCAAGTATGAATCAAAGATCGAAATTCCTCGTCGACAAGATCCACTCACTTATTTTTTGTTTGAAAACCATGCGGCACACTGCGAGTACTTTGCAACCGCGACGGCCGTTCTGCTGCGCATGGGCGGGATTCCGACTCGCTATGTCACCGGCTTTGCGGGAGGCAATTACAACCCGCTGGGGCATTATTGGATCATTCGTCAGCAGGAAGCTCATGCGTGGGTAGAGGCATATCTACCGGAATCTGGTTGGGTGATTGTCGATACGACACCAGCAGCCGGAGTTCCGATCACCGACGACTCGTTTCAGTTCGCGCATCTCTGGGATGAAATCAACCTGCGCGGCCAGATGATTCGCGCGGCGCTGTCGGCCGGTAATCTCGCCGGAGTGCTGTCGGCCGTTCAGATTTTCTCAACGACTCTGTTTTCGACGATTCCCGGGTGGCTGCTGACTGGAGGAGTGTTGTTCTTGATCGCTCGTAATATTCACTTCACTTTTCGCAGAAAGCCTGTGACGTTGATGTCGCACTCCGTGGCGGAGCTGCAAGTGCTCGTCAACGAATTGGATCGCAAGCTCAAACGATGGCATTTGCATCGAGCCGAACATGAAACGCTGCATCAGTTCGCAGCACGAATTCGACAACAGGCACTTTCGCAACCGGCGCTGACAGACGTGGCTGATTGGTATTTGCAGTACGCGGAAACTCGTTATGGCCCCGATCTCGGTAAGCCCGCCAGAGAGACGTTGCAGCGACGACTGAATGAACTTTGTGTCGAGTTAATGAAAGCCAGCCAGTCGCGAACGAGGCTGAGTAAACTCGCCAACCAAGTGTCTCTCGATGATTGAGCCGCTGAGCGAATCCTTCGCACTCTCAACAGGTTGACCGATTCTTGATTAGTGATTGCTGCATCGCTCAAACGCTCCCTTTGCGTTTGAAGTAGTAGCGTTGCACCTCAGTGACGCACGATCGGCCGTTTGCGGACAAGATCGTGCAGCGAGCGTCTGCGGACTTCGCTCGTTCGACAGCGGCACGTGTGCGAACAACTCCTCCATCAGCGATGTCTGCTTCGATGTCGGCACAAGTCAGCCCGAAACAACTGCAAATTGGAGCGTCATCGGACTTCGGATACGCGGACTTCGTTAGTTGATCAACCGTGACGACTCGTTCGAACGAATCGAAATAGGCCGCATCGCAATGAGGCTGCGAACAGAACATTGCCGAATCACCAATCTGACCGCGAGCCGCTGGTTGCAGCCAATGATCGAGCGTCGCCTTCTCGACCGAAAGTCCCAGCGAGCCGCAGAACGGGCAGTGCCGTACATCACTTTCGGACTCACGGACAAATGCTTTGTTCATGGATTCTTTCGCAAGGAAGTCATGTCAGTTGGATGCTTTTTGGCTCGGCACTTGAGACATTGTTAGTAGGGAGTTCCTGCGGTTGCGGTGACGACGGGGAAAGCCAAGTTCTAAGTAACAATGTCCAAATGAATGACCTAAACCCGGTTACAAATTGCACAAAGTCAAGTTGACTATTGCCTGTCGTTCTTCGATGTGCAAATCAGCCGGAACGCGCTAGCGTCCGATTCGTTTGCGGAAAACCGGACGCTAGCGCATTCCGGCTAATCGAGTTCACATCAATCATCAATCGGATTGTGTAACGCCCAACGAGTTTTACGGAAGACGAATGCGACTACTCAATCCTGGATGGCAGACGATCGAAGTTGCTGGCAAAGTGGCTGATGTCTTTGAGCCGCGACACCCACGAATTCCAACTCAAGCGGTGTTATTTCTGCATGGCCACGGATTGCAGACGCTCATCAGTAACCCGGTCTACACCGCCGAACTTGAGCGGCATGGACTACGTGCGATCTGCCCACACGGAAAGCGATCCTGGTGGCTGCCGGTTGTCTGTCCTGAGTTTGATGTTGAGCTATCGCCAATCGGATTCATCAGAAATGTGATCCTGCCATTTATGGCGGATCAATGGAGCATGAGGACGCCCGCAATCGGTGTATTAGGTGTCAGTATGGGAGGGCAGGGGGCTTTGCAATTGTCGTATCGACACCCGAACGAATTCCCGGTCGTCGCGGCGTTATCTCCAGCGGTTGATGTGCAAGATTGGTACGGACAAGGCTTGCCGTTGGATGAAATGTTTCCCGACCGCGAAGCTGTGCGGCAGCAATCGGCAGTTGTGCAAATTCAGGGTCTAAATTGGCCGCGACATCAATTCATTGCCTGCGACCCGATCGACCGTGAGTGCGTGCCCAGCGTTGAGCGATTGCTGAGCAAACTCCGATCATCAGGAATTCCCTTTGAAAGCGATCTGGAAACATCTCACGGCGGACATTCTTGGGAATATTTCAATCACATGGCGTCAACCGCGATGCAATATTTGGTCAAGGCGATGGATGCTGAGCATCGCCGCTTGGTGTGACATCATCAGTGTTGTTTGCCGAAATCTGTAATTCATGTTGACGAACGTAGTCTGAAGGCGACGAACCGGAGTTTGCGATAACCTCCGGCTTGCATCGTTTAACAGGGTTGCTGGGCGCACGACGCAGTTTTCGCCGTAGCTTGGGACAAGCCGTTTCGGCGCCGGCCCATCAGTCCGATGCTTCATGAAAATCCAGTCCGCGCCTGTAAAGCGTCCACGAACTTTCGTCCGATCGCTGGTGGGCCAGCGGTTGATGCGACCCTGATATGGAAGGGCCAGTCAAGGGTGCTGAGCTGCGATTGATTTTTGGAATTTGAAAAAGTCTGTTGTGTGATTTTAGCTCATGGTGTTTTGGGTGGTTGCCAAGACGTCGGCGACGGGAGAACGACTGTTGATCAGACTGATATTCGCGGGTCGAAACCGCATGACCTGATCCGTCGCGCCGTGTTGTTTTCCCAGATAGCAGTGCCAGACTCTACGAACGGGCGTCTCTCTTGCGAGGGCCGGAAGGGCGGGCGAGGCATCTTCCTGGAAATCGTGTCGCCGACGTCTCGGAAACCGGGGCCTTTCTGAAAAAAGAGTGCTGAGAATTTGGTCGCAGTTCGCAGAATCGAGAAGTCTGAAGACGGACGCACTTGGCTTCCTTCTTGAGGATTACGTCGCGAGTGGTTGCGAGACCTGGCCCAGAGCCCACACGAAGCCCGCCAGTTCGCGAGCCACGGCCGCGATCGCTTTGTTCCGCGGCTTGTTTTGTTCCAACAGATACGTCAGCCGTTTGCACAAGCGTTGCTGAGCCTTCCAAGCGATGGCCGTCACCTCCTGGGAAACGCCGTCTTGGCGTTCTCGCAACGCCGCGCTCAACGTCGGCCGATGCCGGTAATGCTGAGCCGCCTCCACTAGAAACCGTCGCACATGCGCGTTCCCCGTCCGAGTCAGTGACCCGCGTTTGATCGACTTCCCCGAGGAAAACTCCGAGACCACCAAGCCCACGAACGCCATGAATTACCGAGCCGCTTTGAATCGCCGCAAGTCGTCGATCTCCGCCGCGATGAGCAGACTGATTCCACGAAAAGACATCAACGCGCGGACCAACGGTTCCAAGGCCGTTCCCCGCACAAACCGCTCGACCTCCTTCGGCAGCCGCTTCACTCGCTCGGTCGCATCCTCCGCCGCCTTAACGTAATCGTCCATGACGCACTGCTTGCACGGATCATCGAACTTCTACTGCTTCAGCGACGCCAGATGACGCAACGTCCAATGCCGACCCGCTTGATAGACACGCTCGTTCCGCAACAGAAATTTTTCGAGCTGATGCCGAGCTACACTTTCGACGTTCTTCACATCGTCCCGCGATCGTTCCAGATCCCGCAACGCTTCCGTTTGCTCGCTGGGAATCCACACCGACGTCAGATCTCCCGACCGCAGAAAGTGAGCCAACCGCCGAGAATCCCGGCGATCCGTCTTGATCCGCAGCTCCGCTTGCTGAGGCACCAACGCCGGAGCCACCACGATGCGATCGATCCCGCCGCTTTCAACCGCCGACACAAGCCAACCCCGTCGGCCCCGCTTAATAGCAGACCCGCAACAACGCCGGATCGCCGACCAATTTGAGCAATCGCTTGATGACCTTGGGCAAATCATGCGGCAACGTCACCAACGACTCCGTCTTCGCCTGACCTGCTTCCGCAACCGCGATTACGATCGTGTCCTTGTGGACGTCCAAACCAACGAACCGCAGCTTACTCGTCGGACCAGTCCTCCCGTTTGTGGCTCTGTGTAAAGCGGAACTCGAACAACGATCCGCTCAGCAAAACCCACGCCTCCGTGAGCGACTGGTTCTTCCATATTGTCTACTGGATTCCTTCTACGCCGTAGCTTTCAAAGAAGTACGTCGAATTACGCTTTGCGGCATCAACAAAACGGCCGAGATCAATTTGCGGCCAGCGCACGCTGAATTGTGTTGCGGCTGCGGGAGCGGACGGCTTCGAAGGCTTGGACGGCGGCCCAGCCGTCGCTGGATTGAAAGGCGGCGACGAGTTTGTCGTGAGGAACCGCCGATTCAGCTTGGGCGATTGTGGTGAGCTGTCGAGTTCGCGGCTTCGATGGGGATTTCGCGGGAAGATCGAGGAAGACATTGTCGTGCGACAACGTCCACAACGAAGCGGACGATGTCGGCGTCGATTGCGATTCCCCTTTCGGTGATGATTCAGTCTGCGCGAACGAAGTCGATGAATGCCATTGCCGGAAGTGGTTCGCAAACTCTGCCGGGTGCGGCCATTCCATCTTTGCGAGCGGTGAAAAGACGACCGACGCGATCAAGCAGACGCTCAGGAACGATGCGGCTTGTCGAGCTTGTGCCCAGCGGCGAGCTTGTCGATATCCCGCCGAAGCGGCGTTCAAAACGCGGTCTCGCAATTGCGAGGACAAATTCGGAAGCAGGTTCGCACCACGGACTAATTCAGTTTCAGACGCAAACGCGCCATCGGGGTGCGAGGTAAAACTGGAATCAGCAGGATCAAACGAGGACTTAGCCATGCAGCACCTCCTCGGCCAACGGCTGCAAAGATCGCGAAAGTTTTTCGAGCGCGTACCGATAACGGCTGGCCGTGGTATTCAGCGATTCGCCGAGGACTTCAGCAATTTCGGCGAACGTCATTTCTTCCCAAATCTTTAAGACCACAACTTCGGCTTGTTCCGGAGGTAGACGTTTCACGGCAGCTTGGACTTGCTCGCGCCAATCATCGTCAGGCAAAAACCAAAACTTCGGTTTCGAGGCCCAGGACCGCAGCAACTCCACGAGCTTCGATCGACTGCGTCGCGATTCAGCCAGCTTGAAGGTCTCGTTGCGGACCATTCTCACGAAATAGGCCCACGGCTGATCCGCGCTCGCTAGTCGTTCCGGGTTCCGAGCCAATTTGATCATCGCAACCTGCAAGGCATCTTCGGCATCCTCGCGTCGCCCCGACAACATTTCGGCATAACGAACCAAACGAGCCGCAGTCAGGTCGAACAGTCGTTCGAGCGCAGATTCATCCCCCTCGGCCAGTTGTGAGCACAACTGCGAGACTTGCGTGGCAAGTTGGGATGGAGCTTCGGAGGACATGATGCCTCGGCCATTTTCTTGCCCCCGCCGAGCTAGTCTCGGTGGAACCGGGCTTCTGCACTACTGCGGTCATGACTTTTGCAACAAGTCCATAGTGCAAAAGCCCGATTCCACTGAGGCAAGCTCAGTGGGGTTTGGATCGAAATGTTTGCTGAAGTGTCGGATGAATTCAAAACTGCACAAACCATAGATGCCGCAGGTCGTGGATTTTGTCTAGCGAGCGGTCTAAATTCCGCCCTCTTTTCCAAAACTCCCTCGAACCGTCCGGCTTGTCATGTCCGAAACTGTTGAAAACACTGGTGTCGTCGCTGATCGACAAGCCTTGGTCAACGAACTGCGTTGGAAGAAAATCCCGGTTTTAGACGACGGATTTGTGTGCCTCGTAGACGTAATGGGCGAAGACAGCTCCGTCGTGCAGGCGGCTCGCGTGAGTTACGGCGAAGGAACGAAGAAGCCGTCCGACGATCGGACGCTCATTCGGTATTTGCTGAGACATCGACACACAACACCGTTCGAAATGGCGGAGTTGAAATTCCTTGTTCGCGTCCCGATGGACTGCTGGCGTCAGTGGATTCGGCACCGCATGGCAAACGTGAACGAGTACAGCACACGGTATTCGATCGCGATCGACTCGGCACAGACCACGCCTGTTGATCAGTGGCGCTCGCAAGCGACCAACAATCGGCAAGGAAGCGATGAGTTGCTGCCGACTGAACTCGGCGAAAAGCTCACCGCTTCAGAGCGTGAACTGCAAGACCTCGCACGGCGTATCTATCAGGAGCGGCTCGATTCGGGAGTCGCTCGCGAACAGGCACGCAAAGACTTGCCGCTGGCGACGTACACGGAAGCCTATTGGAAGGTCGATCTACACAACCTGCTGCACTTCCTCGCGCTTCGGATGGATTCACACGCGCAGTTAGAGATCCGCGACTACGCAACCGCAATCGGTCGTCAGATCGTGCAGCCTCTGTTCCCGGCTGTCTGGGAGGCGTTTGAAGATTATCGCCTCCAGGGTTCTGGCCTGTCGCGGTTGGAAGTCGGTTGTATTCAACGCTTGATGCAATTCGCTGCCGAAAACAACCGAGTTCCGCCGCTCTCTGTCGAGGACTTCATGAGCGTGCAAGACCCGTCTTGGCGTGAACTGGCTCGCAGTCGCGAACGCGACGAATGTTTGGCCAAACTGCAAAAGCTGGGCTTGGTCGCCCAATAGCTTTTCATCGAGCAAGTCAAACTTCGTGAGATCCTGGTGACTCTCGACAGCCGTAATTCGGAATGATCATACGACAGTCAGCTTGGTTGCATCCGCCGATCCTGATATGTTGCTGCGTCTGAGTTCGCCAGTTTTCGGAGGTCTAAATGGAACAGCAATTTGAAGGAACGCCGCAGGCGGAGATTCGCTTGGAAGGGCGGAAGTTGGTGCGAGGCGACGTGGCGAACGATTGGGGTTCGCAGTTGCTGTGGGAGATTCGCCGCAACGGAGAGGTCGTCGCGACCGTGCCCGCTCGCGCGAACAACAGCTATGAGCACGCCGACACGACCCCCGGCCAGTACGAAATCGTGCTGCAAATGTTTAAGTACGATGGCTACCTCAAAGACGCCGCCGGAAATTT
>JAPLNX010000074.1 GCA_026400935.1 Planctomycetia bacterium | reverse complement strand
CCGACAGCCATGTGTCGATTCGTTTGCGTTCATGCGCTCTTCAGGAGTGACATCAAAAGGTTGTTGTTTCGTAGAGCAGGCGGCTCGCCTGCGTCGATTTCATTGCTGGTCTGCTTAGCACGACGCGCAAGTGAGAGATTGGCGAAACGAAAGGTCGGGACGTCTTACGCAAGCGTGGGATGCCGAGGACTGCTCCGCGAGACATTCCAGAGACGTGCGGGTCCGACCATCCTTGGCCAACACCGACTTGGGAGCGAAGAGCTGTGAGGGTGACTCGCGAGATTCCTCTTCCTGCTGGTCTGGGCGAGTCCTGTTATTGGAAAAGCCACATATCGCACGGGCGGAATTATCACAACAAGCGACATTGAGGCAATACGAGTTTTTCAACTCCGAACAGAGATAAATGGCCTCTCAAAATCACGTCTTGACCTGTTTGGCTAAGCGTTCTACGTTCCCGCCCCGCTTAGCAGACCTTGGTCAATCCTTGGCTAGATCGGTTGAGCGTCCCTTCAATCATCTCTGACTCTCGATCTCTCCCCCCTCCCTCAGACCAGCCGCTGGAAGTAGACCGGCGCGGCGTCTGCATTTCGACTCCCGTCGGAAAGGATCCTTCCATGAAGCGCATTACCTCTTTGCTGATGGCCACGGCCGTGCTTTCATGTCTGCCTGGATGCTGCTGTCTCGCGCCGTTTTTTGGCGGTTGTGGTACAGGCTGCAATACAGGTTGCAACACTGGTTGCGCACCGGGATATGGCGGTGGTCAGCAAATGATGGCTCCGCAAGGAACGACGTATCAATCGTACGACTCGGTTACGGGGATACCCATGCAGAACACGACCGCGTATCAACCCATCGTCGGAACGCCGGTTGTTTCGCTTGGTCCACTGGAAGCGCTGCCGACCTATCACTAGTCGCGGTTGCGTTTACGTCGCCATCAAGGGCTGCGAAGTTTTCGTAGGATCGGCGGATCAACTGCTTGAAATCACCGAAAACAAACACGTATGCCGCTTATTTGCGATTGATTCACGAGCCCTCCAAGTGTTGCGCCGAGCATTTACAGCACGCTGACTTGTCTCACGGGACAATTGCAGCCGCAATGTCTGTGAAGCGATCGGTTCGTCATCTGAAGCGCGTTGGCAATATCGTGACGAGTTCATCAAACCAGAACTGCTCACGAGATTTGAGTCAGCCGAGTTGAATGACGACGTACTTCAACCATCACAGCTATTTCGCAACTGCTGGAGCAGGCTCAGCGCGAGTGAAGGTCAGACGAATCGACTTTGCCAGTCCTCCGTCGCTAGTCGGTTTGGCTGCTAGCGTCGATCCCTTTTGGGACTTCGCTCGGCCACCTTGTTCTGGAGTCAGAAAGTCGATTTGCACTTCGGTTCCGCGACCGTCACCGTTGTCGTCGAGCAGAGGGTGTTCGGTCGCAAGGAACTCTCGTTCGAGATACGACTGCGCGAGGTTACGAACGACCGTCACGTACAAATCGAACAAGCTCGTCGTGCCGTCTTGGTCGATATCGAAGTCCTTCGGCTCAGGTGGTGCGGACAACACACGAGCGAACTCGTGAGGAAATTCAGTCTCGTTGGTTTCCCAGTCAGTTTCGGTCGCGGTGATGACAACTCGCCCTTTGACGGAGAGCGGTTTGATCGAGTAGCCGCTGGTCGGTGTCGAGATGACGAACACTTGCTGCGCTGCGGTGACGTCTGCGAACAGCTTCGCGAAGTCGAGCTGATGGATGTCCGGCCCCGGCAGATTCAGCCACGAGTGTTTGCCGTCGTAATGACTGTGTCCGACCACGATGACCCACAGCGCGTCGTTCGATTGCAGCTTGGATCGTAATGCTGCAACGCTCTTCTCTAGCTCTTCGCGAGTTGCACGTCCGGCGGATTTGATGAGTTCGGTATCGGCCTCGACCGGTTCATCACCAAAGAGGACTTGCATGTCGGAATCACTGAACCCAAAACGCTTCGTCAGTCCGTCGTGCATTTTGCCAATGGTCTCCGCGAAGAGTTTGTGATGTGCCGCATCGCCGCTCAGTCCGCAAACGATCAACGCTCGCTTCACGCCGACTTCTGATCTCTGATCTCGTACCTCTAATCCCTGACCCCTGACCTCTCCCAGGGCGAACATCAACAGCGCTGCCAATAATGCAAACAAGCGATTCATGGTTTAGGCTTTCTATTTCAGCGATTCGATGACGATCGGATCGAGCGGTCGGCTCAAGGCGCGGTGAGTTGATTTCGGGTTGTCGTTTTCTGGGAATCGATCAGCGTGCCAGACAACTTTGTCTTTGTGACGACCTTCCAATTCCCCTGAGGTGCGGCGAGCAAATGCGAACTGCCACTCAACGCGGTTGTCCGAGTTGAAGGCTTCGAGTAACAGCAATGTTTCGGGATCAGTCCCCTGCACGAATGCGAAGACCGCGCCGTCGAGTACATCGCTGCGCTTGCTCTCGTAGCGATACAACGGTTGCGGCAGCAGTCGCAGTTCTTCGCGGTCGCTCTTGTCTGATTTCCAACCGAGCATCGTCGAAGAAAACTGCGCGGCCAGTGTTTTCATCTGCCGAAATCGAGCGACGGGATTCTCCGCCGGAGCATCCGCATCGGGAACGGCGAGAAACGTCACTCCCGGTTTTTCGGGAGACCACACAACCGCTCCGTCACGCTTCGCAATGAGCTTGCCTCGCGACAGTGAATCGAATTCGTGATTCAGGCTTTTCACCCAAGGATACATGCAGCAAACCGCTTCGGGACAACCGGCATTGAGGAACAACACCGTCATGCCATCTTCCGATCCGCGTGTGTTGTTCGCCCACCGCATGACGACTCGCGTGGTCATCGGTGTCGCAGATCGCTCATCGGCAAACAATTCATTCCACGACAGTGACTCGTCCATCACCTTTCGTAATGGCGACGGAGCTTTTGTAGCGGAATCGTCACCGCAAAGTAGCAGCATTGTGAGTACGAGTGCGTTCATAAACTCTTTTTCGAAACCGTCCTCACCGACCTTGTGTCGGTGAAACGCTGATTGGTCACTTAGTTAAGACGTTCCGCAATGAAAAGTGTGTAGGCGACCGGGGTGGTTTCATTCGACCTTTTGCAAACTTTCCTTGGAACCGACATCGCTCCAATGTGGCAAGTGCGGGCCGATGGACCTGCGTTCGGCGGACCAGACTTCAGTTTCATCTAACCGCAGCTTGACGGCATAGTCCGTGAATGACGCAGCGGCGTATTGGCACTGCAATCCGTTGTCCTGTTTTCGAACTTCGATCGACAGAATCAATTCCGGATCAGTTCCCTGGCAAAAGAAAAACAAAGAGCCACTTTGAACTTGGTTGGGGTCGGGCACATCGAATTCGTAAATCGGCTTGGTGATCAATCGCAGTTCCCAGCGCCGTTCGTCATGGTCGATTGTGTTCGCACTGAATCGGCGAGCGATCTCTCGCACTTGCCGCTGCCGCAACTTCGCGTCCGCCGCGACTGCGAGAGCCTTCGGCACCGGATGAAACCGCAAGCCCGGCTCTTTCGGTGTCCACGGTTGCCGACCTCGCCAAGTGGCCGTCAACGGCCCAGCGGCCAGCGAATGAAACTCGTGAGCGACGACTCGCGTCTCTCCTTGAAGCGTGAAGGCGAACGTCGTGCCGACTACGGCCGGTCGCTTGTCAGTATCGATCCAAAGGTAGACCGCTCCGATGTCGTCGCCGCGCACTGGCTGACTGTGTCGAAACACCGCCTGCGGCAACATCGCGAAAGCCCTCTTCGCATCGCCGGTCGGATGTATCACATAGGGCGGTCATGAATCTCAAACGCAAGGATTCTGAACAAAAGAGAGGTTGAGGAAAACATCGCTGGGAGATTCGCATTGGGGTGTTTTGGAAAGATCCTTTTGGGAATGGAGTCCCAGCGATGCACCAGCACTTTACGTTT
>JAPLNX010000449.1 GCA_026400935.1 Planctomycetia bacterium | reverse complement strand
TTCAAAGTTCCAAATCTGTCGCTGCCGAACGGACTGACCGCTCGCAGCGTCGATTCGCGACGCTCGTTGCTCAAGACATTCGACACGCTCCGTCGCGACATCGACGAAACCGGCGTCATGGAAGGACTCGACACGTTCAAGCAGCAGGCGCTGGAGATGGTCGCGGGCGAACGTATGCGGGCCGCATTCAATCTCGATGTCGAAGACCCGAAGCTGCGTGACCAATACGGACGACATCGTTACGGGCAGAGTGCGTTGCTCGCGCGGCGATTGGTCGAAGCGGGTGCTCGCTGCGTGAACATCAACACGGGAAACTGGGACCATCACAACGACATCGCCAAAGGGCACGATGAGCACTTGCCGCCACTGGATCGAGCGATCGCGACGCTGGTAGAAGATCTTTCGACACGCGGCCTGCTCGACGAGGTCATCGTTTACTGCGCCGGCGAGTTCGGTCGCACTCCGCGCATGAACGGTCACGCCGGCCGCGATCACTGGTCCGATTGCTTCAGCGTGCTGCTGGCCGGAGGGGGCATCCAAGGTGGCCGGGTCGTCGGTGCCAGCGAGAAGTGGGGAGGTGGCGTTCAAGAGCGACTCGTCACACCGCAAGACCTGCTGGCGACGATCTATCACACACTCGGCGTGCCGCTCGAAACCCACTACGAAGACGCCAGCGGCCGCCCCACCAGCATCATCGGAGGCGGGAAGCCGATTTTTGAACTGGTGTAGTCGCTTCCGGAAATAGTACGAGAGTTTTTTGGTCGCCGAACTCATTGTCTTCACTTTGAAGTCTGGAGTTACAAATCCATGTTGGAACTTGAAACAGTCAGTCCAGGTATTGGAAATAAAACTCGGCGAGCATTCTTGCAGGCGGGCTTTCTGGGGATTGGCAGCCTGACTCTAGCCGACTTGCTGAAGTTGCAAGCCAAGGCGGCCGTAAAGCCAGTTCAGAGCGATACGGCCGTCATTCTGCTTTGGTGCGGTGGTGGTCCTAGTCAGCTTGAGACGTATGACATGAAGCCCGATGCTCCGAGCGAAATTCGGGGGCCGATGAACGCCATCAAGTCGAACGTGTTGGGCATCAATGTTTGCGAACTGTTGCCGCATCACGCTCAGGTCGCGGAGAAGTTCACAATAATTCGCTCGGTGAGTCACGGTCACGCTGGCCATCCCGACGGCACGTTTCGTTTCACGAGCGGCTTTGGTCAGGACAAGGTCGGTGGGCTGTTGAGCTCGGAATCCAAACATCCCTGCATCACCGCAGTGGTCAATCGCGCCTTGGGAATCACTCGCAACGGCATGCCGGTGTCGCTCGACTTGAGCAGCGGTTATCGGTGGTACGGTTCGCCGGGTTACTGGGGCGAGATGTATCGCGTGCCGGTGGCGTCGCGCGGGCTGGAGAATTGGCGATTGCAGGTGAAGCCGGGTCAGCTTGAAGATCGTCGGTCGCTGCTCACGCAATTCGATCGCCTGCGGACGGACTTGGATCACAGCGGCAATCTCAAAGCGATGGGCTACTTCCAGCAACAGGCCACCGAGATTCTGCTCTCGAATAAAGCTCACGAGGCGTTCGACGTTTCCAAAGAAGATCCCAAGCTGCGAGAACGTTATGGCGTCGAGTGGGGTGAGCAGTGCTTAGTCGCTCGCCGGCTGGTGGAGCGTGGCGTGAACATGGTCACGGTGCATGTCCCCGGACGAGCACCCGGCAGCCTGGGCAAGAACTACGACTGGGACGATCACGCCGTGAATTGGGATTTGATCGAAGCCATGCGCGATCGCCTGCCATTTTACGATCGCACGGTGGCGACGTTGATCGAAGACCTGCATCAGCGCGGGTTGAACAAGAAGGTGCTGTTGCTCGTGACGGGAGAGTTCGGGCGGACGCCGCGCGTCGATAGCAACTCACCTGGCCGCTTTGGCCGCGACCATTATCCCGCCGCCATGTCGATGCTCATCTCTGGTGGAAAAGGTCCGCTTGGCACAGTGATTGGTGCCACCAACAGCAAGGCTGAGTATCCTGTCGATCGGCCGCTCGATCCCGATGACATTCGTGCGACTTTGCTTCACCATCTGGGGATCGACTACACGCAAGAGCTTCCCGACAACGCTGGCCGCCCGCTGCCGCTGTGCTACGGTCGTCATCTGTCGGAATGGGCCTAAGTTTCTTGCCGTCGAATGCCTTATTGGGATGACCGATGGCACACGAAAATCGAAACGCGCGTTCAAACCCGACCCAACGTCTGTTGGACGTCGTGGAGTGGCTCGGTAACAAGCTGCCTGACCCGGCGTTTTTGTTTCTCTTTGCGTTGCTCATCACATGGGGTGTGTCGGCTTATCTGGCTCCGATCGAGTTCACAGAGTTGAATCCGAGCACGAAGCAGCCAATTCGAGTCGTCAGCCAAGTGACGTCGTCTTCGCTGGTGAACTTCCTGGCGAACATGGTCAAGACGTTCGTCGAGTTTCCGCCGCTGGGAATGGTGTTGGTCTCGATGTTAGGTGTCGGCGTGGCCGAACATACGGGGTTTATTCCGGCGGCATTGAAGAGTCTGCTACGTCTGACTCCGCGCAAGCTTTTGACGCCGATGTTACTTTTTGTGGGACTCCTGAGTCATTCAGTCGGCGATCCCGGCTTTGTGTTGGTGATCCCGCTGGGTGCTGTCATGTATGCCGCTGCTTGGCGTCATCCGCTGCTTGGAATCACGACCGCCTTTGCCAGTGTGGGTGGTGGATTTAGCGCGAACTTTCTGCCATCGGGACTTGATCCGCTCTTGCAGGGCTTCACGCAATCGTCCGCTCAGATCATTGATCCGCAGATCGTCATCAACCAGGGCCAGCGTCCACTAACTTCGTT
>JAPLNX010000516.1:5595-28443 GCA_026400935.1 Planctomycetia bacterium | reverse complement strand
CGCACGCATTCGCAGGCTTCCTCCCCACGGTCGGTCACCCAAACCGCAGTGGCCCTCGCCTCGTACTTCCCAGCTTGATTTGACAGTTGGTATCCTGCCATCCCAAGAGTTCCCGTTTTCATACAGGGGACTGGCTTCCAACAAAGGAAACGGCACCCCACAAGTTCACGCCCATGTTGGGCGTACCGGCAGACGAATCGCGACTTCGTGTTCCGCCTGACTGAGTCGCGCTTCATCGCGCTGCGTCGCAAAGCCACGATCGTCGCCAGCGGTGAAAATTGGACGACTTACTCGCACACTTGGCGCCTCAGCGCGAAGGAACGCCAAACGCATCCTGACTTGCCCCCCGATGCCGTCCTGGAACTCCGCCTGCACGAGATCCGCATTCATGCCACGCTGGCGCTGTTCCTGGTGACGAGCCTGCCACAAAGGGCGGAAGAACTGTCGGAACTGTATTGGCACTATGGCGTATCGGCACTGTGGCGACGTCGAGGTCGATAACCGCAACCTCAAAGTAGTGCTGAACACCGAACGCCCCAGGCTCGAAGCGTCGAGATGTTTCACACAGAATTGCTGACCTCGTTGGTGGCCTACAACTTGGTGACGCAATTCCGCCGCCAAGCCGCTGCGCTGATTGCCCAACCCCCACGGCGTGTGAGCTTCAAAAGCACTTGGACCACATTCCACATTTTCCTCTGGTCCTCGCAGGCCCAGGACTTCTCGAGCTGGCGCACCAAATACAGTCAAGCTTTTCTGATTGCCACGCAGGACAAACTCCCCAATCGTCCCGGCCGTTCGTTCGAACGAGAAACCTACGCCCGACGACCAAAATCCAACCAATTCAAAAAACGAAAACCGAAAAATCCCGAACCCAAACCAGACTCTTAAAGTAAGTGCCGTTGGGCTAGCGCCATTCCGCTCACAGCCAGTGTCGGCGGGCGTGTGACCGGAGATGTGTTTCGTCCAAAGTTTTCCCGAAGACCGGGCCGACCGCGCCAGGTGCGGGATCACTCCCTGCAAGGATGCTTGCCGTGTGGTCTCGACGAATCGGGGGCCTTACAAAAGTTCTGGATGGTGCAACAAGTAGGTCTTGTATCCTCCGCCGAGATTGGACACTTTGAAGCCCGACTGCATCAGAATGCGAGTGGCGAGGTAACCTCGCTGGCCGACTTGGCAATAGGCGACGATTGGACGATCTCGCGGAAGTTCTGCAAGTCGAGAGCGCAGGTTATCGACAGGGATGTTTACCGATCCGGGAATGTGACCGCTGTCGAACTCCAATTCGGTGCGAACGTCGAGAAGGAGTGACGAATCCGGCGCTGCTGCGAATGCCTCCCAATCGGTTTGCGGGTGATCGCCACGCACGAGACTAGCAGCGACGAACCCTGCCATGTTCACGGGGTCTTTTGCCGATCCAAATTGTGGGGCATAACACAACTCCATTTCTTCGAGATCGAAGACATTCATCCCCGCTTGTATCGCGACGGCGAGCACGTCAATTCGTTTATCGACACCCGCTCCGCCAACTCCTTGAGCACCGAGCAACTTGCCGGTCTGTGGATCGAACAACAACTTCAGCGTCATCCCCACGGCACCGGGGTAATAGCCTGCATGATGAGCGGGGTGAACGTAGACCTTGCGATAGCACTTGCCGATCCGTTTGAGCGTTTTTTCTGAGGAACCAGTCATCGCGGCTGTGTGATCGAAGAACCCAAGAATGGCTGTCCCCTGTGTTCCACGATATTTGGACTTCCGCCCGAACACATTGTCTGCTGCGATGCGACCTTGCCGATTGGCAGGTCCAGCCAACGGCACTTGCGTGCGATCGCTCGTTACAAAGTCCGTCGTCTCAATCACGTCTCCCACTGCAAAGATGTCTGAGTCGCTCGTCTGAAGAAACTCATTGACCCGAATGCCTCCGCGCGGTCCCACCTCTAAGCCAGCTTGCACAGCCAGACGATTCTCGGGACGTACTCCAATGCCCAAAACCACGATTTGTGCCGAACACACTCGACCTGACGTGAGCCGTACCGTCAGGCCATCGGCGGTCGCAACAATTGCTTCGGCAGATTGCCCAAGCAGCAATTCGACACCCTGTTTGACGACCGCGTTCGCTATCGGCGCAACCATCTCTGGATCGAACGGTCCCAAGACTTGTGGGCTGTGCTCAATAACCGTCGTTGCGATACCGCGATGCACGAAGTTTTCAGCAAGCTCCAAGCCGATGAACCCCGCTCCCACGATGACTGCCTGACGCACGCCACCATCGATCGCTTGTTTGATGCGATCAGTATCAACCAGATTTCGCAACGTATGCACATGAGGAAGATCAGCACCAGGAATCGCAGGCCGAATCGGAGCGGCTCCGGGCGCGAGAATGATCTTGTCGTACGATTCGTCGTAAGAATTGCCCGACTTCAAGTCATGAATGCGGACTACCTTCGTTTTACGGTCGATGGACACAACTTCGGAGTTGGCTCGTACATCGAGACTAAATCGTTCTCGCAAACGTTCGGCGGTGGTGACCAACAGCTTGGATCGATCAGGGATCAACTCGCCGATGTGATATGGCAATCCGCAATTGGCAAAAGAAACGTCCGGACCTCGTTCGATAAGGACGATTTCCGCTTCTTCTGACAATCTTCGTGCGCGAGCAGCAGCCGACGCTCCACCAGCGACACCACCTACGATGATCAACTTCATTAGAAAACCCCTTTGGAGCTTAGGCTTTTGATCGAATGCTTCTGGCACGCACCGCTTCCGTAAAACTCCTGATCGAATTGGAGTTCAATCAGGATTTTTCAAGCCTCACCGACAGCACGAGTCAGAATTCGGTTTTGCACATTGCGGGTCGTTAGAACGCCCCGCCGGAGCCGTTTTCGACAGTTGATTCCAGGGCATTCGGGCGAGAATAAGTCCCATGCCACAAGTGTCTGTCACACCTGCGAAGACTAAGCCCGCACCAACGAACGCTGATAACCCGATCCAGCGTTGATCAACCAGAAGGCTAAGTATCGCTCCCGCTAGAACGAGTAACCCCGCAGCAATGCGAACTTGGCGTTCCAGAGAGATCGCTTTCTTTCCTCGCACGACTTCTAAGCCAGCTTGCTCACAGGCCATCGTCCCGCCTTCGACGTTGATAACTTGTGCGATCCCGCTCGCTGCGAACTTTTCGCACGCTTGCTTACCACGACTACCCGATCGGCAGATCACATACAGCGGCTCTGGTTGACGGTTGCCACGAGCGGATTGAATCGCCGGAGGGTCCAACGTCTCCAATGGCACATTCCGAGCGAATTTTACATGGGCTTCACGAAACTCGACCGGTGTTCGCACATCGATCAGGTCAACTTCGCGACCGCTTCTGCAGATCTCCTGCAATTCTTTGGGGCTGATATTTTGCACGCTCATAACTGTCTCCTTGGCACAATGAGTTGGAATCGGACGCGAATTGCAGATGTCGTTCCGACTTGAAACTAATGAACTGTCGACATATTGCAAGTTTACGATCTGTTTGTTGAAAAATTTTGACTTATTCGGCCCCAAACCGGTCTTCGATACAAGACATGATGTTTTCCAAATGCGGTTCGATCACTTTGTAGTAGACCCGACGGCTATCTTTTTCGCTGGTTAAGAATCCGCATCGTTGCATCAACCGCAAGTGTTCTGAAGCCATCGGACTGGGAATCTCACACGCTTCGGCAAGCTCACCCACGGTGTATTCACCTCGCAACAGCATCTGCACAATTCGCAACCGATGAGGATGAGCCAGGATCTTCAAACACTCCGAGGCCTGCTCCAAAGCCTTGAGGCTAGTGAGTTCGTTCGAAGCTGATTTTGCTCGCCGCTTAGCCATGATCAATCCTCCGACGAGACGATATATCGACATGTCAATTAGAAATTCTGAAAGAGGCCAGTCAGCCGATGCATGATGACATTGCCGTCGTTGTTAGATTTCTTCCACAGAAGCGGACTCTTGCCGACGATGTCTGAGTCCCGTCCAGTCGTCGAGAAATTCTGCGAGCGTCTCGGCTTCGTTGGCGTTGGTGGTCTTGAGCACCAATCGAGTTATCACTTGGCCTTCCTCAGTGATATGACTCAGCGATACTGAGTAACTCAGACCATTCCTGCCGTTGGGCATTGGTGTGGACGCTTCACCAAACTCAACGCTACGGAGCTGGGCAACGGAGATCGTCTGGTCGGAACAGTCCGCAGTTGTCGATGGCCAGATCAGAGTGCGAGAAACGTTGTCGGCGATCAAGATCGGTAAGTCTTTGCGAATGGCCGACAATGTATGCCAGTAGGCCAAAGTCGTCATTCCAATCAAAGCTAGCCACACGAACGAGAGGACAATGGTGTTGGCGGAAAGATCTGACGGACTCAATAAAATGATCGCGACCAAGTCGATTGCCCCTGCGACGATCAATGCAACGGCCAACGGACTCCCATGCCAACGGCGAACAATCCAACGATTGCCATCAGGTTGTATCAACGAATTACGTATGCCACGCTGAACTCGCAGGGCAAAACGCCATCCTGCAACCATCACCAAATTCGGAGGCAACAGGAGTAGTCCCAAAAACAACGGCCGACCATCCAACGAACGATTGAGAATACAAACCGATGGGTCCGACGGGTTGTAAAAAACTTCGACCGACTTGCCGACCGGCAGCGACTTAACAAGTTGCTCAGTAGCAAGCGGGCGAATCCGGACGACATCAAACAAACTGACAATCGAACCTGTGAAGTCTCGATCGTCCACTCGAAACAGATACTTCACGTCCGCAGCAATCTTGTCCTTCTCGCCCGCATTCCGGCGAACCTCGCTCTGCGAGATCGTTCCTGTCACGACTGCATAATTCCAGGCGAGCATCGTTTGAGCCACGATCAACAACACGGCCAGATCGACAGCCAACGTAATAAGCGACCACAGCAACAACCAAATGACGACAAGCCCCTTTCCCATCGTGAATCCGCCGGAGGAATTCTCCGGCGGAGTCGCTGATTCAGCGGCAATCGAAAAGAGCATAAAACGCGTTCCTGAGTCATTCGAATCAACATGAATTCGTAGAGTCGGTGGCCTGTCTATTTTAATAAACTTCTCTCAACAGACGTCTCGCTTCAGCGATTCCTCATTTGCCATCTCGATAAGTGGCAAATGCGTTCGCCGTTTCCCACAACGAAACTTCGACTACCGGAAAGCCCTGCGACTTCGTGAATTCAAAGATTGTCTTGGCAATGTTCTCGGCGGTCGGATTGACTGGCAGCACAAACAACGGTTCGCCAAGACTCTTCAAATACGGGAGTGCTGGATCGGCCTCGTGCAGAATCATGCGATGATCGAGTTGCTCGTCGATCCAAGTTCGCACGACCTTCTTGATGTCCGTGAAGTCCATCAGCATTCCACGGTCATCGAGTGTTTCACTCTCCAGCACAATCACCGCTCGGCCATTATGCCCATGCAGATTGCGACACTTCCCGGTGTAATTCAACAGGCGGTGCCCATAACAAAAATCGATGTGTTGCGAGACCTGAAACATGAACCGTTACCTTGTGAAATGGATCAGCCAAGATTGACGAACCAGCTAGTCCTCAATGCCGCAACACTACGACCACCGCATCGAATGTGCTGCGGATGACTCATGCTCTTGCACCGCGCGTCACTTCAAATCAGGATTGCTCGTGCAAAGGCCCGTGAGCCACCAAGTCTAGCCCAGTAGGTTCGCATGTAATTAAGGACGAGTATTGGACTGGCTAGCGATCGATGAAGCAAATGCTGCTGGCGATTGGATCCGACCACGAGAAAAGTCTGTTTCAATTCGCGAAGAATCGCCACTGGCTATCTTCCTCTGCGTCAGCAAGAAGCGTGAGATCGTCGAAGTTGGAAAACTTAATAATCAGATTTGAGGATTATCCGGATTTCTCCTCGCATTCTTTTCCAACAACAAATTTGACCGCTTGATCCTGTGACCTAGAGTTCGTCCGGCGAACGGCCTGAGATGGCGTTCGCTGCTCAGTTCACAACGATCGGCCACATTATGTCCACAGTTGAAATTGCTGTTGCAGGGTTGGCGAATTCCAGTGCTCCGGTGCAATACCCGACTGCCTCGTCGCGGTTGTTGCTCGATTTACTTCGTCTTTCGCGAAGTACCGACGGACGAAACAGCAGTGAAACATCTGCGGATGCTTTGGCATTGGACGGAGTCATTCCCAAGCCTGTGCTGCGGAGTCTGCTGGCAGCGTTGCAGTTGCGTGATCCCAATACGGTTCAGCACGTTCGTCGCACGGCACTCTTTGCGACGGGACTTGCGCGGTTTCTCGGTTGGGAAGGGATTCCGCTACGCAAGTTGGAAATCGCGGCACTGCTGCACGACATTGGCAAGATCGGTGTTCCAGATCACGTGTTGTTCAAACCAGGTCCGCTCAATCCTGCCGAGCAAGAATTGTTCTCGTTGCAGCACCATGTGGGTATGGACGTGTTGCAAGCCTGTCGCGTGCATCAAGAAGTGCTCGACATCATCAATCAATCCAATCCAAACTACGACAACGGCGTTCGCAATAACACGGAACTCAACCTCAGTGCCCGCATCTTGGCGATTGCCGACGCTTACGATTCGTTGTCAAACAAGCAGGTTTATCGAGATGCGAAGACTCACGAAGAAATCCTGGCGATCCTGGGCGGTTCGGCCGGGACACGCTTCGATGGCAATCTCGTGAATGTGATGAATCGTTGGGTTCAAGCCGAAGGTCTCCCCTTTACGCAGCAACTGGCTGAGCCACAGTCTGCGATGAATGGGAGTTTCTTACATCTAGCTGAAGAGATGCAGGCCAGTTCGATGTGCCATATTTTTTCGTATCTCTACGTGCTGGAAAGCATGTACGACGGCTTCTATCTGCTCGACGCAGAACTGCAGTTCCGTATTTGGAACACAGGTATGGAACGCCTTTTGGGGCGATCCGCCGTTCGTATGTTGGGCCAACGTTGGTCCAGCAAGCAAGTGGAATTCGCTGATCAAAATGATCAATTGATGGAGGACTTGAAGCAGCCGATTCAAGAAGTCATCAAGACTGGAAAGCCGCTGACAACTCAGCTCAAAGTCAAACATTTGACCGGCCAATGGTTGAATGTCGAAGTGATGTCAGTGCCACTGTTCGATCACAACGGCAGCCTGCAAGGGATCGCGGAAATCTTCCGCGATATATCGACCGATCGACGCCGTCGGCGCGAAGACAAAGACTTGTGCCAGCAAGCGACTCGCGACTCACTCACCGGAGTTGCCAATCGTGGTGAACTGGAACGGACACTGGAGTCGATGCTTGCGGAATTCAGTCGCAAGCCGAACGCGGAGCCGTTCTCGCTGATCTTCTTGGATGTCGATCACTTCAAACGAATCAACGACACCTATCTGCATTTGACGGGCGACGAAGTGCTGGTCGGACTCGCCAAGCTATTGCAAAGCGAGACGTATTCCGGCGAACTGATCTGTCGCTACGGCGGCGAAGAGTTCGTCGTACTCTGTCCGGCAACGAACCTCGATCAGGCGTACGCCAAAGCCGAACGTTTGCGATTGGCACTCAGCGAAGCGTTGTTGAGTTCGGTCAAAGAACTGAAAGTGACCGCCTCATTCGGAGTTACTCAAGTTGAGTCAGGCGACCGGATCGATGACATCCTACGTCGAGCGGATAAGGCGTTGTTCGCGTCGAAAGATGGCGGACGCAATCGGACGACTCCGACCACTCGTAATGAATTTGTGAACGGCTCGCTCGACATATCACGTCCGAAAGAAGTCGCGAAACCGCCTTACGTGTTTGAAGGTTCATTCTGGGCCTGCATCACAGACGACATGGTCGTGCTGAAGTTCGGCAGCTTCGTCAAAGAACAACAAGCAAAACTGATCGACGCCAAGCATGGTAAAGTGGTCATCCGTCTCGGCAACACATTGCTGTTGCCGTTCTGGGGTTCAAGTCCCAAACGACAGCCCGTCGAACTGCAAATCAAATTCGGGCCACCACCTAAACACGTTCAACAAACCATTAAGCAGGGAGCCTCGGAGCGAACTTATTTCGAGATCACGATCACTCCCCGCGGCTGGGCTCACGACGTGCCAACCTTCCAAGCCCGAGCTCGTCGAGCATTCTTGATGCTCAAATCGTACTTCATTGCCGATTGATTGATGCCTGCGAACTGAGTTCTCATCAACGCATTGTGAAGTGACTTGCTCGTCACGCGGAGAGCCTGTGAATGTTTCGTATCACGGGCGAGACGTGAATGGCACTGCCGAAGTCGCGGACAATGACGTCGGCGTGCAGCGGTAGGACGCACGCGCGAGGGGCGTGAGGAATTCGAATCATCGGTGGTGCTTTCCGAGAGCGGAGGGACCAAATGGTCTTGGTGTGAGAGTTTCGTGGCCTATGGTCCGCTCTGGGTGAGACCTTTCTTGGACGCGAGCGTGGATGCTGGGCCAAGGAAGGTCTCAGGTCTTTTCGCACATCGCGTGGGGAATCTGGAAGAGCATTTGAGTCTGTCCGTCGTTCGTTGCTGCAGGCGGACGACTTGCCGTTTGCCAACGTGCTGACAACGGAGCGTTTGGCGGAAGCCTTTGAGTCGGCAGGGGTGGACTTCGCCAACGCCGATGTTGATCCCGACGTGATCTACACACCGGCGGTCACGTTGTGGGCGTTCTTGTCGCAGATGCTGTTCACCGGCGAGCAGCGTTCGTGTGTGGCGGCGGTGGCACGTGTCGCGGCGGCGGAAGCTTTGCAAGGGCGGGTGGTCAGCGACACCAATACCGGCGCGTATTGCCGAGCTCGCAGTCGGATCCCCGAAGCAGTGCCGCAATGGCTGGTGTTGGAGATGGCTCGCGAGTGTGAGTCGCAGTTGCCCGACGAGTGGCGTTGGCAAGGACGACGCACATTTCTGGTGGATGGTTCGACGCTGTCGATGCCCGATACTCCCGCGAACCAAGCGAAGTATCCGCAGCCCTCGTCACAGGCCAAAGGATTGGGCTTCCCAATCATGCGTGTGGTGGCGTTGATCTCGCTGGCCACGGCGCTGGTCAGCGGCTTCACCGCGGGACCGTACTCCGGCAAAGAGACCGGCGAGACCGCGCTGTTGCGACAACTCTTTCACTTGCTGAAGCGGGGCGATGTGGTGGTTGCGGATCGCTACTATGGCGGCTGGTTCATGATCGCGTTGTTGCAGACATTGGGGGTCGATGTCGTGACACGGCTGCATCAACATCGCGAAGCGGACTTCCGTCGCGGCGGCCGTCTGGGTGCTAATGATCACTTGGTCGAATGGCCCAAGCCGCAACGTCCCGAATGGCTTGATCAAGAGACCTACGACCGTCTGCCCAACACGCTGAGCGTGCGCGAGATGAAGTTCGCGGTGCGCGAACGTGGCTTCCGCACAAAGACCATCGTCCTGGTCACCACGCTGCGTGATGACCAGGAATACTCGCGTGAAGACTTGGCCGACTTGTACCGCCAACGCTGGCACGCGGAACTCGACCTGCGCAGCCTCAGGTCCACGATGTCCCTGGACGTGCTGCGTTGCAAGACGCCGGAAATGATTCGCACCGAACTGTGGATGGGACTCTTAGCGTACAACCTCATGCGCCACTCGTTGCTGCAAGCGGCGTTCAGTGTGGAGCCGAAACGCTCGCCCACACGATCACATTCGTTGGTGCCACGGAACGAGCCTTCTGAAGGAAAGCGCTCACCCCGCCAATACAGCTTCTGCGGCGCGCAGCAATTCTTGACAGAGACTTGGTTGACAGCAGCGACTCACCACGGCGACCTCACTGCATTGATCGAACTGCGTTGATCGAACTGCGACTGACTCACCTGACGTCACATCCCGTCGGTGACCGTCCCAACCGCATCGAACCACGAGCCATCAAACGTCGCCCCACATCCCACGACCTACTGACCAAACCCCGTGCCGCCGCCCGAGCCGAACTCTTGGCTGCATGCTCGTCGTAAACTCAATCCACAAAAGCCGCAGTGACATTCGATTCTGACGTAGAAAATTCGGAACGACCGAATCGAGCAACATCCTTGTCGCCTCCAGGGTGATTGGTGTATCTCACATCCAACCGGAGTGTTGCGAGATCATCACGTACTTTGGAAGCCCTGCCCTGAAAGGGTTGCGTCATCCGAGGATTGACGTCTGACGGAACCACTTCGGGGTACGATCGATGATTCATCGTTTTCACAGGGATGCTCGCTGCGCGAGCATCCTTGGGCTATGTGACACAACTCCTTCGGAGTAAACGCCATTAAGGTCACCTTCAAACTTGGAACTACTGTCACTTCAAATCACGTCTCTCCAACCGCTCAAGGAAACGTCATGCATCCGTTCAAACTCAATCGGAGTCCCGTTTTACTTGTTGCCTTCGCGATCCTGGTTCAAACCCTCGGTTGCTCGAAACCCAACAATCCCCCGATCCTCGGCGGCCCGTGTACGTATTTGGATTTCGAGGGAACAGCGACCATTACGGCATTAGAGTCGCAGGCCGACGGATGCTGGTTGGTCTTTGATACAAAGCTTTCGGAGAAGCAACCGACTCCGACGTCCTACCGCAATGAAGGTCATCGAATTCTGATCAAGAACGCGGGCGGGAAGACTGATGACGAGTGGCTCACCTCCCAGGGAATCAGCGTCGGCGCCGAGTTCGATGTTCAAGTCGCTATCATCACTTCGGGGACCTGCACGCCCGCGATCTTTAAGCTCCCAAAGCTTCCTGCGGGATCGGTCCAGGACTAACAACACGGCGTTCCCAGCAGAGTCGTTATCGGGGTCTCCCACTTGATGGGAGCCTTCCCGGGAATCGACTTGAAGAGCAGGGCTCTCCGACATTTGTGTTGAAGCAAATGAGTCACAAGCTGCTTCGCTCTTCCACAAGGTGCTAAATGATCACTGGCAGCCCAATGAAACCGATCCTCATCCTTCTCACGTTGGCCCTCGCCCTCGTCAGCCAGATCCATGCCGCTGAAACGTTAGCACCCGCCAAGCCGAACATCATCTTCATCCTCGCGGATGATCTCGGCGTCGGAAACGTGGGGTGTTACGGCGCGGACAACTACAAGACGCCGCACATCGACGCTCTGGCGAGCGGCGGCATTCGTTACACGCGAGCTTACACGGCTCCGCTGTGTGGACCGTCGCGGACGCTGATCATGACGGGGCGGTATGCGTTTCGGACGGGGGCGACCAATCAGGATCGCGTCGGGCAATTGAAACCGTCCGTCGAAACGATGCTGCCCAAGATGCTCAAGCCGGCGGGGTATGTCAGCTCGGCGGTCGGCAAGTGGAACCAGTTGCCGCTGCAGCCGTCCGACTGGGGCTTCGACGACTACCTGCGATTCATCGGCAGCGGCGTGTACTGGAACAAGAAGGCCAAGGGCGAACCGTATGTCGTGAACGGCGAGGGCAAGTCGCTTCGCGACAAGGAGTACATGCCCGACCTGTTGCACCAGCATGTCACCGACTTCATCACCAAGCACCGCGACGATCCGTTCTTCGTTTACTACTCGCTGTCGAGCGTGCATGGCGAACTTCAGCCGACTCCGGACAGCGCGGCGGACAGCAAGGACCTGATGGCGGACAACGTCGCTTACATGGACAAGTTGGTCGGCAAGCTGGTCGCGGAACTCGAACGCCTGAAGCTGCGCGAGAAAACGTTGATCGTGTTCATGGGCGACAACGGCACGGGCAAAGGGCAAGCGGACCAAGCCACGATCGGCGGGCGTCGGCTGTCCGGCGAGAAAGGCTCGATGCTCGAAGGGGGCGCGCTTGTGCCGCTGATCGTCAACTGGCCCGGCGTGACTCCGTCAGGTCGAGTCGCCCCAGAGTTGGTTGAATCGAGCGACTTCCTGCAGACGTTCGCCGAACTGGCCGGCGCGAAACTGCCCGAGGATACGTGGCTCGACGGCCGCAGCTTTGCCCCTCAATTGCGCGGGCAGAAGAAGTCGCCTCGCGATTGGATCTTCGTGCAACTCGCACGCAACTGGTACGTCCGCGAGCCAAGCTGGAAGCTGAATCAAGCGGGCGAACTCTTCGACATGACCGACGCGCCGTTCGCCGAGAAGCTCATCGCCGCCGACACGAAAGACACTGCCGCGATTGCCGCTCGCCAGCGCCTGCAAGCGGTGCTCGATCAACTCAATCCCTCCGGCGGCATCCTCGACGACGGCGACGGCACCGGCCGGCACGCGAACAAGGACAAGAAGAAGGCAAAGTCGAAGTAACAATCGTCGTGGTTCGCTCAGCGAACCAACGTTGGATCGCGGAGCGATCCACGACCTATCCGGACAATCTTCTGAGAGTCCAAGGAGCCAACATCATGGAGGTTTCCAGCATTCCAGTTACGAGGCGCTAGCCGCGGGTCTTTGAAGACTACCCGCAGTTCACCGGACGCTAAAAACAACACGAATGGCAGAGAGCCAGAATATCTCAAGGTTGCTGATGGACTCAGATCATTCACGAAGGACAAGCCTCATGATTCAACGACTCATGCGCTGGATGGTCGGACTCAGTCTGTTCGTCGGAATCGAATCGTTCGCGAAGGATGTCGTCGCGGCCTCGCCTGCCGATTGGCCGATGTACAACCACGACTCCGCTGGCTGGCGCTTCAATCCCGCCGAGAAAACGCTGAGTCCCGCAAACGTCGGCAAACTCGTCGAGAAGTGGCGCTTTCCCGCTGCCGAGTCGAAAGAAACGCTCGGGGTTGTGCATGCCACGCCGACCGTTGTTGCAGGCGAGGTCTACTTTGGCACGGCCACGTTCCCCGCCTTCTACAAGCTGGCTCCCGATGGCACGCTCCGCTGGGTCTATCGCAATCCCAACCGCAAAGCCGTGCTGCCGCCGACGAGTGGCGAGCCTATTACGGAAAAGCTGCGCGGCGCGGCGTCAGACTCCGGCATCTTCAGCTCGGCGCTGGTCGCCGACGGAGCCGTTTACTTCGCCGACACCGGCGGCTGGATGTATGGCCTTGACGCGGTCACGGGGGCTGAGCGTTGGAAAGGCGACAGCCGCGCGGCGACCTTTCCCGGCGCGCATTGGAACAACTTGTTGATGGCCTCGCCGATCCTGGCCGATGGCAAAGTCGTCTTCGGTGGCGGCACACTGGAGCAACTCTTCGCGGGTACCAAAGAGTACGCAGGCAGCACGGGTCGCGGCTTCCTCGTGGCGCTCGATCCGCGGACCGGCAAAGTGGTGTGGAAGCACGATGTTGGCCCGCAGCCGCAAAAGCTCGATCCGCCCGTTATCGTGGAAGGTCCGTGGGGCAAGTGCAAGTTCGAGTACGGTCCCGCGACAAGCAGCGTCTGGTCCACGCCGTCCTACGATGCCGAGACCAACACGCTCTTCTTTGGCACCGACGTCAATACGGCGCCGAGGCAACCGACGCCCGACAATCCAAATCTTCATACCGAAGACTCGTGCGCGATCGCCGCGGTGGATGCCGCGACCGGCAAGCGGAGATGGAACACGCAGATCAACCCCGGCGACATGTGGACCAATGCCATGCGCGCGTATGACCCGAAGACCGGTCTGTACAAAGACGCGTCCATCGGCGACACGCCGAAGATTTTCACCATTAGAGTGGACGGCGAACCGATCAAAGTCGTTGGAGCTGGCTGCAAGAACGGCGGCTTCTACATCCTGCGAGCTGACGACGGACAGCTCCTCAAACACACTCCGGTCTACACGGGAGCTCCGACGCATCCTCCAGCCCAACACGATCCGCGAGTGCTCGCGCTTCCGAGCCCGATCGGTGGTTTGCAATCCGGCTGCGCGACCGACGGCCACTCCATTTTCACGAACGGCATCGACGCCCTGCGACTCGGCACTCAGGCCATTCCATTGTCGCTCGGCCAAGTCCCCACCGGCGGCCGCGTGACGGCGACATCGGTCGATCTCGCGACCGAGCGCTGGCGTCACGAGCGACCGAAGATTGCGGAAATGGGAGGCCTGCCCGGTTTGCCCATGTACCGCGACGTCGGCGACATCGTCGGTTCGGGCATCGCGGTCGGTAACGGAGTCGCGTACTTCACCGCCGTCGGCAGCGGTCAATTGATCGCACTCAACGCGGCGACCGGTGAGTTGCTCAAAGAGATTCCGCTCGGGCCGGTCTTCGCAGGACCATCCCTGTCACGCGGCCGAGTCTACGTCGGCGGCGGCAACACCCTCTGGACCCCCAGCGAATTCGAGTGTTTCTTTCCCAAACAATACACCGGCAGCGTCCGTTGCTTCGGCTTGCCCGGCAACGACGAGATCGACGAACTCATCGAAAGGAATGAATGACGATGGCACTCCAATCCTTACCGCAATTGCCATGCAGTCACCGCATGATCCCAACTCGGCTGCTGGTGTCGATCACATGGACGCTCACGCTGGCATCGTCCTGGCTCCACGCTCAGGACAAGCAGCCAGATTTCAAAGTTCCCGATGACATCGCCTTCCGCGCTGAGAACATCATCAGCGAAGGGACGCGAATGGCGGCGGAGGTTTTCTCGCCGAAGAATCCGGCGTCGGAGAAACTGTCCACAATCATCATGAGCCACGGCTGGGGTGGAACCGCGGCAGCGTTGCGGCCGGATGCGATCATCTTCGCTCGCGCCGGATATCTGGTGATCGCGTTCGACTATCGAGGCTGGGGGAACAGCGACTCGCGCGTGATCGCGGTCGGCAAGCCCGAGATGAAAGACGGCAAGTTGATCGCCGAGGTCAAGCCAATTCGCGAGGTCGTCGATCCGATCGACCAGACAACCGACATCCTCAACGCGATTCACTGGGCGGCCAGCGACAAACAGTGCGATCCCGAACGGATCGGCATATGGGGTTCGTCATTCTCCGGCGGTCACGTCGTCTACGTCGCGGCCCGCGATCCGCGCGTGAAGGCGTTCGTCAGCCAGGTCGGCTCAATGGATGGCCGCTGGTCCATCGGCAACCCACAACTGCGGAGCTACACCTTCAGCCAGGGAGCCGCTCGCACTCGTGGCACAATCGGCTACCCCAAGCCCGGAGAAAAGTTCGGCACGATGACGGGAGCACCGGTCATCGAGAAGCTCATCGGCTACGCCCCGATCGAAGACATCGGTCGCTGCGCGAAGTGCGCCAAGCTGTTCCTGATCGCCGAAAACGAAGAACTCTTCGACAACAAAGATCACGCGATCCTGGCTCACGAGCGTGCGACCGGAGTCAAAAAACTCGTGACCGTCAAAGGGATCAAACACTACGGCATCTACAACGAGGCTCGCGATCAGGCTCAACGCGAAGCGGTCGCTTGGTTCGACGAGCATCTGAAATAGATGGTGACAATCAGTGACTTCATCTAACAACCCGTGAAACCCAATTATGAAACTGATCTGCCTGTCCGCCGCGCTACTGTGGCTGTTCCCGCTGGAGATGCTTCGCGCCGACGAACCTCGCGCCCAGCGGCCGAACGTGCTGTTCATTGCGGTCGATGATCTGCGTCCCGAACTCGGCTGCTACGGCAACAAGATCGTCAAGACGCCGAACATGGATCGGCTCGCGGCGCGGGGCGTCGTGTTCAATCGAGCCTATGTGCAGCAGGCGGTGTGCAGTCCGTCGCGGACATCGCTGCTCACTGGGCGGCGGCCCGATGCGACGAAGGTCTGGGATCTGGAGACGCACTTTCGAGTCGCTCTGCCCGACACGATCACGCTGCCGCAGCACTTCAAGGCCAACGGCTATCACTGCTCGGCGCTGAGCAAGGTTTATCACTCGGGCTTTGAAGACGGCCGCTCGTGGAATGAGCCGCACTGGTATCCGCGAGGAAGATCGGTTGATACCGACCAAGTGGACTGGACCAAGCAGATCGTGACCAAACACGGTGTGAGCGTTGAGGAATACTCGAAGACCTCCGCAACCGACGGCGACAAGTCCGCGAAACGCCCGAATGGAAAGGACGCCAAGAAAGGCCCCGCGTTTGAAGTCAGTCCGAAGTCCGATGACGAACTGCCCGACGGTGCGACGGTGCGACGGCCGCCGAGGCCGTGAAGCGACTGCACGCGTTGAAGTCCAAACGCGAACCGTTCTTCCTCGCCGTCGGATTGCTGAAGCCGCATCTGCCGTTCGTCGCGCCGAAGAAGTACTGGGATCTTTACGACCGAATCGAAGCAAAAGTCCGCCGGTCGAGTAGAGACCTACTTCGTCTTGATCTGCTTCATCACCGCTTCGTCGAGTGGTCGCAAACCTTCGTCCGGCTTGATGGCGTAGAACCCGACTTGATAGTGGGCGATCTTGCCATCCGGGTTGATCACGACCCACAGCGGGAGCTTTGCTCCCAGCTTGCGTGGGTCGCCAAACTTGGCGAGTAGCGTCGAATCGTCAATGCCGATCGGATAGCTGAGATTCATGAACTCCCGGAGCTTTCGCACGGATCGCAATGCTCCATTCGCTTTCGCACCGTCGGCAAACGATTCATTGACCGCGACACCAACAACCTCAATACCAAACTTTTTGCGTTTGTTTGCCAAGAAATCGAGATAGCCCACTTGGCCATAAGGTTCTGCGAGCGGTTCTCCTTCGTAGTCCCAAAAGTGCAGGACGACAATCTTACCTGCGAGGTCTTTTGAACGGACGGTCTTCTTATCTAGCGTCGTCAATTCAAATTCTGGAGCCATTTGGCCGACAAACTTTTTCGACAAGCTATCGACGTCATCGGTCCGTTGCGTTTGAGCTTTCACATCGCGGCTCACAACAGCGGCTAATGTTGCGAATGGAGTCCCTTCCGCCTGTTTTTCCAATGCAGCAATCACCTTCTTGGCGGTTTTGATTTGATCAGCGTTGAGTTCCGTCTTGGTCTCGCCGTCAGGTCGGTTGATTTGCGATTTCAAATCGAGCAACGTTTGCAGGGGCTTGTTGAGCTTCTCGAATGCTCCCGCATCAACAGGTTTCGTCGATTCGAGTTCGAGTTTCAGTAAAAACTCCTCACCACGCCCCATGAAGACTTGTTGCTCGGCCGCAACAACCAGCGTCTTGTCTGCTTTCGAAACCCACAAGCGCTGCTTACGACCGTTGTTCGTCGAAACGCGAATGACATAGCACTCGCGGTCCTTCAATTTCTTGGTCTCTTCGGCCACTTCGTATGAGCTTTGACCAGAAGTCCAATCGTCTTCAACTTCTTCTCCGTCGTCGCCCAACTTATCAGCAAATTCAAAGAGCGGCTGGCGGACACTAATCGGATGCGGAACTCCTTCGTGGTCCGCGAGGACTCGAATTGTGGAGCCATCGGCGGCCGCATTCTTGGGGTTGAGGGCCAATATCCCGAATCGTTCTGGCCAAGCCCAACTTCCGCCACCGCGTTCATCGGTCAGATAAGCCAGTCGCTTGCCGTCTCCTTGCTTAGTAACGACCGAATAAAGTGTGAACTTCTTCAGCGGTTGCTCGGCCCCATTGCGACCGACTTTCGCGAGCGTTCCTGCATATCGCAGTTCCAACGCGGCGTTGTCGCCGATCAAGTCCATCCCAGAAGCCGTCAAAACAGTCATTAATATCAACTGGCCAACAGTCGCGAGCACGGTGAGATCCTCAGAGTGAATAGAAAGAGTTGGGCCTGCACAATTCGCGCGGGATTGTGGCAGATGGCCTCGTGGCCTGCTAGCACAATACAAATCACTCAATCACGTCAGCACAACATCACAGAAGATCGGTCTTCTCCGCTCTGCAAACGTTGAGAGTTTTGTTTTCGTGAGAAGACTTGTTGGTGCCGAAGTGCTCTCACCAATATCGATCTTTGGCTGCGACTCTGCTGACTGCTGAAACAGGACCAAACAACGTGGGATAGACTCGCGAACGCATGGTTAAAACGGCAATGACGTAATCCAGTCGGTTGCGCTTTGTGTGAGTGTCATCTTTGGACGCCAACGACGCGCGTGACTACAACTCGCACATGTCACTCCTTCGCAGCCAATCGACTCGTGCTACTCTTCGACTTGCCCGTGATTTGACTCGCAGCGTGAAGCGCGGGCATCCGTGGGTGTTTGCTGACGCGTTACGTGATTTGCCGTCAGCTGAACCGGGGACTCCGGCACTCTTGCTCGATAATTCGCGTGGTCGGCCTATTGCGGTTGGCTTCTACGATCCAAGCAGCGGTGTCGCGTTTCGAGCGTGTCGCGTTGATGAACCGCTCCGTCTGAACAACGACTGGGCGGAGGCTCAACTGCAACGAGCGTGGGAGTTGCGACAGCGATTATTTGACGCGACGACGACGGGGTACCGGCTCTTCAATGGCGAAGGAGACGGCCTACCGGGCCTCGTTTGCGATCGCTACTCCGACGTCGCTGTCATCAAGCTCGACGGACCTGCGGCGAGCGCGTTTTGGGACATTGACGAGATTGCTCAATGGCTGGTGAAGCATGTCGGTGTCACCGCGGTGATGGAACGGCGGAAGCAACGGGGCAGGGAAGGGCGGTGGCTCATCGGACCGCCGCGTGAGCAGCCGATTGAATTCTGTGAGCACGGCATGAAGTTCACGTCCGATGTCGTGCATGGTCAGAAAACCGGATTCTTTCTCGATCAACGAGAGAACCGGCGCGCGATGCGGCAGCTATGTCGCGGTGCCAGCGTGTTGAATGTCTTCAGCTACACCGGCGGATTTTCGATCGCTGCTGGAGTCGGCGGGGCGAAGCGAGTCATGTCGATTGATACCGCAGAGCCAGCGATCGCTGCGGCGAATGCTCACTGGCGTTTGAATGGACTGCCGGATGAGGCGCATGTCGGAGCGGTAGTCGATGCGTTTGAATTTCTGGACGGAGCTCGACTGAAGCGTCGCAAGTGGGATGTCGTCATCATCGATCCCCCCGCTTTCGCACCTTCGGAGGCGAGTGTCACGCGAGCGATCTCGGCCTATCGCAAGCTGGCGTTCAATGGTGCTGCGGTGACCGGATTAGGCGGCTTGCTGGCGCTCGCATCGTGTTCGAGTCACATCAACGAAGCGACGTTTCTCGAAGCCTGCGAAGAAGGGATCTCCGAAGCTCACCGCCGAGCCACGTTGCTCGCGATTCACTCGCAACCAGCCGATCACCCCACGCCACTCGCGATGCCGGAGTTTCGGTATTTGAAGTTTGCGCTGATGCGGGTGGAGTGAGTTTATCAGTAGTTCGTAGCCCGCAAGGATCGTTATGGGATATCGCAATCTCCAAGAGTGTGTTGCCGAACTTGAGCGAACCAAGCAGTTGGTTCGAATCAACGCGGAAGT
The DNA here is from genome assembly GCA_026400935.1 of Planctomycetia bacterium. Classification (GTDB taxonomy): domain Bacteria; phylum Planctomycetota; class Planctomycetia; order Planctomycetales; family Planctomycetaceae; genus SXKJ01. The sequence goes on along the minus strand of JAPLNX010000516.1, from coordinate 9,214 downwards.
CGATCCGCGTTTAGAGATCGCCGAGATTCAACGCCGCGTGTATCAAGCGGGCGGTCCGGCGTTGTTGTTTACGCGTGCGAAGGGTTCTCATTTTCCGCTGCTTGCGAATCTGTTTGGGACCATCGAACGAACTCGGTTTCTGTTTCGCGACACGCTGGAGGCAGTGCGTCATTTGGTCGAATTGAAGATCGATCCGATGGTCTTCGCCAAGAATCCGTGGCGATACCGCGATGTGCCATTCACGGCATTGCATATGCTGCCGAAGTACGTCTCTCGCGGACCAGTGCTCAAAAATGAAACGACAATCGATCAATTGCCGCAGATCGTCAACTGGCCGGACGACGGCGGAGCGTTCATCACGCTGCCGCAGGTTTACTCAGAAGACGCCGATCGGCCGGGCTGGGCGCATTCCAACTTAGGGATGTACCGCGTGCAGCTTGCAGGTGGGCAGTACGAACGCAATCAAGAGATCGGCCTACATTATCAAATTCACCGCAACATCGGCGTGCATCACGCGACAGCAATGCGGCGCGGTGAACCGTTTCGCGTCAACATCTTCGTCGGTGGTCCACCAGCCATGACGCTTGCCGCCGTGATGCCGTTGCCGGAGGGGATGAGCGAACTGACGTTTGCCGGCGCGCTCGGCGGTCGACGAATGCGAATGGTGCGGCATCGTAGCCACAAACTGCCAGCTTGTGAGTCATCCGGCTTTGGTGAAGGCCCACAAGGTGGCAGCTTGCGGCTACGTGAGTTGCCCATTTCCGCCGAGGCTGACTTCTGCATTGTCGGGACCGTCGATCCGAATAGACTCAAACCAGAAGGGCCGTTTGGTGATCACCTGGGCTATTACAGCTTGGCTCACGACTTCCCGATACTCCGTGTCGAAAAGGTTTATCACCGTGACGGCGCAATCTGGCCCTTCACTGTCGTCGGGAGACCGCCTCAAGAAGACACCTCCTTCGGCCATATCATTCACGAAATCACCGGCCCGATCATTCCGACGGTGATTGGCGGAGTGAAGGCTGTTCACGCGGTTGATGCCGCCGGAGTGCATCCGCTTTTGCTGGCAATCGGCAGCGAGCGGTATGTGCCGTATGCCTCGCAGCGCAAGCCGCAGGAACTGCTGACGTGTGCGCACGCGATTCTCGGACAAGGGCAGTTGTCGCTAGCAAAATATCTCTTCATCGTGGCGAATGAGGACAACCCGCAGCTCGACATTCACGATATCCCCGCGTTCTTTCGGCATGTGCTCGAACGAGTCGATTGGCGAACCGACCTGCACTTTCAAACGCAGACGACGATCGACACGCTCGATTACACCGGTCATGGATTCAACGCGGGTTCAAAGTTAGTCGTCGCGGCTGCCGGCCCGGTTCGCCGCACGTTACCGACGGAGTTCCCCAGCGGGATCAATCTCCCCGACGGATTTCGCGATCCGCGCGTTTGCTTGCCGGGCGTGTTGGCAATCACCGCTCCGAAGTTTGATTCGCGATTCACTGCCGTTGACAGCGAACTGGAACGCGCTATCTCGGCGTTTTTGCGGCACTTTGACGCCAACCCGCCGATCAACGCATTCCCGATGGTCCTGCTCGTGGACGACAGTTCGTTCGCCGCTGCGTCGCTTAACAATTGGATTTGGATGACGTTCACGCGATCGAACCCCGCAGCGGATGTCACGGGACTTGGCGCGTTCCTGCATCAAAAACATTGGGGTTGTCGAGGCTCGCTAATCATCGACGCGCGCATCAAGCCGCATCACGCCCCGCCGTTGATCGAAGACCCCCAGATAACCCGCCGCGTCGATGATTTGTTCGCGACCGATGGTCCGCTGCACGGCTTGTGAAAAAACTCCCGAAGCCTTGTTCTCTCCGTGTCGTCCGCTTGTTCCATGTCTCAATGGCACTCTTTTTTTGGGGACACAGAACACGCGGATGACACGGAGCGGGATAACGAGTTTGAGTGGCGACTAATCATCGCTGGCCGGTGCTTGCGGGACGATCGGTTCTGTATTCGTGGGAACGCCGGCCAGTTGTTCCAGTTGGTTGAGGTCTTCCAGTTGGAGCAGGCCCGCCAAATCCACATATGCCTGCCACTGATCGCCTAGTGCGTCAGTGTAGGTTGAAACCGCCGATCCGAGCGTTTGCTGAGCAACGACGATGTCGCCAAAGTTCACTGCTTGCCGGTCCTGTTGATAGCGTGCGTAAACGCCGCGATAGACCCGAACTTGGTCCGGCAAAATCTCGTCGCGATAACTGGCTGCATGACGTCGAGCGGTTTGATAACGTGAGAATGTTTCGGCCAGTTGCCGTGTGAGATTGTTTTGCCCGTCCGTGAAGGCGCGGTCACTGGCAACCATCAACGCCTGCGTTTGTAGGATGTTGCCTTGATTGCGATCGAAGATCGCCAGTGGCACGTTGACCTGGACGTTGTACGTCGTGTTGAACGGTGCTCCCGTGTAGTCGTGTTGCACCGCCGTGTAGACCTGCAGGTCTGGTCGTCGCGGACGAATGTATTCGAGTTGAGCGAGATAACGAGATTGCGTGATCGAGTTTCTGGCCGACAACAAATCAGTGTGCGTCTCGAGCAGATAGTTTCGAGCCGAGTCAAAGTTCAACTCCGGAACAGCGCGATCGACTTCACCAACAACGTGCAGTGGCTCCAAGTTCGGATCACCGAGCGATGCCGACAGACGCCGCCAAGCCGCTCGTTGAGCATTCTCGGCAGCGGCGACCGCATTGCGAGCTTGCGAACCGAACACGCGTAATTGCAGCGGTTCGTAAGCGGCCGCTTGCCCCCCTTTGACCTGTTCGATCTGAGCTCGATAGATGTTGTCGGTAAATCGAGCGAGAGCCCGTTGCAGACGGAGTCGTTCTTGCGAGACGAGAAAATCGAAGTACGCATCGCGCACCTGAGTCGCTATATCAGCTCGCGATTTGCGAACAGCGAGACACGCATTCTCATAAGCCATCGCCGCGGCAGATTGCTGCAGTCCTAGTTTGCCGCCGGTCACGATCGGAGTCGTGATCTGTACGCCTTGATAACCCTTCGTGGCCAAAGTGCGCACCGTGTCTGCTTCATAACCGACCAACGGATTCGGATGCAGTCCCGCTTGGATCATCGTGCCGCGAGCGGCTTCCATTTGAGCTTCGGCCTGTTGGATCGTCGGGCTGTGATCGAAGGCATATGCCTGTAATGCAGCGATGGTCCATTCGGTCTGATTACTGGTCGGCTCACCGGGACCGACAGTCGAAAGCGGGCGATACAGTTTTTCGATTTTCGAGGACCGAATCTCGTCAGATTCTTTCGAATCTGATGACGGCACGTGTAATGGCAGTGCGTCGCTACCGGGAATCTCAGAGGGGATGTCGAAGAGCGGTCGTTCGACTCGACGGTCGGCATCCTCTTGCAATGTCTTCACCGCGCTGACTCGGACGATTTTGCCCGCGACGGTTTTTTGCTTGTTGAGCGAATCGGATTTCGCCGTCTTCACTTCTGGTTCAGTAGTCGCTTGATCCGTTGAAGTGCTTGTGGTTGTTGAGTTACCTGGCGTGCGTTGAAACGGCTCGGTCGTTGTGACAATCGTTGAACCAATCGGTGGTCGCTGCACAAATCCCCGCGT
>JAPLNX010000516.1:0-5573 GCA_026400935.1 Planctomycetia bacterium | reverse complement strand
TCCCCGCGTTGGCACTGATGATGAGTGGCAGCCTAGTGCAGCCATTAGCAGCACACCGGAAATCATTGCCACGTGTTGCTTATCCATGAATCGCATTTTGACACCACTCCTTTGGCGTGTGAGTGGTATCGACGGCAACGACTTTGTCGAATGAAACGGTCCTCTGGCCCCGTCACAGTCCACTTAGCCGGAAGGGTACCACGGCGAGCTTCGGCGATTATTGCTGGTGAGTCTTATGGCTTCCGATCTGCCTGACAATCGCTGATTGCATTGGTGAGAAGTTCGTGGCTTTTGATTCGATCTGACTTTGATCTCTTCATCCGTGGTTTGGCCATTTTCGGTGAACACTTCTGCCTGATTCTTTCTGTGGAGAGAAAGGAGCAACACCCTGTAAGTTGTCGCAAAGGCAAACCTTTGCAGATATCCTTCGCCGCACATTGATCTCTGGTTCGCTGTGCAATTGTTTTTAGCCAATGAGGTTTACTCAGATGATTGTCTGTCGCTTCTGCCTGATGACGTTGCTTATCACAAGCCTGTTGACCACTGGGGTGTTACGCGCAGAACAGCCAACCGCATTGGCAACTGTGTCGAGCGTCGATTTTGACTTAGACGTACAACCGATCTTCACACGATTCGGCTGCAATGCCGGAGCCTGTCACGGCAAGCAGCGAGGGCAAAATGGATTTCAACTCTCTCTTTTGGGATTCGATGCAGACTTCGATTTCGATGCGCTGACGAAGGAATCACGCGGTCGTCGGACATCTCTGACGAATCCCGCCCAAAGTCTGTTGCTGCTCAAGCCGATCGGAGCGACGCCGCATGGGGGCGGAAGGCGAATCGAGCCGGCTTCGCCTGAGTTCGTAACTTTGCAACGTTGGGTTGCCGAAGGAATGCCGCGTGCGGTTGTCGGTGCTCCGAAGTTACAGCGAGTCACCGTTGAGCCGTCCGAAGCGATCATCCCAAACAACGGCAAGCTGCCACTGAAGGTCACCGCTCATTACTCGAACAACACGACGCGCGATGTCACCCACATGGCACAGTTTCAATCCAACGAAGCTGCGATCGCAAATGTTGACACCAACGGCTTGGTCTCAACCAGCACGATCACCGGCGAGTCGGCGGTGATGGCTCGCTACATGAACGTGATCGCGGTTTGCACGGTTTCGGTTCCGTTGCCGAACGAGGTTCCGGCTGATGTTTACGACAAGCTGCCACGCAAAAGCTTTGTGGACGATCTGGTTTGGAAGAAGCTGGCCCGACTGCGAATCACACCATCAGAGCCCGCAGCCGATCACACCTTCTTGCGGCGAGTTTACATCGACATCATCGGCCGGTCACCGACCGTCGTTGAGACCAAGAAGTTTCTCGACGACCCGTCGCCGGAGAAGCGAGTCACGCTCATCAACGAACTTCTGGAGAACCCGGAGTATGCCGAGCACTGGGCCAACAAGTGGGCCGACCTGCTCCGTCCGAATCCGTATCACGTCGGCATCAAATCGGTGCTGAATTACGACGCTTGGATTCGCGACTCGTTTCACAAGAACAAACCATATGACCAATTCGTCCGCGAGTTGGTCTCCGCGAAAGGGAGCACGTGGCGCAACGGCAACACGAACATGTTCCGCGATCGTCGGCAACCGGAAGAGCTGACCACGATCGTCAGCCAACTGTTCCTCGGCATTCGGCTGGAATGTGCGAAGTGCCACCATCATCCGTTCGAGAAATGGGCTCAAGAAGATTTCTATTCGTTCGCCGCGTACTTCAGCCGCATCGGCCGCAAAGGGACCGGCATCTCGGCTCCGATTTCGGGATCGGAAGAGTACATCTTCACGGCGAAGAGCGGCCAAGTCGTGCATCCGCAGACGAACGTTGTGCTCCCGCCGCGACCGCTCTTCGGTGAAGCACCGGCGATCGGCCCGGATCAAGACCCGCGAGAATCGCTCGCTGCTTGGATTACGTCGCCGAACAATCCTTACTTCGCTCAAGTGGCGGTCAATCGAGTCTGGTCTGACCTGATGGAACGCGGACTCGTGGAACCAGTCGATGATCTGCGAGCGACGAATCCACCAAGCAACGGTCCGCTATTGGACGCGCTTGCCGCCGACTTCCGGGATCAAGGTTATGACTTCAAGAAGCTAATCCGCCGCATCACGACGTCGCACGTTTACGGATTGAGCTCAACACCCAACGATCGCAACGCGGTCGATACGCGAAACTATTCGCGACATTACCGACAACGATTGCGAGCAGAAGTGCTGCTTGATTCGGTCTCTCAGATCACCGGGACTCCTGACGTCTTTGCCGCTGCCGCTCCCGGAACAAAGGCGAAAGAACTCTGGACCGTGCGTATCGAGTCACTTTTCCTCGACGCCTTTGGACGCCCCGACCCCAACCAAGATCCTCCGTGCGAACGTTCTTCCGAACCGACAGTCGTTCAGGTCTTGCACCTGATGAATTCGGAGAACCTCTTCTCGAAGGTAACCACCGACACCAGCCGCGCCGCTCAACTCGCCAAGACCGAACTGCCGCCGAAAGAGATCATTGAAGAACTGTATCTCTCGGTCTATTCACGTCGCCCAACTGCTGCGGAACTGACCGCCACTTTGGCACTGTTTGAGAAAGAGGGGGCGAACCGCCGCCAAGCCACGGAAGACTTAATGTGGGCGTTGCTCAACACTCCGGAGTTCGTGTTTAAGGACTGAAACTTTCGCCGTTCTCGCGTTCAACAAACCAGGCCATGCCATGCAGAGCATCGGACGAATCTTTTCAGTTGTGATCGCAGTCTGCGGCGCTGTTTTTGGTTCTATTTGCGCATACATCATCACGCAGTTCGAAGGGGAACGAGCATCGTTAGCTGTCAAGCTGTCGCCGCTGGGACTCACACTGCTCTTTGCCCTTCCAGGATTGCTTGCCTTTCGTGATTGCAACAAACGAAGCAAGAAAAAATTGTCGAAGTTCACGACGCCAGTCGAAGAGAATTCAATAGACTAGGCCACCGACCGTTTGTGGCGGACCCTGATGAAGATGCTGTAGTCCGCGTTTACGATTTGCAACAACACGATCGAAACAACTGGACCTAACTCATGCTGAGTGTCGGCCAAACACAAACGCGGGACTGATGCGGATGGACTCGGCGGCAGTTGCTGCATGTGGGGGCATTGTCAGCGATTGGAATCAGCCTCGCGGATGTGTTGCGAGTTGAAGCCGCAAGCGAGGTCAAAGAAAAAGCACCGGCGAAATCGACGATCTTGTTGTGGTTGTGGGGCGGGCCGAGTCATCTCGATTCGTTTGATCTGAAGCCGCACGCACCGGTCGAATATCGCGGACCTTACGCTCCCATCGCAAGCAGCGTCGGCGGTTTCGATGTTTGTGAGTTGTTGCCGAAACTCGCCGCAAGTGCTCACAAATACTCGGTCATTCTATCGGTGCGAGGGACATCGAACGATCACGGCATCGCAGGGACGATCGGCCTGACGGGTAGCAGTTCGGGTGCGGCCAGTCTGAGCGGTCAAGTGTTGTCTGGTGCGTTGCATCCGACGCATGGTTCGGTTGTCTCGAAGGTTTCGGGCAGTTCGGCAGACATGCCGAAGTTCCTGACAATTGGCGGGCACCTCCATCAGGGAAAGCGAGCGATCACGGGCGAAGGAGGCGCGGCGCTTGGGTCAATGCACGATCCGTTTCGGTTGGACTATCATCCCGAACGAGGGATTCAAATTCCGCATCTCGATTTGGTCGATGGGCTAACGCCCAGCAATATTGATGCGCGGGCGACTGTTGCATGAAATGGAACAGTCGCGAGAAAAGTTGATCGCTCGGAAGCCATGAATCGGCTCGATGACTTCTATCGGCAGGCGTTTTCGTTGCTGACGAATACAGGCGCACGCGAAGTCTTCGATGTCAGTCGCGAACCGGACGCCGTGCGTCGTCGCTTCGGACGATTCCGATTTGGTCAGTGTTGCCTGCTCGCGCGACGGTCTGTCGAAGCGGGTGCTCGATTCGTGCAGGTCAACTGGAGTTCTCACGTTGAACCGGTTGAAGACGGCGGCGACGGCGGTTGGGACATGCACGATCGCCACTTTCAACAGTAACAAGATCGACACGCTTGGATGTTGGATCAAGCGTTGTCGGCGTTGCTCGATGATCTCGAAGAACGGGGCTTGCACGCGGAAACGAATGTCGTCGCCGTCGGCGAGTTCGGTCGGACGCCGAAGATCAACAACAAGTCGGGACGCGATCATTGGGAACATTGTTATTCTGGCCTCGTCGCGGGAGGCGGTCTCCGTTCGGGCCAAGTGATCGGTGCCAGCGATCGGCTCGGCGAGCATCCCGCATCGAGCGCGTTCACGTCGGCTGACCTCTTCGCGACGGTGCTGGGGCAAATGGGCATCACAACGACCACGCTGACAACCGGCGGGTTGCTGCCTCAAGGCTCATTGATTGAGGAGTTACTTTGATGTCGCGAATCGCTCACAGAGTAATGTCGACCATTCAGCCAATCATTCAATGGTTGGTCGTATTTCTCCCCATCACTCTGCTTTCGGCTGATGAGCCAGACATCATTCGCCTGACGAGTGACGGCCATTTCAAGCAGCGGCCACATTGGTCACCCGATGGTCAGTCTGTGGTTTTCGCCAAGCATCCAGGGGACACAATCTTTCTCTACTTGCGCGACCTCAAGTCGGAACAAGACGAGCGACTAACAACGCATCAATCGCCGGAATACGAAGCCGTATTCTCGCCCGATGGAACATCCCTATTACTCTCTTTCGACAAGCAGACGCTAGGCAAGGAGGACATTGACATCTATCGGTTGAATCTCACCGATCGAAAATTGACTCCGCTGGCGACAACTCAAGCGACGTTATCACATGAAGAGTCTCCTTGTTGGTCCCCCGATGGCAAGCAGTTTGCTTTCACATCGACTCGTCACGGTAACCAAGAGTTGTACGTCGCGAATTTCATCGGAGGCGACTGGCTACGGCTCACGACGGATGCGGCCATCGATGCTCATCCCGCTTGGGCACCCGATGGCAAGACCATCGCCTTTACGACCAATCGCTGGGGAGATTTGGAAATCGCGCTGATCAACCCTGATGGCTCTCAACTAAGAAGGCTAACTCGCAGTAAAGGGCTCGATGATTACCCGGCATGGTCTCCCGATGGCCGCCACATCGCGTTTACATCGAACCGCGATGGCAACTTGGAAATCTACGTCCAACCGCTCGACGGCCCGGCTGCCAACGTGACTCGCAACGAGTCGATCGACAACTTCCCGACATGGACTTCGACTGGTCGCATCGGCTTTGTTTCAAACCGTGACGGCGGGTTCGATTTGTATTCTGCCACGTGGCCGTCCAGCCGGTAACTACAAACCAGCCTCACGGCGACTCGTCTGCAATTTCTTCGTCCGGCTCATCCAAACTTTCTTGAACCTTCGATAGGGGTAGGAACGACCGATTGAGTTCGGTCGCTCCTCCCTCCAAACCGGACGGGCGGGTTTCCCGCATCCGGCTTTCCAGTTGATGGTTTACCTGAGACAGGATTGACAGGCCAATTGATGGGCGTGGCTCAGG
>JAPLNX010000140.1 GCA_026400935.1 Planctomycetia bacterium | reverse complement strand
GGTCACCCCTCAAAACATGCGGCGTGTCGAAATTCTTATGAACGACCGCCCGCGCCGCTGCCTCGGCTACAAAACCCCAAGAGAAGTTTTCCTCGAACAAGCCTCGATTCGATCTTGCGTTTGAGATTCATGACCGCCCATGTCTCTTTGTTGGCACTCACCTTATGTGCCGCCTACTTTTTTAAGAATAGGTCGCTCTTAATGACGAACCTAAGCAGTTCTTGCATGTGGTAGTCGGTGGCTTTCGTTTGGACGCATTGTTCTCGAAGGTACGCGAGTTCGTTGTAGGTCAGAGTGCGACCGGTGGCGTAGGTGGCGGCGTGTTTGAGGAAGCTGAAGGCGACTTGGTCGATGCGGTCATTTGCCAAGTATGACTTGAGCCCGTTGAGATCAGCGACCTCTTTGCCGTCGGGGAGCTTCGTGTGAGTGTTGGAATTCAGTGCCTCCTTACTCTGTCCGGCCTCCTGGCTCCGCTGTTTGTTCTGGCCGGACTCCTGACCGTGCCACAGGCCGCCAGCGTCGAATGACTCAAACGGAAGCCCCCAAGGATCGATGCCTGTGTGGCACTTCACGCAACCTTTTTGGTTGCGGTGTCGTTCGAGTTTCTCACGAAGAGTCAGTTTCGCGCCGTCATCTTCGGGTAACTTCGGCACGTTCGGCGGCGGATCGTCAGGGGGCATCGCGATGATCTTACGAGCGAGCCAGGCACCGCGTTTGACTGGGTTCGATTCACGGCCATCAGAGAGACCAGCCAAGATTGCGGCGTGAGTCAGCACGCCGCCGAGGTTGGTTGTTTCGTGCTTGATCGGAACAAACTGGAATCCGCTTTCGGTGCGATCGGCGAGGCTGTAATAGCTCGCGGTGACTTCGTTCGCGATGAGAACGTCGGACTGGACGAGATTGCGTACCGGAAAATTCTGCTCGATCAAATATCGCAGAAACTGGACCGGCTCCTGTCGAAGTTGCGTCTTTGTGTCGCGAGTGAGCTTCGGGTATCGCTGAGTATCAATCGACACCACCTCAAACTTGTCGAGGCTGAGCCATTGTGAGGCGAACTCGCTGACGAACTGACTGAAGCGCGGGTCGCGGATCATGCGTTCGATCTCGTCGTCAAGCGATTGATGCAGCACATTCTTCGCGGCGAGATCGAGCAGACGCTGGTCTGGCGGCGCGTTCCACAAGAAGTAGCTCAACTTTGACGCGAGTTCGTAAGCGTCGAGCTGTTCGGCGGCGGGGCTGCTGCTGTTTTCGATCAAAAACAGGAACTGAGGTGACGTCAGCACAACGAGCAGAGCGTCCTTGATGCTCTGCCGGAAATGAGCACGCAGTGTGAGCGAGTGGTTTGCGTCTTTGGATTCTGAACCATTCGCTGGCGCGTCGTGCTTGTCAGCGAATGAGTTTTTCCAGACGGTGAAGATCGTTTCAAATTCGGCATCAGTAACCGGTCGCCGAAACGCTCGCGTTGCAAATGAGCGAATTACCTCACGAGCGTATGTGATTTCTGCGGTCGTAGGACGGGCAATCTTCTCCGTCGCATTTTCGGTTTGTTTGACCGGCGAATCCTTTGGCGGCGAGACGGGCAAGAGTGCCCGTCCTACTGGGGAGTCGATGAAGATGTTGCGGTGAGTAGTGGGAGGCCATGAGTCATAAAACGGGCCTTCAAACTCAATCGACTTCACGAGCAGTCGCGGCATGTCGCGTCCGTCGGTGAATTCGCTGCGAACACCGATCTCACGGATGCCCGCGAGATAATTGACGTTGTCTTTCTCAACATCGGGAGTTGGGTAGTCGTTGATCGCTCCTTCAAACACAAACTCTTGAACATCGTTGTTCGAGATAGCGCGAGGCTCGCCCACTTGAGTCAATGTACTGCCGCAATCACGTCGCAAACCGAGATACACGCCGAGCGATGGCGACCGTTTTTCAAACGTGCTGAAACGTTTCGCCAATTCGTGGTCGGCGACGAGCGGCGTGAAGACAAGTCGATCGACCTTCGTTGTGCCGTGGTAGTTGGCGCTCACGGGCAATTCTCCCGCAGCAAGTCTTACCGCCAAGAACGCGGGTTGATTGAGTATTCCGCTGACGTGCCGATCGCCCAAGGTGATGGCCAACTCTTGCGGCTTCTCTCGCGGCGGGGCAGAAACGAACCTTCGACCCGGTTCGACGAGTGCTTGAATCTCTGCCTCGCCAAGAGCACGGCGATAGATACGGACCTCGTCGATATCACCGGCAAACTGTTGAGCCTCTTGGATTCGGCCGATATGCAGATCGACCTTTGGGTTATCGAGGTTCGTCGCGCGGATGTTTCCTTTCGCGACCGGATAGCCGTTGATGAAGAGCTGCGTTTCCCCTTTGCCCTCGCGTCGAACCACCGCGGCGACGTGCTGCCAAGTGTTGACTCGCAGCGCCCCTGGTGGCGACTGCACAGTCCCATTCGACTGATTGTTTGGGCCCGCCGTTTCGAACCGCAGCACGCCCTGATTGTTAGGCATGTCTAAGTACCAGCCGTGAGTCCAACTGTATTTGCCTAGGCAGACGATGCCCGCTTGGCGAAGCTGCTTCGGATGAATCCAAGCCGCAACAGTGAATTCGCCGTCGTCGACGTTCATCGTTTCGTGTCGCGGGATAACGACTGCGTCGTCATTACCGTCGAGTGATACAGCTTTCCCAAATGGCGAATCAACGAACTTCGCATCTCCGGTGAGGCGGCCCGTCAGAAAGTCGCTGTTCGCTCCGCGAACAGGCGTTGGTTCGCGGAGCGAACCACGACTTTCTCCAGTCGCATCTCCGTTCAAGTCCCACACGCCAATCAATCCTTCGGCGAGCTTCGTTCCGTCTGCGGCAATTGGCTGCGCGTCGGCATAGGCCAGATGTGCATCGACCTGATAGACCCCCGGTTGCTTGATCGTCACGGTTTGTAAATTTGTTGTTGGCTCTCGGCAGATGATGGCATCAGTGTGCTCTGTCACTGATACGGTTCCTGGATCGAGCAACAATCCATCGTTGTACTTCGCCGCTTTGACGGTGACTCGAAAATTGCCTCCTGCGGGCAATTCGCGGAGTGAGATCTTGAAGTTCGCCATCGGCCCGTAGGTGTTGGACTGCCCGAAAATTTCTCCGCTCGGGATCGCCGGTCGAAGCGCTAAACCGCTCGGGATGACTTGGTTCGCTTGCCCCTTTGGGTAACCCGGGCTTCCACGCACGCACGCGAAGACAGCGTGATAAATGCTGTCGAATTTCTTCCAGGCCCGAATTGTGTCATTGCCGACATACCCTTCGATGAACTCGAATTTCGTCTGCATCGCGAATGGCTGAAAATCAAATGGCTTCGTCGGCTGCAGTTCACTCACCACGAAGTCCGAGTTCTTCAACAATGCGTTATTGGCCCCGAGAATCAAATTGTCGGGACACGGCGTTTTATTAATCGACTCGCCGAACTCCATCCGAAAGTTTTGGATCACCGGCTTAGACGCTTCGTCAACAATACACAGATCGAGCGATTTTTGAGCGATGTCGAAGTACGTCTCGATCTGCAACGGCGACAACGCCATCAACGATCCGTTGTTGGCAAAACCATCCTTGGAAATCCCATCCGGCGGGAGCGCATCCGTGAGATCTTCTTGCAGCCCCAATAGATCCCGCAGCGTGTTTCGATACTGAGTCACCGTCAGCCGTCGCACCGATCCGTTTTTGGGAGTCGGTCGGGACCGAGCCGCATTCATTCCCTGTGTGATCCAATCCGCAAACTGCATTCGCTGATCCGCCGACAATTGCGGTTCATCAGCCGGAGGCATGTCACCATTGGTGACCTGCTGCAAAATCCCTTTCCAAAGCGGCAGTTGCTTCTCATCAAATGCGCCGGTCAATTGATCAACTCGAATGCCCGATTCCATGTTCTCCGCGTCGTGACATCGGACACAAAAGTTTTGAAACAACGGCTGAATGCGTTCTTTGAAAGCCACTTCGCCAGGAACGGCCTCGGTGACTTTGGCCGGGCTATCCGCGTCCTGTCCGATGGTGGCTCGAATCGAAAGGTGGACCAGCAGCGCCAGACATCCAAGTGCGACGCAACACTTCACACGTGAGCAAGAATTATTGGTTTTCATAGCGCGATATCTTGGAGAGGCAGAGATAACGTGGAAATGGATGCGGGGAGCAATTTTTCGTTGCGTGTGGCAAAAGTTCTGGCAGACGGCATCCACGGTCAGCGCGTATCAAAGTTGTTGACCTGTTAGGACTTCCGCAAGGAAGTCGTCGTTCCAGCCGGCTATTTGCATTTTGCCTCGTAGGCTTTCTTTGAGCGGATGGTGTTTGAGTCGCGTGATGGCGAAGCGGCG
>JAPLNX010000094.1 GCA_026400935.1 Planctomycetia bacterium | reverse complement strand
TGGTGGATACAACAACCGTGCCACCGAACGCCCGCCAGGCCCGCTGCCATTCTGGCTTGGACTCCGCCGAATGCACGACCTTGCGATCGCTTTCCAGATTTTTAAAACTCTGCCAGAAAGTTAGCTATAAACAACAGGGTGGCGGTCGCGTGCAATTGCCATATGCCTTGGCGGTGAAATACCCGAATGCCAATCGTGAATGGTGTTGGCAGTTTGTGTTTCCAGCTCTTGGGCTATCGAAAGATCCCCGCAGCGGAGCGATTCGTCGGCATCACATGCACGAGACGACGATGCAGCGAGCGATGAACGAAGCCGTCAGACGTTCGGGCGTGGCGAAACCGGCGAGTAGCCACACCCTGCGACACAGCTTTGCGACTCACTTGCTGGAATCAGATCACGACATCCGCACGGTTCAGGAACTTCTCGGACACAGCGATGTTGCGACAACGATGATCTACACTCATGTTATGAATCGGCCTGGTATCGGCGTGCGTAGCCCGTTGGATGGTGGATTACGGATCGCTCGCAAGGCACGATAGCCTCGAGAGTCATCGTGCTTGACTGTCCCTGGCTAACAATCAACGCGGCGTGATGTGGTTATTGAGCAAAGCTTCTGATCTCTTCTAAGGTCAGTACTCGGCGGTGAAGACGGATGTCGCGAAGCTGGCCGTTGAAGTAGTCGGTGGGGCCGGAGCCGATTCTTAGTGCGGCTGTCGAAGAGAGGTCGTATTGTGCAGGCTCAAATGAGGTCGATGTTGCAGCCAAGCGACCGTTGACGAAGAGCTTCAACTCTTTCCCCGATCGTTGTGCGGCGAGGTGTTGCCAACCGGAGGGGAGTGAGCGGTCGTCGGTCACGTTCGCTCCGGCGGCAATTGAAAGGACTCTGCCGGACGGGAGTGTGCCGACGAAAAGGCGGCCTTGAAATTCCGACATGGTCCAGGCTCGGCGATACATCACGTTGGGAGTGAGATCGACTCGCCCGACGCTGTCCCACCGTGGGTCGGTATCGGTGCGATATCGAAAAACTTCGGCCAGCGGTAACGATCCTGCGAAGAGGCTACCGTTGTGGACGAGCATGCCCATCACTTCCAACTCTTCGCCCAAGCGACCGCAGTCGGCCCAGTGATTGTCGCCGTCGTAGCGAAAGACTTTACCGGTGCGCCACGTGCCGACGTACATTCGACCGTTGTGAATTGCGAAAGAGTAAGTCTGCGTGTTTGTGGTTTCACCAACTTGCCCGCAGTCGGTCCAGGTTTCGCCGTTGAAGCGGTAGATGTGGGCCTCGTCGTAGCTTGAAGCGAACAACTCATTGTTGTGGACGCACATCGCTTCCACACGTTTCCCATTGGGGAGTGGCATGGCGGTCCATTTCTGCTCTCCATCGTAGCGGAAGAATCCGGCGGGTTTATACAGCGAGCCAGCAAAGAGCTTCCCTTGAAAGACCGCCATTCCGCCGATTCCTTCGGTTTCGGGAAGTTGTCCGCAGTCGATCCAACGTGACTCACCGTCGTACCGAAAAACTCGTCCGCCGAGGTTTGCGTTCTCGGATTCCGATAACGCAGATCCGGCCAATCGGTACTTCGAGACACCCGCATAGAGTTTTCCTTCAAGCACCGCGAAGGCCGAGACTGAGTTACACGGCGCGGGGCTACCACAATCGACCCAACGCGTGCCGCCATCAAAGCGATAAACATGCCCCGCTCGATCTTTGCCGGGCTCGCAGGTGCCAGCGAAGAGTTTGCCGTCAAACACCGCGAGCGCTTTCACGAACATGCTCTGACCCACTTGGCCATGATCGGTCCAAGTGGGCTCAATGTGATTGTTGTCGATACCGAAATGCAGAGTGCGTGTATTGGCCTGACTTGCGGTGACGGCGTGACTTTTCACGCTTAATTGAAACCCTCGACGTTGAGCTGCATCAAACTGGCTGAGCAGGTCACCAGGAACGTCATCAAGATTCTTTTCAATGTTGATCCACATCGAGACTGTGAAGTCCTGCATGCCAAGTTTCAGTGCGTCGTGAATTGGGGCTTCCAACCAATCGTCTCGACCGTCGAATCGAGTCCCGGTGGACTCGTTTGATGAGAGTTCGCCGCCGTGCGAGCGGAGATGAAGTGCGTGAGGACCGCGATCTTTGAAATCTCCTTTCAACGGCCAGTGTGCAATCAGGCCGTCGTCTGCGAACGCGGGGATTGTCCATGACAATAAGAGGGCAAACATCAGAAAACGCATGGGAGGAACTCCAAACATTGAGGACATTACCAACCCGAACCGTGAGCAAGGACGAGCGATGAAAAGTGATGATTCGCAGCCGATAATTTGCAGCATTCGCCCTGATTAACGCTTCGGATTACTTTTTCGGGGCCAGCTTCCGAGCGACTTCTTCAGCTCTTTGCATGACACGCAAGATGTTGCCGCTCATTAGTTGGTGGATGTGTTCTGGCTTGTAGCCTCGGGTGAGCATCTCTTGTGTGATGAAAGGGTACATTGAAACGTCATCCAATTGACGTGGCGTTTTCGTAATGCCATCAAAGTCGGAACCCAAACCGACGTGATCAATTCCGGCAACCTTCACAATGTGGTCGATGTGATCGACCACGTCTTGCACGGTCCCCGTTTCGATTGGGTTTTCGGCATCAAAGCGTTTGCGAGCCTTCTGATAGTCTGCTTCTTTAGGAAACTTCGCGTGCAGATCGCGGTTGACTTGGAACATGTTGGCTCGACGCTTTGCGGATTCTGGGTGGATGAAGCCAGAGTAGAAATTGACCATAACTACGCCGCCATTTTGTTTCGTCAGAGCCAAGACGTCGTCGGGCACGTTGCGCGGATGATCGGCGATTGCTCGTGCGGACGAATGCGAAAAAATGATCGGAGCATGAGTTGTTTCCAGGGCGTCTCGCATCGTGTCGGGCGAGACATGTGAGAGATCCACCAACATCCCGAGGCGATTCATTTCCAGGACAACTTCCTTGCCGAACTTCGTCAGGCCGTTGTGCTTCGCCTCATCTGTCGCCGAGTCTGCCCACGACAACGTGTCTGAATGCGTCAGGGTCATGTAGCCGACACCGAGTTCTCGCAAGTGCCGCAACTTATCCAGCGAGTCTTCGATCGAATGTCCCCCCTCAACACCGATGAGCGAGGCAATCTTTCCCGCTTTCTGAATTCGACGCACATCATCTGCCGTCTTTGCGAACTCGAAGACCTCCGGGTATCGCCGGACCATCGTCCGAATGATCTCGATTTGTTCGAGCGTCATAGTGAAAGAGCGACTTTCCTTAGACGTCTCGACCGGAACATACGCCGCCCAGAATTGAGCACCGACATTGCCCGCTCGTAGTCGCGGAATGTCTGTGTGAAATTTTGGCACGCCCAGCGCGATATCGGCTTTGTCGAACGAACCGCCCGCAGACTCACGCAACTCCCACGGCAAATCATTATGTCCGTCGAAGACGAAGCCTGCCGCATGAACGTTGCGTGCCGCTTCGGTCACGACCACGAGTGGCCGTTCTGCCGCTGTGACGTTACTGACGACTAAAAACAAGACCGTCATCGAAAACCAAAGCCGGACCATCGGGCCTCCTTGTTCTCTTTGTTTCTGCTTCATTTTTTTGGTGGTTCGATCTCTTTCAGAACGATGTTTTTGAGCGCTGCTTTGGTTCGATAGGTGCAGAAGCCCAACGGTTTACTCGGTTCAACTTCGTTGCGAATGCCAATCTTTTGGTCAGTGAGATCGGCATCGAGAATCTCTTTATCGTCGACCCAGGCCGTGATTTTTTTCTCCAACACCCGGAGACGAATCTTGTACCACTGACGATTCTTGAAATCGCGGAAGGTTGTTGTTTCGTTCTCAGACGCATCGCGAAAGTTCAAGCTCGACAGACCACACACAGTGCCGCCCCAGCCGCCGAGAATTAGGCTGCACGGGTCGTCTTTGATCGGAAACGTCAGGCCGCAAAAGAAATCACTACCGTCAACTCTCTGGGCATCGAGTGTGATTTCGTAGTTGAACTTCGGCAGAACTTTCGCGTCTTTCCAGGTGACGCCGGTCAGATCATTCCCCATGTCGAGGATTAGCGAACCTTCATCAATGGTGATTTCTCCGTCGCCGCCGAACTCGGAGGATTTCCAACCATCGAGATTTTTGCCGTTGAAGAGTTTGATCTCCCGCAGTTTGGCCTTCCCATCTGGTTTCTTCTCCGCGGATTTCTTTTCAGTGGAACTCTTGTCGGTCGGCTTCTTGTCTTCGGCTTGCAATATCGCCGGCTGACTCAGGCTCAGTAGCAACCAACACCAGGCTGCCCACTCAAAACGTTTCTGAAAATTCATGTGTGACTCCGAACAACAGGCGACAGACAACAAAATGAATCAAGCACAGGCGTCATTCAAACCAACCAGTCGGGGCGCGCCGATCACGCGATTCACGAGAACTTTTTGCGGTTGCGGGCGTTCGTGAACTTTGGGATCCCCGCTGGGAATCCTTTGACGACACTGATTTGGACGCCGTTGCTGACACGCTTTTTGACGGTGTGGTTGATTTGAAGCGGCGATCAGGCAGGGTTTCGATTTGCGTGATCGTCTCCGGCTGTGACCGGAGTTGAGTTTGCGAGTGATGTTGATTGGCCGACGGTGACTGAGCGCGAATGATTGTAGTCGGGCGAACGGCCCCTTCAGGAACCGGCTGTTGAATCGCGTCCACTGACAGCAAGAGTGTGAGCCAGCCATCGGTCGCTTTGACACTCGCAACCCGCAATGACGGTACCGAACCGGCGTCGCTTGGTAACGCGATCACCTGCGGCAGCAAAGTTGCCGGAATGGCGTTTGCCAATTGAGTACGTGCCAAAGATTCCATCATCCCGACCAACGAGATGCCTTGATCGGCCTTTGCGAACGTCATCTTCCCGGGATCGACCTGCCAAGCATTGCGATGATTCTTCCATGTCAGCGGCATTGTGATTTCATCTTGAGTCAGCACGGTGTTTCCGGCGATCTCGACGCTCGCGTTGACCACGAGCAGCAACTGACCCGCTTCAAGTTTTACTCGCATCGCATTGCGATCAGCGAACCGAATCATCGGCATGAGCGCGGGAGTAGTCGTTGGAGTCAGAGTTGGCGTTGAATCGATGACTGGGTCTTTAAGCGTCAGCACTCGCCCCCCCAGTTGAGTGACGAACGACTCGAACAATCCTTGCAGTTCACGTTCGGAAAAGGTCTTGCCAGCAATCGGTAAACGCTGCAACGCGGAATTCAAGACTGATTCATGCATCCGAACCGTGACTGCTTCATCGCTGGCCGAACCGTGGCTGACACTTTTGAACGACTGAATCATTCGCGGCGTATCGTCCCAACTTCCTGAAACCACAACGTGAGAATCGGTCGATCGCGTAGTCATGCTCGTCGGCCAGAATTCACTGAAGCGAGCCAAAAGATCGTTCTTAAGCATTCGATTGCAGTGGGCGAGTTGCAGATCTGCCTCTTGGTTGAACTGTGGACCGACTTGAGCCGAAAGGTGATCCGCCGTTTCGGCATCTGCTTGCGGACGAAGCCGTTCGGCGGTCGATAGCGCCGTGCCGCGAGCGATCCCTCCGAAAATCGGCAAGCCGTCGAGAGTCGTGGCCGCACTGACATGCTCATTATGCACATCAACCCAAATTTGAGGTCGTCGCGTTGAGAGTTGACGACCATCGAACATCACCGGTTTGATCGCAACGACTGTGTGTTTCCCCAACGTGTTGACGGTCGCTTGCCGAGTTACTCCCATCGTGTCGCTGTAAACTTCCCCTTGAAGTACAAGGTGAATCTCCGCTCGCTGGGAGTTGGGCTGACAGTCCGCTTGCACACGAATTACTGTAGTTTGCTGACCGACTACATCCGTGTTAGCGATGACGTCACGCACGCGACCGGTCTCTGTTCGTTCGGTCGCCAACAATCGATTCAGCAACCTCTCGGGGACGACCACTTGCAACGGCGCATCGACTGAGTCGAAGTCCAAATCGTTTTTGAGCAATCGTGGAGTATCGTTTCTCAGTTCTGGTGAGGGACCGAGGGCGTCTGCTCGCAATGGCGACCAAACGGTTTGACGATCAACTGGATCCAATTTACACGCACACTTTGGCTCAGCGGCTTGGATGAAACTCGATATCACCAAAGTTAAACTGAATCCGACCGCAGCTTGCAGAAAACCAACTTGAGCGTTCACTGTGAAATCCTCCGCATGGCCCGATATGGCTGTCTTTGCTGATCCGTAAAGTCAGGACATTGTGACGTTTCATCCTGTCGGGCGAAATCCAGCCACGCCAAAAAGTCGTGACCGATTCACGCGATGTAGATTTGCCGTTTTACGTCAATAGGAGGTAGCGAAAGTCAGCATTGCGGGTTTCCGGCACTGAAGATATGGTGCCGCTTCGGATGGACGCTGTCGGGGTGTCCTGTCTGGGTCGAGTGGGTGTTTGAGTGAATTCCTGCGGAGCCTGGGTGATGAAATTGCACTGTCTGGAAAGCGGTGCCAGTTTGAGGAAGTTTGGGAATGGCTAAGAAACTATTCGTCGGTGGGTTGGCTTGGGCGACGACGGACGACGGACTCCATCAGGCGTTCGAGCGGTTCGGTGAAGTGTCCGAAGCGAAGGTGATCATGGATCGTGAAACCGGTCGTTCACGTGGCTTCGGCTTTGTGAGCTTCGCCAATGACGATCACTGCCAAGCAGCCATGCAAGAAATGGACGGCGGTCAACTCGATGGCCGGACAATCAAGGTCAACGAGGCTCAAGAGCGTGCTCCTCGTCCCGGCGGTGGCGGTGGAGGAGGTGGTGGACGTGGTGGATACGGAGGCGGAGGCGGAGGCGGAGGCGGTGGTGGTGGTGGATACGGTGGCGGTCGCGGTGGTTATCGCTAAGAACCGGTCCAAGAACTGATTCGTGAATTAGACAGTCTTATGTAGACTAGCGGCGACTCCAAGGAAGGAGGCCGAACGATGTCAACGGAATTAGCGGTTCGCGAGTGTGAATGTGCGGCCTGTCGGGCGGGTGACCATGCGGATCGAGACGATCATCGGCAACTCAATCTGTTGCTGAGCCGCTTGGATGAGCAGCAACGCCGGTGGGTGGCTGGCCGCGAGGCCAAGCGTCTCGGACATGGCGGATTGAAACGGCTGGCGGAGATCACCGGCCTGCATCCGGAAACGATTCGCCGGGGCGGTGACGAACTCGACGAGGAATTGCGTGAGCGGCCGATCGACCATGTCCGACTCCCCGGAGGCGGGCGGCCGCGCGTCGAAAAAAAGATCCGACCCTGATCGCCGACCTGCTGCGGTGCGTCGATCCCGAAACCGCCGGCAATCCGTGTTCGGACGAGAAATGGGTCCGGTCGCGGCTGCGTGGGCTCTCGGAGAAGTTGGATCACCGCGCTTGTCCGACGACGATCGGGCGTTTGCTGCGCGACCAGAAGTATGGACTGCGCAGCCACCGCAAAGTGCTGCACACCGGAAAGTCGCATGCGCAGCGCGATCAGCAGTTCCGGCACATTGCCGAACAGCGCGAAGACTTCCGCCGCAGTGGTGACCCGCGAGTCAGCGTGGATACCAAGAAAAAGGAACTCGTGGGGCAGTTCAAAAACGCCGGTCAAACTTGGTGTGAGGAAGGGGAGAAGGTCAACGATCACGACTTCCCCTCGGACGCGGTGGGCCGCGCGGCACCGTATGGCGTCTACGATCCGGAACGCAACGAGGGTCATGTGTGCGTGACGACCTCCAGCGACACCGCGGACCTGGCCGTGGACGCCCTGTGCGACTGGTGGCGTCTGAGCCAACCATACTACCCGCAAGCCAAACGTCTGCTGATCGAGGCCGACTCCGGCGGCAGCAACGCGGCGCGTTCCCGACGATACAAGAAGCGCCTGCAAGACTTCGCGGACGAGAGCGGGCTGGAGATCACGGTCAGCCACTACCCACCGGGAACCTCGAAATGGAATCCGATTGAGCACCGGCTCTTCAGCCAAATCGCCGCCACTTGGGCCGGCCATGTGCTGAGTACGCTGCTGATTCTGCTGGGCTTCATCCGCCGCACAACAACCACGACCGGTCTGAAAGTCACCGCGACCTACTTTGAACAAACCTACCTGACCGGCTTGAAGGTCACCAACGCCGAGTTCAAAACGATTCAACTAACCCGCCACGACATCTGCCCTCAGTGGAACTACACGATTCGCCCTCACCCCAAAAACACGGAGTAGTTTTTGGACGAGTTCT
>JAPLNX010000464.1 GCA_026400935.1 Planctomycetia bacterium | reverse complement strand
TGGATCTCCGGCTTGATTGACGTTCGGCGTGCCATGCGGGAATGTTGCGCACGGCCGAGCGAAAGCGCAATACTGTACTCTTATATTTATTATGCGCAAATCCCGTGCCGAACAGTATTGGGACAGACTCCGTTTGCCTGGAAGCTCGACGAGATGGTGCTGGCGTCGCCGCAAACGCTCGATGCGAATCCGGCTCGCGATCGACGGAAGGTCGAGAACATCATCCGCTATCACCGGCCGATGCTCGAAGACGGCGAGATCGCTTACGAGTTTTACTACGACCCCGAAGTGAAAATCGCGGCCCCTGCCAACAATCAGTTGTCGTACCTCGGAGCGAATGCACCGAAGCGAACGATACGCGGCAAGACGCTCGTGCATCCGGCGCTCGATCGCATGGTCCTCTTGCTCGAACCCGACGGCGTGCAAATCCACTGGCTGACCGATGGCCGCTGGGACCGCACCGGTTTGACGGCGGATAACGTCGCCGCTGCCGATGTAACCCGAAGCGTCAGCGAGGGCGGACGCTCCGGAAAACTCCCAGATGAAAGCCGTTCGAAGCGCTCGCCCTCGCTGACGCTTCGGGTTATATCGGCGGGCGCGTCGGCCACGAGCGACGCTGCTACGAAGTTGCCGCTCAAACCGCGCGACTGGAACGCGATCAAGTTCCGCACGAAAGGTGACTCGCTGACGATCGAACTCAACGGCGACGTCGTCTTCACTCACGACATCGAGCCGACAAACCTGCGGCACTTCGGCCTGTTCCACTACGCCAACGAATCCGATGTCCGAGTCCGCAACATCCGCTATCGAGGCGACTGGCCGACCAAGCTGCCGAGTGTCGCTGAGCAAGACCTCGCCGGCGGTCCGCAGAAACTCGCCGTGATTCCCGATGCCGACCTGCCCGATTCGATGACGTGGGACTTCACGAAGTCGAAGTTCAACCGCGCCGAGTTCCGCTCTGTCTGGGATTCCAAAGCGGACAAATACATCACCGCCACCGACGCCGGTCTCCGTTACTCGATGCCCGCTGGTGAGACGAAGCCGCAAATGGCTGGCATCTCGCCGAAGATCGAACTTCAAGGAGACTTCATCGCGACCATCGAATACGCCGGCCTCAAAACGATCCCCTCGCAAGGACAATGGGGAAGCGGCATCGGCTTCAACGTCGGTATCGAAGACTCGTATCGAGCTGGCATCGAAGTCCGCGAGGGGGTGAAGGCCACTGCGAAAACCACGAACGCTTCCGCGACCATCTACTTTCCTAACCGCCCAAACCTGTACCTCAACGAGGCGATCAACGAATTCGCCACCGCTGGCCGCCTCCGTCTACAACGCAAGGGGCCGGTCCTGTACTACTTCATCGCGAAACCGAACTCTGAAGACTTCCGGCTCTTCTCCCAACGCCCGGTCGGCACCCACGACATCAAACACCTCGCGGTAAACGCCGACGCCAGCGATACCCCCAGCGGTTCCGAGTTCGTTGTGAAGAGCCTGGCCATCCGCGCCGCGAAGATAATGAAAGTGAAGTGAAGCCTATGAATCATTCCCGCCACACGATGCGAGTCATCACCGCTGGGCTTGTGAGCCTGTCTGTGTTCGGTTCTCTGTTCGCCGAAGACAAGCCGGATCCGAATTCGGGCCAGTCGGTGGAGGCCGAGAAGAAGGCTGCCGAAAAGCTCGCAGCACAACGATTGGAGTTTATGAAGAGTTCGCTCAAAGACTATGAGTTTCTGCTGGCACCGGACTTCAAAGCGAAGCTCGGCGTCGAACCGGAACCTTTGTTGCGATTCACGAATCCGGTGAGCGGTCTTCAAGATGGCGGATTCTTTTTGTGGAAGAGCGAAGCGGGTCGGCCGATGGTCGGAGCACAAGTCTTTCTAACCGGCGATGATTTGTGGATTCATGAGTTTCAATCACTGGCCCCCGTGCCGTTCCGAGTGACTCGCAAAGGGGAGGCAACCTGGGAGCCGAAGCGTGCCGGTGTCGAAGTGAAGCTGGTTCCCGAGGCTCCCGTTCCGGCCAACAGTCCCGTGCAGCGATTGATCCAAATGCGTGAAATTGCCAAACGCTTCACGGCGTCGGACGAGTTTGAAGGGCGGCCGCAATCCGACGAACTGCGGTTGCTCACGAAGCCGCTGATTCGTTTTGGTGCCGAGAACAGCGACACACTCGACGGAGCACTCTTTGCTCACGCACACGGCACCGACCCGGAACTACTGATTGTCCTGGAAGCACTGAAGTCCGACGGTGCGTTCCGCTGGTACTACTCACTGGCCCCGATGACTGGCTACGCACTCAAGGCATCGCTCGACGACAAGCCGGTTTGGGAAGTGGCCTGGCGCAAGCCGCCGTTCGATCCGAAAGAGCCCTTCTTCATCCGCGTTCATAGTCGCGTCGTGTCGCTCAAGAAGCTGCTTCAATTTTCCAAGTAGTGTTTCATGTTCCAAGTCGGAGAGACGATCGTGCTACATGGACTTCCATTGGTCACTGCGTTGACGGTCGCCCTTTGGCTAACGACTGGGGCGCTTTCGGACGACGACACGCCGAAGAAAACGGAGCCGTCGCCGGCGGTGAAGGAAGCTCGCGAGCATGTGTCCGAGTTCACGGTGCAGGGCTCGGTGAAGAGTCGCAATGCGCCGCTCGAGTTGTTGCCGAATCCGCTGCTCACTTACGGAGACGCCGCGCGGAACAACGAGGCCGGGACGCTCTGGGCGTGGGGGAAGACGGGACGCCCCGTGGCCTTCTTGGAGTTGTATCGCAACGTCGGCAAGGACCAGCCGTGGGTCCATGCTCTGACGCTGACTTCGCCGGAGTTGATTCAGCTCGACGCACCGACTGGTCAGCGCTGGGCTCCGAAGAGGTCGCACTTCGCCTTGAGTGACATCCCGAACGCTGCCGATGTCGGACCACAACCCGCAGTGCGACTCCGCCAGATGAAAGAGATCAGCCGCCGCTTGGAAGCGCATGAGTTTTGGGACCCCAACAACTCGCGGTTTGAACTGCGGCTGTTGGTTCAGCCGGTCCACCGCTATCACGACGAGTCCGCCAAAGTGCTCGACGGAGCGGTCTTTGTTCTGGCTCACGGCACGAACCCGGAAGTGCTCGTCCAAATCGAAGCGGACACCGCCGAACAACCCGCTCGTTGGCGATACAGCTTCGCCCGCCTCGGCAGTGCCGAACTGCACGTCCTCTTCGATGGCAAAGAAATCTGGACCCAACCGCGCACTCCCGGCATCGTCGGCCAGCCAGTCGATCCGTATTGGCTATTCTGGACCAAGTGACTCACGCTTCGACAGAAACTGCACGCGGTTTTGATGGGATTTCTAGCTGCTCGCCGTGGCATGCGCGTTTTGAAACGCATGTGCCTGCGGCACGCGGTTAAGCGATCGCGCCTTCCGCCTTCCGCCTTCCGCACTACAATCCGCCCCCTTCCGATCCCCCATTGAGAAACACAATGACACAACGTCGCATTCTCGTGACCGCCGCGTTGCCTTACGCGAACGGGCACATTCACATTGGCCACTTGGTCGAATACATCCAGACGGACATTTGGGTCCGCTTTCAAAAGCTGCGAGGCAATCGCTGCGTTTTCGTTTGCGCGGACGACACGCACGGCACGGCAATCATGATTCGTGCGCGACAAGAGGGACGCTCCGAAGAGGCGCTCATCGCCGACATGCGAGCCGCTCACGTTCGCGACTTCGCCGGGTTCGACATCGACTTCGACAATTACGGCAGCACGAACAGCGAAACGAATCGCGATCTCTGTCACCGACTTTGGGCCGAACTGCGCAAAGGAGACTACGTCACCGAAAAATCGGTGACACAGCTCTTCGACCCAAAGGCCGGTACATTCTTGGCCGATCGGTTTGTCAAAGGGACGTGCCCCAAGTGTGGCGCGGCTGACCAATACGGCGACAACTGCGATAAGTGCGGCTCAACTTACTCCCCAGCCGACTTGATCAATCCGACCAGTACGTTGTCGGGTGCAACACCGGAGTTGCGTTCGGCCAATCACCTCTTCATCAACATCGAGAAATTGCACAGCTTCCTCGAAGAGTGGACGCAATCTGGTGAGCATCTGCAAAGCGAAGTGGCGAATTACCTCAAAGGGCACTTCCTCGGAGAGCCGCTGCGCGACTGGGACGTCTCCCGTCCCGCTCCGTATTTCGGTTTCGAGATCCCCGACAGCCCCGGCAACTATTGGTACGTCTGGTTCGACGCGCCGATCGGCTACATGGCCTCGACGATGGAATGGTGCCAGAAGAATGGCGAGAACTTCGACGATTGGTGGCGCGACGAGGCCTCGAACCTCGAAAGCTCTCCCTCCTCCGAAATTCACCACTTCATTGGCAAAGACATCACCTACTTTCACACGCTCTTCTGGCCAGCGATGTTGAAGGCATCGGGCTGCAAGTTGCCGATGAAGGTCCACATTCACGGCTTCTTGACTGTCGGCGGCGAGAAGATGTCGAAGTCCAAAGGGACGTTCGTGCAAGCTGCTTCGTACTTGAAGCATCTCGACCCGGCGTACCTGCGTTACTACTACGCCTCGAAGCTCGGCTCGCGACTCGATGACCTCGACCTGAGTCTGGATGAGTTCGTCGATAAGACGAACAAGCAACTCGTCGGCGGTGTCGTGAATATCGCCGCTCGCACAGCCAAGTTTGTCGGCGGCCAGACGCTGTGTGAGACGTATCCCGCCGACGGTGGCTTGTTCCTCTTCGCTGCTGCTGCCGGAGAAGCGATTGCCGATGCCTACGAACGGTGCGATTACCAAACGGTGATTCGGACCTGCAACGAACTTTGCGATCGAGCCAACACGTATCTCGACGAGAAGGCCCCGTGGAAGCTGGCCAAGCAACCGGACAGAGCGGAAGAGGTCCGACAGATTTGCTCGGTCGGGTTGAATCTCTTCCGACAAATCATCGTGTATCTCGCGCCTGTGCTGCCGCGTTTGGCTCAGCAAGCGGGCGAATTGCTCAACGTTCCGATTACGTGCTGGGAAGACTCCAACACGCCGTTAGTGGGTACTCCCGTCGCCCCATTCCAACACATGCTCAAACGAGTCGAACTCAAACAGGTAGAAGCCATGATCGAAGACAGCAAGATTCCCGATGCCGCCGTGACAATTCCGACAACCGCCAATGCTGCGGCAGCGCCTGTCGCGACTCCCGTTCAATGCGAAACAACCTCGTGTGCCGCGACTCCCGCTGCTGGAACGCAGCCAACTGACGGCCCCGAAGCCTTGGAGAAAGAACCGCTCGTCGGCGAGATGTGCTCGATTGACGATTTCACGAAAGTCGATCTCCGCGTCGCGCGAGTCCTCTCCGCCTCACACGTCGAAGGTGCCGACAAGCTCGTGCAACTCACGCTCAGTCTCGGTGGCGACGTCCGCCGCAACGTCTTCGCAGGGATCAAGAGTGCCTACACACCAGAGCAACTCGTCGGTCGCTTGGTGATCATGGTTGCGAACCTGGCTCCTCGAAAAATGCGTTTCGGCATGAGCGAAGGAATGGTCTGCGCCGCTGGCGGCGGAGGCAAAGAAATCTTCCTCCTCGCCCCAGACTGCGGAGCAGTGCCGGGGCAACGCGTGCATTAGAAATACCGAGCGCCCCCCCCCAGTTGAGTCACTCTCTGACTTTGCAGACAGCCGATTGGAAGGCGTGAGTCCCGCGATACACTTCGTCCAATACCTCATGAGAAGTGGACTACCGCATGTCGGCATCTCGCAACATTTCAGTGCCTCAAATTTCGATCGCCACTTTCTGTCGAAAGTGGCGAGTTCGTGAGTTTGCGTTTTTTGGTTCCGTGTTGCGAGACGACTTCGGTCCCGAAAGCGATATCGACGTTTTGGTTTCGTTTGAACCCAAGTCGCAGTGGAGCTTATGGGATCTCTTGGCCATGCGAGATGAATTGGTCGTCCTTTTCGGACGACCTGTGGATCTGATCGAGAAGGAAGCGCTGCGAAACCCAATTCGTAAAGAACGAATTCTGAGTACACGCGAGGTGATTCATGCCGCGTGATCCAGACCGCAACGATCTAGCTTACGTGTTGGATATGCTCGCAGCCGCGCAAGCTGTTGTTAGCTTCGTCGCTCAGAAAACGTTGGAAGACTATTCCGAAGACCTCTTGCTCCGTAGCGCAGTTGAGCGACAAGTTGAAATCATCGGAGAAGCTGCTCGTGCCATTTCTCAGGAGTTTCAAAACTCCCACAGCGAAATTGCTTGGCGACCGATCATCGCCCAACGGCATGTGTTGGCTCACGACTATGGCGAAATTGTCGATGAGCGGCTTTGGCGCGTAGCAACGGTCTATGTGCCCGAACTCATCAAGCAGTTGGAACTCATTATCTCGCTGAGCTAGTTTCGACCTCGCGATGGAGAGTCACTGATGAAAGCGGAAAGACTCAGAGTCATCGCAGTTGTCATAGCCATACTGATTGGTGCTTTCGTCGAGCGTTTGACAAACGCAGGCGACGAACCGGTGATCGTTTCAGCGATCAAGTCGAAACCAACTCACGACCAGAGCGACGAATTCTTCGACAAAGGAGTCATCCCGCAACTCCACATCGACATCTCGCCCGAGGAACTGCAGAAGCTGCGACAGAACAATCGAGCGTATGTGCGGAGTGTCATTCGCGAAGACGACAAGATCACGCACGCAGACGTGGCTCTCAAATTGAAGGGAGCCGCCGGCAGTTTTCGAGGCTTCGACGACAAGCCGGCGCTGACGTTGAATATGACCAAGTTCGTCGAGAACAAGAAACGCCGATTTCACGATCTCGACAAGTGGCACCTCAATAACTCCGTGCAGGATGGGACTTACTTGCAAGAACTGATCTGCTCGGAGTTGTTCCGATCGGCGGGAGTGCCGACGCCGCGAGTGACTCACGCTCGGGTCTGGCTCAACGGTCGCGATTTGGGGATGTACGTTCTCAAAGAGGGCTTCGACAAAACATTCCTCAAGCGGCATTTCGTCAACCCGACTGGCAACCTCTACGACGGCGGCTTCTTACAGGACATCGGCAACGAACTAGAGAAGGACGAAGGTGAAGGCGATGACCGTTCCGAATTGCTGGCTCTGCGAGCTGCGTGCTCCGAACCGAACCCGGCGAAACGTTGGGAACGAGTCGAAGAACTCTTGGACGTCGAGGAGTTCTTCAGTTTCATGGCGATCGAATTGATGGCCTGTCATTGGGACGGTTACGTCCGCAATCGCAACAACTACCGCATCTACTTTGAACCGAAGACGCACAAGGCTCTGTTCTTGCCGCATGGCATGGACCAAATGTTTGGCGATACGGGAACACCGGTCTTCAACACTTCTGGAGCAACAGTCTCGAACGTGGTCCTGCAAAACCTCGATTGGCGAGCGCGGTATCGCGAACGTGTCGCCGAGCTGTTGCCGATGTTCGATCCACCAGACAGGCTCTTGAAGCGGATCGATGAAATCCATCAACGCATGAGACCGACTTGGGAAGCAATCAGTCCCAATCACGCTCGCGATCAAGACGGGCGAGTGACTGGCTTCAAGAATCAAATCACCGCGCGAGCTAAGAATCTCAAGGAACAACTCGCGAGGCCAGAGCCACTGCTCGTCCGATTCAAGGGCCAGACGCCGGTGCTACTGACCAACTGGTCCAAAGCCTCCGAGACCGGCGACGCCAAGCACGACGAAGTCACTTTGCCTGGTGAGCGTAGGACTTACTTGATTGAGCCAGGACCGAGCGGTCGTTGCATCGCGTCGTGGCGGCGTAAGGTGCTCATCGCCGCAGGCCGCTACGAGTTTCGTGCTCTCGCTAAGACCGAGGATCTGCAAACCTTCGACGACGAACGTGGCCTCGGAGCCGGCCTGCGCATCTCCGGCGGCAAACGAACCAACAAACAAACCGGTACGACCGATTGGACAAAGCTGCAATTCGAATTCACTGTGACGGAAGAATCCCGTGAAGTCGAACTCGTCGCCGAACTGCGTGCGACGAAAGGCCGCGTTTGGTTCGATGCCAAGTCATTGGAATTGGTGCGTCTGCCGCTATCAGCCAATCCGTAAAAAAAGCGTTGCCGCCGGTCTCCTGACCGAGCCAGTGCTCGTTGACCGAAGGTCTCCGCATTCGTTCCACAATTCAGTTTGTCGCCCATGTTTCTTGGCCATCGGCGAGACCAGCGCGCAGTCGAAGTACGGAGTTTTGGGGCCGCAGATAAAGCTAACAGAGCTCACTTTGAAAGTGCTATCACACACCATCCACCAGAAGTTCGACCGCCTCTGCTAACCAGCCACTGTGCCAAGTGTGTGGACGCTTCGGGCCGTCTATGTAGGAGTGTGGAATCTCCAATTCGTTGAGCAGTGCTTCTGCGCGTTCGTGATGATCGCGAAAGTTGTCGAAGCCGAAGTGAATCAAACGGACGCCGGGTTGGGATTCTGATTTTGCACGCAGCAATTCCGTTCGCTCACGCAGCAACTGATCGAGGCGATAGCCCGCGAAGTTTTCGGAAGTGCCGTAGATCGATCCCATGCCAAATTGGTCGGGAGCCGTTTTCATCAAGGGAGCGTCCCACGCAGCGGCTTTCGAGAATTGGTCAGGATGTCGCAGTAACAAGCTCCAGGCTCCGTAGCCTGATTTGCTGAAGCCTACGAGCAATCGTCCGCTTTGTTCGTTGATGGCCGAATAATGCTTTTCGATAGCGGGAATGACGACCTCCAGAAAATACGCCTCTTGTCGGATCGTCTTGTCGATCGGGTGATCGGCGTACCACGGCAGGTGAGAGAACGTCGGGGCGACGCAGATCAGCCGATATTTGTTGGCCAGATCGAGCCTCTTGGCTTCGAGCAGGCCGTCGCCGTAGCGATTTTCAGAGTTGGCTTCGACCGGCAAGATATAGAGCGTCTTCAGTTTCGCATTCGGTTCAATCTTTTCGGGCATCAGCACGCGGAGCAATGTCTCACCGGACTGAAACTCCGATGTCACTCGATGCGTTCGAATGCCCTGCTCGTCGGTCGTCGATTCAGAAACGACAGGCTCGGCGGTAAGGAGAGTTGTCAGCAGGAAGATCGTCGAAAGCATTGGTGTCCTTTGTTTTTTGCCTAAGCCTGTTTTGCTCGAATAATTCGGATAATCAGGCGAGTCCAAACCGTTCGTTGGCAGAGAATCGAGCGGGAGAATTGCGACTGGTTGAGCGGGTCCGTAACGTACCATGCCCCACTGAATTGAGGCAGGGTCGTCATCTGCTCAGCCGCCCATGAATGCCGCTCAAAAGCGTCTTACTACTTAGGTTGTCATGAATAAGATTGAAAAACTGTTGGTCGCGAATCGCAGCGAAATCGCGATTCGAGTCTTCCGCTCCGCCTATGAATTGGGCATTCGCACCGTCGCAATCTACACGCACGAAGATCGGTTTGCTCTGCATCGATTCAAAGCAGATGAGGCGTATCAGATCGGCAAAAAAGGGGAGCCGATCAAGTCATACCTCGATATCGACGCCATCATGGCGATCTGCCTGAAGCACGGTATTGACGCGATTCATCCCGGTTATGGTTTCCTGAGCGAGAACCCGAAACTGGCTCAGGCTTGCGCTGACAACGGCATCACTTTCGTCGGCCCGAGCGTCGAAGCGTTGCATAGTCTCGGTGACAAGACGATTGCTCGTGAGATCGCGGCGAAGGCGGGCGTGCCGGTTTTGAGCGGAAGCCAGCGAGCGATCATCAACACCGATGAAGGACTCGCGCTGGCGAAGTCCCTCGGTTTTCCAGTGATCTTGAAAGCCGCTCACGGCGGCGGTGGACGCGGGATGCGCGTCATTCGCGAAGAGTCTGAATTCGCCGCGCAGTACGAACAAGCTCGTCGCGAATCGCTCTCGGCGTTCGGCAGCCCAGACATCTTTGTCGAAAAATTCGTGCAACGAGCGCGGCACATCGAAGTGCAATTGCTAGGCGATCGACACGGCAACCTCGTTCATCTTTACGAGCGAGACTGCTCGGTGCAGCGGCGGCATCAGAAGGTGGTCGAGATTGCTCCCGCTCCGAATTTGCGTGCTGATGTTCGCGAAGGTTTGTGCGACGCGGCGATCAAGATTGGTAAGCAAGTCGGTTACTACGCGGCAGGCACCGTCGAGTTCCTCGTCGATGCAGACACGAATCAATACTTCTTCATTGAGGTCAACCCGCGCATTCAAGTCGAGCACACCGTCACCGAAGAAGTGACCGGCTATGACGTTGTTAAGTCGCAGATCTTGATTGCTCAAGGCGCTCCGTTGTCGGACGAGCGGATCGGGATCAACTCGCAAGCAGACGTAAAGACAACCGGTTTTGCCGTGCAGTGCCGAGTGACCACTGAAGACCCGGCCAACAATTTTCTGCCCGACTATGGTCGCGTCGCGCACTATCGCAGCGCGAGTGGCATGGGCATTCGCCTTGATGCGGGTTCGGCATTTTCTGGTGCGGTCGTCAATCCGTTTTACGATTCGCTGCTGGTGAAAGTGACCGCTCGCGGTCGACGATTCGTCGATGCGATCAAGCGACTCGATCGTTGCTTGGCCGAATTCCGAGTTCGCGGTGTGAAGACCAACATCCCGTTCTTAGTCAAACTGCTGCGACATCAAACTTTCCAAGATGGACTTTGCACGACTCGTTTCATCGACGAAACGCCTGATCTCTTTAAGTTCCCGAAGCGTCAGGATCGCGCGACCAAACTGCTGACGTATCTCGGCGAAATCATCGTCAACGGCAATTCGTTGTTCGCTGGCAAACGGCCTCAACCCGCGCGACGCGATGCGGCTCCGGTTCCGGAATTCAACATTCACGACGCGCGGCCGCTCGGCACACGCGATCGTTTGCAGGATCTCGGCCCGGAGAAGTTTTCGATTTGGGTGCGCGAGCAAAAAACGCTGATGATGACCGACACGACTTTTCGCGATGCGCATCAATCGCTGCTGGCCACGCGGCTAAGAAGCAAAGATTTCTTGGAAATCGCCGAGGCATACTCACGGCTTTGTCCGCAACTGTTCTCGTTGGAAATGTGGGGCGGAGCGACATTTGACACTGCGATGCGATTCCTCAAGGAGTGCCCTTGGCAGCGACTCGCCGACATGCGTGAGCGAGTGCCAAACATCCTCTTTCAGATGCTACTGCGAGCAAGCAACGCCGTCGGTTACACGAATTACCCGGACAATGTCGTTCGCGAATTCGTGAACGAGGCGGCGGAGTGTGGCATGGATGTATTCCGCATTTTCGATTCGCTGAACTGCATCCCGAACATGCAAGTCGCGATGGACGCGGTCATCAACGCGACCCCCTCACACGGCGTGCGACCGATCTGCGAAGCGGCGATCTGTTACTCCGGCGACATTACGAATCCTGGTCGCACGAAGTATTCGTTGAAGTACTACGTCGACATGGCCAAGCAGCTCGAAAAGATGGGCGCGCACATCCTGGCGATCAAAGACATGGCCGGCTTGTGCAAACCGCGAGCGGCTCGTGAATTGGTCAAAGCGTTGAAGCAAGAGATTGGCATTCCGATCCACTTCCACACGCACGATACCGGCGGCATTCAATCGGCGTCGATCCTGATGGCCGCCGAAGAACAACTCGACATCGCCGATGCCGCAATGGCTCCGATGAGCGGCGGCACATCGCAGCCGAACCTCAACTTCATCAGCGAGAGTCTGCGTTTTTCCCCGCGCGAAACCGGACTCGATTCGCTGAGCCTCGATTCCATCGCCGACTATTGGAAAGCGGTGCGTCAGTTCTACTCGCCGTTTGAAAGCGAACAACAGCCAGCAACGACCGATCTCTACAGCCATGAAATGCCAGGCGGGCAATACACGAACTTGTATCAACAAGCGAAGTCGCTCGGGCTGGCAGGCCAATGGTCGGAAATTTGCAAAGCCTACGCTCAGGTCAATCTGATGCTCGGTGACATCGTCAAAGTGACGCCGAGTTCCAAAGCCGTCGGCGACATGGCGTTGTTCATGGTTGCGAATCGACTGACACCCGAGGCGATCCTGAACGGTGATCGCGAGCTTGCATTTCCAGAATCGGTCATCGAACTGTTCAGCGGCGCGATGGGCTTTCCACAGGGCGGTTTCCCCGAACGCATCCAGCAAATCATCCTCCGTGACCGGAAGCCATTTACGACTCGCCCCGGCGAAACGCTCCCGCCCACTGATTTCGCCAAGGTCAAAGAAACGCTGAAGACCACGCTCCGCCGCGATCCATCGTCGCGTGAAGTGATGTCGTCCGTCCTCTATCCGAAAGTCTTCGACGACTTCGCCAAGCACGAACAGCAATACTCCGACACCAGCGTCTTCCCGACGCCGATCTTTTTCTACGGAATGAACACCGGCGAAGAAGTTTCAATCGACATCGAATCGGGCAAGACTTTGATCATCAAGTTCCTGACAACGAGCGAGCCGCACGCCGACGGTTCTCGTACGGTCTTCTTCGAGCTCAACGGCCAACCGCGCGACGTGACCGTCATCGACAAGTCGCTCGAACCAACGCAGAAAGCCGCCGTCAAAGCGGACCCCGCTGATATCAACCAAGTCGGAGCATCCATGCCTGGCATGGTCGTCACCGTCGCAGTCCAAGCGGGTGACCCGGTCAAGAAGGGCCAAAAGCTGCTGACGCTCGAAGCCATGAAAATGGAAACGACGATCAACGCCGAACGAGACGGCAAAATCGCCGACGTCCTCGTCAAACCCGGCAGCCAAGTTTCCACAGGCGACTTGCTGCTGAAGTTTGCGTAAGGAACGTGATTCGTCGCGGAAGTTGTTGCCATCGTTCACCAGTCTGCAGAGGAACGATTGGCAGTCTTTCTGATTTCCGCATCCACTTTCAAAATCTTTCCAGAATTCTGCGGAATCATCCCTGCTCTCGTTCGTGCTTGTGGCAGAGCCGCTCGCGTGAGTTGCTCGCAACAGACACTGAAGCAGCACGAACCAGGGGATGAATCATGCGGAAGATCATTGTGGTATTGGGAGTTGTCGCGGGCGGATTGGTGAGCGTCTTCGCCGTCGCGGGGCGTGGGACGCACGAGCTCAAAGGCTTCGTCCAAGCATCTGCCGACCGAGCGGCGGACGGTGTCACCGAATCGCTACCGGAAGAAATTCACGACCGGAAGATCGACCAGGAGATGAAGCAGGTCCGGCTCGATCTCATCGACCGGCAAGTGCAGATGAATCTCTCCAGCCGCAAGATTGAAGAACTCACGGCCGAAGTGACCAAGCTCACCGGCAGCACCGAGCGTCGGCAGCGACTCTTGGCCGAGGCGTACCCGATCCTCAAGGCCGCGATCGACAGCCAGCAGACGTCGCTCAAGTGGGCCAATCAGGAGTTCGCGCTCCCGGCGTTTCAGAAAGAGATCGACGACCTCTTGGCCATGCAGGATCGCGAGGCTCATCAGCTCAACATCAAACGTGAGGGGCTAACCCGGCTGAAGAAGAGCGTTGATGAAGGGGAGCTGGCTCTGACCGAGATGCGTCGCGGGCTGGAGGACACCGAGCAGAAGGTCGCACTGTTGCAGACTCGTCGCGAGCAAGCCGAGGTCGAATCGCAAACGCTCGATCTCGTCAACGCCGCCACGACGAATCAAGACACTGTTGCCGCCTCGCTCAACAAGAGCGTCGATCGTCTGAAGGACAACGTCGGGAAGACGGAAGCTCGTAACGAAGCGCGTCGCGGCACCGCTTCTGTTGCTGAGAGAACTGGCTCGAATCAAGTCGCTCGCAGCTTCAATCGGCTGGAGTCGCTCAAAGCGATTCACGACGCAACCGCAAAGCCTGTCGCTCCGGCCGCGGAACCAGTGCCAGCCACGAAATCGGAAACGCAAACGATCGAAGCCTCGAAGGTGGTGATTGAGATTCAGAAGAAAGCGGAATAGTTTGGAGTTGGAACGAGGCAATGTTTAACCCCAATGCCAACGGCATGGGCGCGAGCGAGCGTGGGCAGGTGGTGGACTGAATCCACAATCGCGCCCACGCCGTTGGCGTAGGGGTTAAACAAGCAGCACAATCAACGCAGGAGACTGCCCATGACCGACGAAGGCAAACTCATCGAACTGCTGCAACGGCATCAAGCCGGAGATCGCAGCGTAGAAGGTGACATTCTCGAACTGGTTGACACCTACTTTCGCCGTTCGCTGCGACCGGTCGTTGCGAAGGTCTTCGGGACGAACGTCGTTGGCACGACCGGCAACGACGGACAGTGCCGCTACACGGAGATGGTCAACGACTTCTTCGTCAAGGTGCTCGATAAGAGACCGGATGCGTTTTGGAAAGCTCAGACGGCGGCCGCTCTGCGAACGTGGGCCAGCGTCGTGATCGCCAATCAGATGCGTGATGCGCTGAACCGACAGAAGCTCGGCAAGCAGATTCTGGCCGACATCCTGCCGCTGGTCGAACAACGTCGGACTTACTTTCAAGAGCGGTATCACAAGACCTTTGAAGAGTTCTTGGATCGGCTGGCGAGCTGGGAGTCATCGTCCGACAAGTCGCTTCAGTTGCGAGCAGTCGCGTTGCGGCATCGTTATGTTGACGGCATGACGTGGCGCGACATCGCGCAGCAACTTGGCCTCAGTGACGAAGCGTTGAACAAAATCCGCAAACAAGCCGGCGACGACTTCGGCGGCCGCGCTATTTGATTTCACGCCGGGGTCGGGTGTTCGGTTTTTCGGAATTGGCGGGATTAAGGTCTGATTGCAAAACAAACTCTGTCCCGCCAATTCCGAAAAACCGAACACCCGACCCCTCAGATTGGACTCTCACCATGCCTCTACTTCCTGACTCCGGCAAACTTGGTGACATTCACGAGCAACTCGGCATCGGCGAGCAGAAGCCGGACTTGCTGACCGATGCCACTTGGGCCGAGATCAATGCCGAGTTCCAGTTGCACGGCAACAAAGGACGCGGCGGACAGGCGGTCGTGTTTCAGGCCAAGGAACGCCACCCGCCGCATCGCGGAGTCGCTCTGAAGGTCTATCACGAGAACACCGACACCGCTCGGCAGCAGTTCGAGAACGAGTGCCGCATCCTGGCGTCGGACCGGCTGCCGCCCGAAGTGGTCGGGTATTACCGCTGCGTCGGCGGGGAAGGTCAGCGTCAGCCGTATCTCGTGCTGGAGTTCATTGACGGCACGACGTTGGCCGTTGGCCAAGCTGGCGACGTCCTCGAAGCAGCCGCTCGCGTTTGACGTGAAGGTCGATCTCATCGAGCAGCTTGGGCGGTCGTTTCAGCGGCTGCATGAGTGCAACCTGATCTTCGGCGACGGCTCGGCGAACAACATTCTGGTCGAGACAGATTACCGGCTGCGGTTCGTCGATCTGGCGGGAGCGAAGGAACTCCACAAAGGTCATGGCCGGACTCGGTCGAGCATCAACTTGGTGACGCCCGGCTTCTTTGCTCAGACAGACGCGGACGCGGCGGTCGCGAAGGAAGTCCGCACGAATCTGGCGAGCGACCTCTACGCCATGTCGGCGAACGCGTTCTTGTTGCTGACCGGACGCAGCGAAGATCAATGCTGCAGCGTCGGTTCGCGGAATGCCGAGCGAGAGTGGGATCAAGCTCTCGTTCAAGCCAGAGTCCCGCGCGGTTTGCGAGTCCCCGATCCACTGAAGTCGAACGATCCCCGGCTGTACCCCACTGCCGCAGCCTTCGCGAATGACGTGGCCGCGTGGAAGAAGACGACCGAGCGACGTCGTCATGGCTTACTGGTAGCAGCGTTGCTGTTGATCGTCGCGTTGCCGGGAGCTTTGGGATGGTTCAAGTGGAATGAAGCGCGGCAGGCATCCGATCTTGTCGCGAGTCGGCGGATGATTTCGGAGTTGCAACAGGAAGTCGGCAAGCTGGTCCCGCACGTCGCTGTCGATCGACTTCGCAACGCGGCGGAGGCGGCGTTGCAACAACTGAATGACGCTCAGGCTCGTGGCGAACCGCTGGCGGACGACGCGCGATCCGCATTGCGGCGAGCGGTCGAAGTGGGCCGTGAGATTGGCAACGCGACTGAACTGCGAACCGCGATCGGCAGCATCTTGTTGGAGGATCGCAGCATCGTCGCCACCGAGTTCTGGACCACAGACGCACCGACCATTCGAACGCGGCTGACCGCGCTGCAGGCACGCTACACCAAACTCGGCCAGCGCATTAAAGCGGGCGATGTCGGAATCGCCGAAACGAGTCTGCTGACCGAGCTGACCAAGCTGCTGGCGGACCTCAAGCAATTGGTGATCGACAACGGCAACGCTCGGACGGCGCTGCTGGCAAAGCGGGAATACGAGCGAGAAAAGGGATCGATCGCGGACCGCATCCAGCAGCTCGGCGAGTTCATCCAGATCGACAATCGCGCTGACGACGGCAAGAAAGAGTTCGCCCAAGGCCAGTTCGATGCCGCCAAAACCAACTTCGGCAACGCCACGCAACGTCTCATCGAATTCATCCAACGTCCCGGCATCGAGACCGCCGAAGAGAAACAGAACCGCCAGCGGGTGACGGTCGATCTCGTCAAAGTCTTGGAGTCGGACAAGGCGCAGTTGCAGTCGCGAGTCGCTCAATTGAATGGCGATGTCGAAGCCAAGCTGAAGCAAGTCTCCGACCTGCAAACGCAGATCACGCAACTCGCGGCCAAGCAGGAAAAAGATCGAAACGCCCGCGATCTGGCCGAGAAGAAACTGGCAGACGCCGAACCTAAGATTGCGGACCTCGACAAGACGAAAGCGTCATTGGCGAAGGCCACGACCGACTTGGCCGCCACGCAGAAATCGCTGGCGGAACAGCAAGCCAAACTCCGGCAGATCGAACCTCAACTGGCCACTGCGAAAGAAGACTTGAAGACAGCCACGTCACGCGCCGACTTGGCGGATGAACAAGTCCGGCAACTGATCGCTGCTGCCGAACGTGGCCGCGAGGATGCGGTGAGGCGAGCGAAAGAGATTGCCGCCCTCAACACGAAAATTGTCCAGGTTGATACCACGCAATTGACGCAGGCCGACGAGGTTGTCGCCGCCGCGAGGGAGAACCACCGGAAGGTGCTGGAGAAGCGTGACGGGTTCGTCGCGAGTCTGAAGCCAAAACCCGACAACAAGGATCTGCTGGAGATGAACAGAGACTTGGCGGTCGCGGAGACGCAGTTGGAATCGGCCTTCGCGAAGTTGGATGCCGCTCACAAAGTGGTCCACGACGCGAAGCAACCCAATGTTGTGAAAAAGGAGCAGGCTCTGGCCGAAGCACGGGCGGGGTTTGACGACGACAGTACGAAGGTCATCGAAGCCAGGAAGGAACTTGCCGTCGCAAAAGCGGACCAGCAACCATTCGCCGCCGGGGCCGCTCGTGCGGCGGGGACGGGGAAGAAATTGACGATCGCCGAGATCGTCGCGCTGGCGGGTGCATTGCCCTTTGATCTGAGCAACCTCAAGCCGGGCGATTTGCGGGTCATCATCGTCAAAGGGAAAGAAACGCGCTGGCGGTGGATTCCGCCAGGCAAGTTCAAAATGGGGAGTCCGATCGGCGAGAAGGGACGTGATCCTGACGAAGACCAAAAGGAAGTCACGATCAGCAAAGGCTTCTGGATGTTGGAGACCGAGGTGACTCAAGAGTTGTGGACCGCCGTCATGGGAGGCAGTTTGGATTGGGACAAATACGGCAAAGGCCCGAAGCATCCGGTCTACAACGTGAGCCATACGGAAGCGTTGGAGTTTTGCGTGAAGTTCAATGCGTTGTTGAAGTCGATCCCTGAAGCGGCGGGACTTGCGGTACGGTTGCCGACGGAAGCGGAATGGGAATACGCCGCGCGGGCCGGAACAACGACACGCTATTACTGGGGAGGCCGAGACGAAGACGCCGATCAATATGCGTGGCATAACGGCAACTCGAAGGAGGGCACTCAGCCCGTTGGGCAGAAGAAGGACAATGCGTGGGGCTTGAAGGACATGTCGGGCAACGTGTGGGAGCGGTGTGCTGATTGGTATGCGGAGAAACTTCCGGGTGGCACTGATCCTCGTGGTCCGTCTTCAGGAGCCTCGCTCCGCGTGCTTCGCGGCGGTGGCTGGTGGGACTCCGTCGGCGGTGGGTTCCTGCGTTCCGCCTTTCGGAACAGGCTCTCGCCGGAGATCCGGTACGGCAACCTTGGCTTTCGCTTGGCTTGCAGTTCAGTCGGGGGCTGAGTGAGATGTTTAACCGCAACGCCAACGGCGTGCGCGCTGTGGTTGAAATCGTCACGGTCTTGAAAACCGCTCATGCCGGTGGCATTGAGGTTAAACAGCAAAGGCTATCGGCATGCGTGCCAAGTGATTGGTTTGGTCGTGATTCCAAAACCGCTCACGCCGTTGGCGTTGAGGTTAAACAAGCGAGGAGCACTTTCCATGATTCATGGGTATCACGTCATCATCGTGACTTACGGATCGTGGCTGCCGAATGATCCGCGAGGTTCTTGGTCCGACTTTGTCGCGGCTTGGGAGCTGTACCGCTTTGGTCGTGTCCCGCGTGCGCCGGCAAACGGGTCGCTTAGCAACAATCCTCAACTTGCAATTCAGCGAGGACAAATTCAACGCTCGCTGAAATATCCCGCCGTCCAATTCACTGGCCAACAAGCACGAGCGGTTGGGAACGGATTCCTGAATGCCGCCAACAAAAACCGCATCACCATTTGGGCCTGCTCGATCCTTCCCGAACATGTGCATCTTGTTCTGGGTCGCTGTGCGAAATCGTGCGAGACAAAGACCAACTTTCTGAAAGGCGAAGCGACCAAGGAACTCAACAAACAAAATCTCCACCCACTCGCGGCTCACTCCAAGGATGGCCGCACTCCAACGCCTTGGGCCAAGAAACATTGGCAGGTTTATCTCGACAGCGAACAGGCCATTGAGAATGCGATGGCCTATGTGCTCGATAACCCGGAAAAAGAAGGCAAGCCACGTCAGACATGGCCCTGCGTGACCCCATTTACCGGCATCGAAAGCAACATCGTTTCGTATCCATAAAATCGCCCGCTTAAGTTGATCTGCGCATACCATCTTGCCAAGACCGCTCACGCCGTTGGCGTTGAGGTTAAACGGATCGGCCTACAACCCGACCCCGCATTCATATCGCACTCGTTCCGCAAGAACTCAACATGCCTCGACGGCTGCGAATTGAACTGCCCGGCGGCCTGTATCACGTCACCAATCGCGGCGTCGATCGCAAGAACATCGTTCGCAACGACGACGACCGGCACGAATGGTTTCGATTGCTCAAGCGCGTCGCCACTCGCTGCGGCTGGCGAGTCTTCGCGCACGTCCTGATGACCAATCACTTCCACCTGCTCCTGAAACTGCACGAACCCAATCTGTCGTCCGGCTTGCACGTTTTGAAAAACGGTTACGCGACGTTGTTCAAAACAAACCACGAACGGACCGGGCCTGTATTCCAAGGCAGCTTCCATGCGGTGCTCGTCAAGTCCGAAGATCATGCTTGGTCGCTGACTCGGTACATCCACTTGAACCCCTACCGTGCGATGAGACACCAAACAGCCAGGGGCGAAGAAACCGGACGACTATCACTGGTCCACTTACCGCTACTTCATGGACCCGAAAAACGCTCCAAGCTGGCTCGACTGGCGCACGGTGCTGCGTGAGTTCGGCGGCACCGAAGCGGTGTCGCGCATCGCCGGTATGTCGAAGCCGGATTGGCTCAACCGCCTGCCAATCTGCTGGATGATGCGTTCGAGGGTCTCTTGCTCGGCAGCCAGTCATTTATCGCGAGGCACCGGCATTTGATCGAAGAGGCCGCGATCGCCGTTGTCGCCGAAGCTTTCGAAGCCAGTCCACGCAACATCCAAAAACGCGGACGTCGCGCATGAGACCACAATGTGGCTCGGTCGCGAGACC
The DNA here is from genome assembly GCA_026400935.1 of Planctomycetia bacterium. Lineage (GTDB taxonomy): Bacteria > Planctomycetota > Planctomycetia > Planctomycetales > Planctomycetaceae > SXKJ01. Next base: position 4,433 of record JAPLNX010000464.1, on the reverse strand, counting down.
ATGCGAGTCCCATTAACCAAGATCGTCGCCACCTTCGGAGGCATCTCACTCGGCACAGTCACCGATCCCGTTCGCCGCTGTAAAACTCGACATACCCAATCAGTCCGGCTGCTGCGGAATACCAAGTCGCTCGGATCGCAAAAGCTCGAATGCTCAGCATCGAGTATGTCCGCAAATTGGTCGCACGAAATTACGAAGGGCGGACATGGGGAGTGCTGGGCGAACCTCGCGTCAATGTCTTGAAGCTCAATTTGGCGTTGAACGAAATTAGAGAGGCACCATGAATCGTCAATTCGACTTTCAGAATCCGCCAAAGTGGATCAGAAGATTGGCGGTCATGGTGATGGCGAGCCTGCCCGCCTTTGTGGCGGGGTGTTTGATTGCCATTTGGCTTCACCAGTTTTGGGGGTGTGTTGCAGCGACGGTATTGTTGAGTGTGATTGCGGCGGCTTATTGGGAACGTTGAGCGTCGCAATTTGAGAGTCGACTTCGGGCAATCTTGATAATTTCTTGATGTCTTTGTCGGAGGTTTTGACACCTACTTGAGGCGGTGGCGTCTACTCTTTTGTCGAAGAGTATTGATGAGTGGCAGCTCTTGTCAGCAAGAAGGCTGGCTCAGTTTTTGAAGTGTGATTTGAGATGACTTACGTCTCAACGAGCAACGCGGTGATGCGGGCTCGCGAAGAATCGCTAGAAGCTGCCGCCGCTCGTTTTCCGGGACATTGACTTTCATGTTGCTACAGGGGAACCGTCCGCGCGTTTTGCATTGGTATCACGCTGGTCCGATGTTGTTTGGCGATTGGGGAACGAGCCGTTTGTATGTGCTCGGTTTGGCCTTCGCCTTCACGGGGCAGGCCTCACTCTGGTTCATGGGGGCGATGTCGTTCTTGCTCGTTGCCGTTGGCTGGGCTTACGAAGTGATTTGCAACCACTTTCCAGACGGCGGTGGAGTCTATTCGGCAGCTCGTGAGCGATCAGAAACGCTCGCCGTCATTGGCGGCCTGCTGTTGTGTGCGGATTACGTCGTGACCGCCGCGTTGTCGGCTTTGGATGCGTTCCACTATTTGCATCTCCCTCATCCGCATTTATGGGCGGCTGGTGGTATTGCTTTGATCGGCGTCATCAATCTTTTCGGACCAACGAAGGCTGGAACTCTGGCATTGGTTGTGGCACTTGTGACCGTTGTTTTCACGGCGATCATTGGCCTTGCTGCCGTCCCACATATGGGTGAAGCGGTGGTGACTCGTCCGACAGGTTCGACGTGGGCCGCGTGGTCACAGTTCACCGCGATTATCTTGGCGATCAGCGGAGTAGAAGCGGTTGCCAATATGACCGGCATCATGGTGGAACCAGTCGCGAAGACGGCCCGACGATCGATTTGGCCGGTGCTCATCGAAATTGTTGTGCTCAATCTGGTTTTGACTTTAGCGATGCAAGCGGTACCTCTGAGCGTTTTAGGAAACGGTGATCCCGCTCAGGCATTTACGGCACATCGCGACGACATGCTCAATGTCTTGGCGGCGCATTATGTCGGACCGGTGTTCGCCGGAGTGGCGGGCTTGGCATTTGCCGCGTTGCTTCTTTCAGCGGTGAATACTGCGGTGACCGACTTGGTCAGCATTCAATTCATGATGGCACGAGACAAGGAATTGCCGGGCCAGTTCGGTGGATTGAATCGCTGGGGAATGCCCGCGCTGCCGTTGTTGATCGGCACTTTGATTCCGTTAGTAACCGTGTTGCTGGCTCCAGACGTTGGCATCTTAGCCGAGCTTTACGCCATCGGCGTCGTCGGAGCGATTGCGATCAACGTCTCGGCTTGCGCGACGAACAAGCGGCTCAAGTTGAAACGATACGAACAAGTCGGGATGTTGATTTTGGCGGTGCTGATGATCGGCATCTGGGTGACGGTTGCCTATGAAAAACCACGAGCGCTGATCTTCGCAGGTTCTATCGTCGGTGTTGGATTATTGGCACGTTGGGTGACTCGTAACTATTCGAAGGTCGGTGAGTGGATGTTGTCGCCGGCAGGATTCCCATTGGTGGTTCCGCTGGAAAAGAAACAGCTTTCGGTTAGCGACTCGATCAGTCCTGTTCCAGCAGATGCTTTGCCTGTTTCGCCATTTTCATTTGCGCAGACTTCGCCATCGCAATCCAAGAAGCGAGTCATGGTGGCCAGCCGAGGAAATCCAAAACTGCTGCGATTTGCGTTTGAATACGCGAAGGCTCAGCAAGCGGAAGTGTGGGTTGTCTTCATTCGTTACATCGCGGTTGATGTGGGTCCGGCACGACCTACCGACGTTGCGGCTGACAATGAAGCTCAGCAACTCAATCAATTGGCCGAACAGATTGCCGCTGAATTCGGAGTGACATGGCGGTTCGTCTATGCAACGTCGAACGACATTGCGGACACGGTTCTCGACATCGCGGCCACTCATGCAGTTGATGTGCTTGTACTCGGCTCAACTCGTCGAGGTGCGCTTTGGAAAGTGATGAAGGGAGACGTCATTCAGAAGGTTGCAGAACTTCTGCCGGAAAGCATCAACCTGTTGATCCACGCTTAATGGCAAATTGAGCTGTTGACGTTGACGAAGTGAAGCGGATGGTGCGTTTTCAGAACTAACTTTGTGGGTTGGACGAATCAGCCGAAACGCGCTAGCGTCCGGTTCTTACTGTAGAGCTAGAACCCAGCGGATGATTCAGCCAACCCCGACTCGAAGCCTTGAAGACACACTTAAAGCAATTTCAAAACTAACCCGAAGCGTGAGCGAGGGCGAATGCTCATCAGTCTTTGTTATCTACAAAGTCCTGTTTAGCGCCCGCCCTCGCTCACGCTTCGGGTTAGTAATCCAGTTTTGAAATAGCGTGCTACGCTGTGCTGACGAATAACACCATCTATGTCAGACGAACGCCCCAGTCCTGATGAATTACTGGCACATGTGCAGGCGGATGAAAACCGAGCACAGCGTGGGCGTTTAAAGATTTTCTTCGGTTATGCGGCTGGAGTTGGCAAGACGTATGCCATGCTCAAGGCCGCTCATCGCGAGCTTGCCGATGGAGTCGATGTTGTCGTTGGATATGTCGAACCACATGGGAGACGTGAGACCGAAGTATTGCTGGAGGGACTGGAGGTTATTCCGTCACTTCAAATCCCGTATCGCGGCGTCACTGTGCGGGAGTTCGATCTCGACGCAGCTCTCGCTCGACGACCGCAGCTAGTTTTGGTCGATGAGTTGGCGCATTCAAACGTGGAAGGTTCACGACATGCCAAGCGTTGGCAAGATGTCGATGAGCTGTTGGAAGCTGGCATCAATGTCGACACGACTTTGAACGTGCAGCACATCGAAAGCCTCAACGATGTCATCGCGCAAATCACTGGGGTAGTCGTTCGCGAGACGCTCCCGGATGCGATTTTAGAGAAGGCGGATGAATTTGAACTGGTCGATCTGACGCCAGACGAATTGATCGAACGATTGCGCGAAGGGCGTATCTATGTTACCTCGCAGGCCGATCGGGCACTGCGAAACTTTTTCCAAAAGACAAACCTTGTTGCGTTGCGAGAACTGTCGCTACGACAAACAGCGAATCGTTTACGACGCGATGTCGATGCCGCTCGACATGGGAAGTCAACAACTTCGTCGTGGGCAACCGGCGAACGATTGCTCGTTTGTGTCGGCCCAAGTCCAACAACAGCGCGTCTGATTCGTACCGCAAAACGAATGGCGGCAGCGTTCGGATCAGAATGGTTGGCTGTTGCAGTAGCCACGTGCAGCGAGGATCAACAACCGACGGGAGTCAGACAACAAATCGCCAAGCACCTGCGACTCGCGGAGCAATTAGGGGCGGAGACTCACATTCTCGTTGGTCAGAACATTGCTCTCACGATGCTGGAATATGCTCGCTTGCGGAATGTTTCCAAGATCATCGTAGGTAAGACGGCACAGCCCACTTGGCGAAAGTGGCTCGCCGGAAGTGTGGTTGATGAGCTGTTGAAGGCCAGCGGCGAAATCGACGTCTATGTGATTCAAGGAGAAGAAGAGAAGGACGGACCAACGCAAGCAGCGGCAGATGTGCCGAAGCGGCGATCGACGATCGAGTGGCGACATTACTTCGCGACCGTTGGAGTCATTGCCGTGTGTGGTTTGTTTGGCTTGTTGACACGAAGCCTCCACATGGCCGAAGCCAACATCGTGATGGTCTTCCTGCTTGGAGTGGCTGTTGTTGCCACGCGACTGGGCCGAGGGCCGGCAGTCGTCGCGGCTGTGGCAAGTGTGCTGATCTTCGATTTTTGTTTCGTACCGCCGTACTACAGCTTCGCTATCAGCGACACTCAATACGCGCTGACCTTTGTCGTGATGCTCGGAATCGGCTTGTTGATCAGCACGCTGACGGCACGAATCCAAGAGCAATTGAAGATGTCGCAGGCCCAGGAACGC
>JAPLNX010000259.1 GCA_026400935.1 Planctomycetia bacterium | reverse complement strand
GGCGGCCAATTGCGATTTTTCGGCGATGGCTTTCAAGCCTCGAAGAAGTTGGGAACTCGACGTTTTTGGCGTGTCCCGGTCATGGACGGCGAGTTTGTTTGTGAAGACCGGATTGGCACGATCAAAGGTGTCGCTGGCGGAAACTTATTGATCTGCGCTGTCGATCAATCTCAAGCATTGCTCGCTGCCGATGCCGCAGCGAATGCAATTCGCGAACTGCCCGATGTTGCACTGCCGTTTCCTGGCGGCATCGTGCGATCAGGCAGCAAGGTGGGGTCGCGTTACAAAAAACTGAAAGCCAGCACGAACGAGGCATATTGCCCGACCTTGATTGCTAGCACAAAAACCGAACTCCCCGCAGGCACCGGGGCCGTTTATGAATTGGTCATCGACGGCCTATCAGCCGATGCCGTTCGAGTGGCGATGCGAGCTGGACTGCACGCCGCGTCGAAGTGTCCTGGTCTGACGTTGATCACCGCCGGTAACTACGGCGGCAAGCTTGGACCGCATCACTACTATTTGCGCGATCTGATTTCGTGAGGCTCGATGCAATGACCAGGCTCACCGAAAGTGACCTCGCTGAAATCGAGCAGGCACTTGGGTTCTCTTTGCCTGTCGATGTTCGAGAACAATATCGGGTCTCAAACGGTTTGCTCGGCCCCACTGGTTTTCAGTTGCTTTACACATACAAGCAATCGCCAGAATCTGACATCATTCGCGCCAATACAATTCGTCACGAAGAGTGGTTCCCGCCATCGTTCAAGTCCACAATTCTCCTGGGAAATGACGGTTGCGGAAACAATATTTGCTACGACTGCGAGTTGCGCGAGGCAATTCTTTGGAATTGTGCCGACGGGGATGATGTGCAAGAACGTCGGGCCACGGTCAAAGAGATTTGGTCATACATCGAAGAACTCTACGCCAGTGAACCCTAGCAAAATGAATCGTCAAAATTATTTTGGTTGAATGATTCCACTCAATTTGCGAGAAAATCTGGCCAGTCGGGTTGGCTCGCGACTCAAGCCTTGACCCTGCCGGAGCCGACTGGATAGATTGCCAACTCGTTTCCGACAAGGATTGAAAATGCACACGACATTGCGACGACTTCTGGGCCTTAACCTCCTCCTGCCATAGAGCGGGGCTTGGTGTCGTTGCACAAACTAATTCGTGAAAACACACCCTGAGCCTCCGCTGGAGGCTCAGGGTTTTTTCGTTTCTGGAGAGAACGAGGAAGCATTCTTCCGTAGCCCGGTGTTCAAACCGGACGAAGTGAGCTGCCTGGTTTGAAAAACCGGGTTACGAAATTTGAAGAACAGTAGAACTGAAGTTGTCCCGCTTTATCAGGAGATGCCTGCGATGTCTGCGACTACCGATACGATCACGATTTTCGACACGACCTTGAGAGACGGCGAGCAATCGCCCGGTTGCAGTATGAACTCAGCCGAAAAGCTCGAAGTGGCGAAGGCGTTGGTTGAACTCGGTGTCGACGTGATTGAAGCAGGCTTCCCGATCGCCTCGCCGGATGACTTTGAGGCGGTTCGCGCGATCGCTCGCGAGTTCGGAAGCCGAACAGTCATCTGCGGTTTGGCTCGCTGTCGTAAGGACGACATCGATCGCGCCTGGGAGGCACTCAAGGAAGCAGAGAAGTGCCGGATCCACGTCTTTCTGGCGACCAGCCCGATCCATCGGGAGTTCAAATTGAAGATGGCCGAGGAGGAAATCATTCGCACGACGGTCGAGATGGTGAAATACACGCGTGACTTAATGGCCACTCGATCGGATATCAAGACTCCAAACTTGGAATTCTCGCCCGAAGACGCCGCTCGAACGGAACTCGACTTCCTGTGCCAAGTCGTCGAAAAGGCCATCGATGCCGGCGCGACGACGGTCAACATCCCAGACACCGTCGGCTATGCGACTCCCGCTCAATTCAAACGCTGTATCGAGTACCTCAAGATGAACGTTACCAACATCAACAAAGCCGTGATCAGCACTCACTGTCACAACGATCTCGGCTTGGCCGTCGCCAACAGCTTGGCCGGTGTTGAAGCGGGCGCTCGGCAGATCGAATGCACAATCAACGGCCTGGGGGAGCGAGCGGGTAACGCGGCGCTCGAAGAAGTCGTCATGGCGTTGAAGACGCGATCGGACTTCTATGGCCTGAAGACAAACCTCAATACGCCGAAGTTGTTCCCGATCAGCCGTCTGGTCTCTCGCATCACCGGCATGACGGTACAACGCAACAAAGCGATCGTCGGACAGAATGCGTTCGCGCATGAGGCGGGCATTCATCAACATGGCATGCTCCAAAACCGCACGACGTATGAAATCATGCGGCCCGAAGATGTCGGTTATGTTGGCACGAGCTTGGTGCTTGGCAAACACAGCGGTCGAGCGGCGTTTCGCGATCGCGTGAACTCGCTGGGCTTCACGCTGGAGACCGACGTCTTTGAACGCGTCTTCAACGAGTTCATCGCGCTGTGCGACAAGAAGAAAGAGGTCTATGACTCCGACATCATCGCGCTGATCGAAAGCCACATCGGTGAAAGCCACGAAGCCCCAGATCGCTGGAAACTCATCAGCGTTCAAACATTCGCCGGAGCAGCGACGATCCCGACTGCCACCGTCGAATTGCAATGCGACAACGAACCGCCGCAACGCGATGCGGCCACCGGCGACGGCCCGCTCGATGCCATTTTTTTGGCGATGAAACGGATCACCGGCGTTGCTGGAACGCTGCGTAACTTCCAAGTTCGCAGTGTCACTGGCGGTGAGGATGCTCAAGGAGAATCGTTCGTCGAAATTCTCGTCAACGAAAAGGCGTATCACGGCAAAGGGATCAGCACCGACATCATCCAAGCCAGCGCCGAGGCATACCTCAAAGCACTGAATCGAGCGATCTCCGACAAGGCTCCACAGAAACGAGTTCTGGCCCAACACGATTGAGTCTTGGAACGTGGAGGTTAGGCACTCTTGTCCGTCTTCAATTCGAAATCAGCATCGGAATCAGAAGGTCATGAGTACCCATCCTCCGGTGTTGTTCTTGGCATTTCAGCCCATGTGTCGAATAAGCTGCGGCCAACAAGGAGAACCTTCGCATGGCCAAGCGATATTGCATGCCGGACCCTACGGCAGCTTTGACGGACGAGATTTTGTTGCAGCATGTGGAACGTGGCAGTCGAGTTGTTGACTTCGGCTGTGGCGACGGCCGATTGCTCGCCAAGTTGCGTGATGTGCATGACTGCGATGTGCAGGGAATTGATCTCGATCCAGAACACGTCTTGGCCGCGATCGAGCGTGGCGTCCCCGTTGTCCGAGCAAATCTCGACGCTGGGTTATCCGAGTTTCCGAATCAGTCCTTCGACATCGCCGTGCTCAGCCAAACGTTACAGCAAGTATTGCGACCTCAGTTCGTGCTCGAAGAAATGTTGCGAGTCGCCAAGCGCGGACTCGTCGTGGTCCCGAACTTCGGATACTGGCAGGTCCGATTCCAAGTCCTCTGGCAGGGTCGAGCCCCCATCACCGAATCGCTTCCCTACGAGTGGTACAACTCCCCGAACATCCACTTCATGACCCTTCGCGACTTCCGCAGCCTCTGCGAGAAACAGGGCATCAGCATCATCCGCGAGATCCCCATCATCAAACGCCGCGCCATCCCCGAAGCCTGGGGAGCCAACCTCCGCGCCGAAAGTGCTTTGTATGTTTTGGAACGCTTAGCTGGCTGACATTGGCGTGTGGCAATCGGTCGTTCCAAACGTACAATTCCCCCGGCCAAAGATGAACTTGTCTGGCCGATTCGAGCGAGGCGAACAATGAGCACTCAATTAACGCTGGACCTTCCGGAAAACCTGGTGGCACGGGCACAGACAATCGCTCTGCGTGCTGGGCAGTCCGTGAATGATTTGTTGGCGGAGAGCATTGAGTTATCGCTCAAGCTGTGGGGCGCAGTCGTCGAGGGGGACATCCACCAATGCGGCGATGAGGAAGTGCTCAATGCCTGCGGCTTGGAACTCTCGAAGGAAGACGACCGCCGACTGACGGAACTTCTCCAACAGCAGCAGGCCGAAACATTGCTCGGCCACGAGCAAGCGGAATTGGCCTCGCTGATGCAGGTCGATCAAGAGGGTTTAGCCCGCAAGGCCGAGGCTCTGCGCGAGGCCGTTCGACGCGGGTTGCGGGGGCCGGTGCTGCCGTGACGAGCGCACATATTCCGGACGACCGCCGCGATCGAGTCCGGCAAGCGGCTGGTCAGCGTTGTGGCTATTGCCTCAGTCCACAGCATTTGGTGCTGATCTCCGTCGTCGTTCGCCGCCACTGGGTTGCCGCTGGTTGGCATCCGCCGGATGTGAATTCTGGATAGGCCCGATACAACGCTCGCGAGCCGAGTTCGCAGCCTTCGCCGAAAAGCACAGCTTCGAGAATCTCTGCCGGCTGCTGTTCAACGTGAGCGAGTTTGTGTTCGTGGATGAGCCGGGACACCGGCGTTCCAACATTTTCTCGTTCTGGTATAGAATGTGATGTGGTTGACGAGAAAGGAGTCTCTCATGCGTCGAAAAACGAAAATTGTTGTGTCATGCGAAGCGATCGCGGCGATTTTGGAATGGCCGAACTTGCTCGCGCGCGAGCTTTACTCGGCGGCGATTCAGCACGCCGGACAACATGAGATCGGCATTGAAGACGTCCATGCCGCTTGGCCTGTTGCGGTCGAACGAATGACCGCTCAACTGGCAAAGCAAAATTCTCGAACGAGTTCTCACCGTGGCAAAGCCAACGACAAAGCGGCCTAAGTTGGATCGACCGGACGGCCCAGTTTTGGATCGTGCAACATCGGCCGACGATCAAACACAACCAGCATGGGTCTTCTGGGACTTCATGCGCGAGTTCGACGATCGCTATCGGAGCGAAGTTCTTCACAATCATTGGCTGGTCACGGAACGTCGCTTCGCGGAGGTGGCGATTCACGCCTTTCGGCGATTGTTGCGAAGCCACGGGGCGGACATCGTCATCCAGCGGCGGCCGAAACGCTCTCCGAGGCATCGTTCGGCGGACCCTTTGGATTTCAAAATCGCCCTCAATACTGACATGGCTCGTGAATATGGACTCGACCTTCGGGGAAGCCGCAAGCAGGCTGGTACGGCGGCGAGAGCGCTGATCGAAGGCTCCGAGTTAGATCGCTTTGTGCGTGCCTTCCAAGCGGCGTTGCTGAAACGCGGCTTTAAGTTTTCTGCGGCACAACCGCTGCCCAAACGAGAACGGCCACTACTTCAAACGATCGACACGCTTTTGCCCGTCTCCACACGGGAGCGATTCCGCGAACTGAGCCAACGCAACTCCGATGAAACAATCACGAATGCCGAGCACAAGGAAGTCCTGGAATTGGTGGACTTGATTGAAGGGCATCATGTTCAACGGATGCAGGCGGCCCAGAAACTTTCCAAGTTGCGCGGAACGCCGTTTCGCGATGCTCTCGACGACTTCGGCTTGATGAAACCACTCCATGACTGAGCCTCGCGTTTCTCGAAAGACGGTGCGTCTGGTTGAGAAGCGAGCGAGCTTCTGTTGCGAGTATTGTTGGTGTCAGGAAGCGATCAGCCCCGGCAAGTTCCATGTCGAGCACATCGTCCCGCGAGCCAGCGGCGGCACGAACTTGGCTTCCAACCTGTGCTACGCCTGCTCGGGATGCAACGGTGCGAAGGCCGCGGCGACGTCCGGATTCGATTTGGAAACAAGTCGAGAAGTGAGGCTGTATCATCCGCGCCGCGACCGTTGGCTCGATCACTTTGCGTGGAACGACGATCTCTGCGAGGTCATTCCATTGACCGCGATCGGCCGTGCGACCTTAATGAAACTGCGATTGAACCGTCCCAACGTGGTTGAACATCGGCGAATCCTCAGAGATATTGGCTGGCACCCGCCGACGGTGACTCGGCCGCCAGAACGAAAAACGAAAGACCGCGAGATTCCATGAAGAACCAAAATGAAACGATTCGTAAGATCGTCGGATTCCTGAATAACACGAACAAGGATGGCGGTTTCTGGCTGCCCAACATCCAACGTCCATTCGTCTGGAGCGAAGAACAGATTTGTCATCTGTTCGATTCGATCCTCCGCGAATATCCGATTAGTACCTTGCTCGTGTGGAAAACGACCAGTCGTATTCGACGCCGAAAATTCATCGACAACTGGAAGAATACGCTCCGACTGAGCGACTTCTACGTACCGGAAGACTCGAAAATGAAGTGCTTGGTTTTGGATGGCCAGCAACGTCTGCAAAGCCTCTTCATCGGTCTTTGCGGCAGCTATGAGGGTCGAGAACTTTTCATGAACATCCTTAGTGGCGAGGTCGCAGCGCCAGACGACGTGAAGTACCGATTCCGCTTTCTCGATTCTGCATCAGCAACATTCCCGTGGGTCAAATTCAAAGATCTGATTTTTACTACGAGAAAAAAACGTGAAGTCCTAGACGATCTAAAGGCGAACGCTGGTTACGAACTCAGTCCGGCAGAATCGAACAAGTTGGACGACCACTTGGACCTCGTCGCCCGCACCTTCATGATGGATGAGACGGTGACATATCAGGAACTCGACAGCATCGACAACCCGTTACTCTACAACGAGGATGACGTTGTCGAGGTCTTCATCCGTGCGAACTCTGGCGGAACCAAACTAGGCAAATCTGATTTGCTGTTTTCATTGCTGAATGCGAACTGGGACGTCGCCGATGAAGAAATGGAAGATTTACTGGAGTCGCTCAACAAGCATGGCTTTGCGTTTGACCGCGATTTTGTCCTCAAGACGTCGTTGACACTGCTTGGACAAGGCGCGAGGTACGAAGTCAAGAAGTTCCGCAAGCCCGGAGTGCGTGAAGATGTAAAAAACAAATGGGACGACATATCCAAGGCGATTCAGGATGTGCTTGATTTCGTCCGAGGAAAGACGTTCATTCAATGCGAAAAAGCGCTCCCCACTCACTTGGTGCTCATCCCGCTGATCTATTTCCGCTATCACTTCAAAGATGCTTGGCAAACCGCCAGAGGCATGGATCAGTATCTCTTGCGTTGCTCGTTGGTCGGAGCGTTTGGCGGACAGCCTGACAATCTGATTGATGCTCTGATCAAGCGTCTCAACGAACTCAAGGCGTTTCAACTCGATGAATTGTTCGGCGTCATTAAGTCGCAAGGGCGCAGCCTGGTGTTGACCGAAGATCGGTTTTGGAAGTTGGGATATGGGTCTGACACGATCCACCTCTTGTTCAATCTTTGGTATCCCGACTTCAACCACACCCCCGCCAGCGACAACAATCTGCCACAAGTCGATCACATCTTTCCGCAAAGCCTGCTGCGAACGGTGAGAATGGAAAACCCGCAGACTGGCCGTCGAGACTTGCTCAAGTACCGCGATGCGGAACGCAATCAACTCGCCAACTGCATGTTACTAAGCCGAGAGGAGAACGGCGCTGGCGGAAAAAGTGACACACCACCGGCGATTTGGTTTGCGAAAAATGACTCGGCATACCTTCAAAAGCACTTGATCCCCACCGATCCGGAACTGTGGCAACTCGATCGGTTTGAAGATTTCATCGCTGAGCGAAAGAAACTGATCAGGGAAAAATTCAAGACTCTTGATCTAGTCGGAGCTGAGAGTGTCTAACGATGGTCATGCGACGTATTCGTGTAGGAGAGATCGACGTGAATCCATTCAACCGGCGTGACTTCCTCACTCACTTCGGCCAAGGCTTTGGCGCGATGGCGTTGGCGGCGATGCTCGCTCAAGACGATGCCGCTCGCGCCGAGACTCAAGGCGTCGGTCGTGGCGGTGTGCTCAAGGCGTTGCATCATCCGCCGAAAGCGAAGCGGGTCGTGCAGCTCTTCATGGGTGGGGCGGCTTCGCATATCGACCTCTTCGATCACAAGCCGGAGTTGGAAAAGCATCACGGCGAGCCGTCGGACTTTGGCGAGTATGTCGAGGCGTTTCAGAATGGGCTGGGGCCGTGGATGAAGTCGCCGTTCGCGTTTCAATAGTACGGTGAGTGCGGTTTGGCTCAACGGCAAGCTGGCTTTCAAACCTTCTCCGGCGACGCGAACCCCTTGGCGGCGCGGGCGGTCGAGGAGTTGGTTGACTTCGTCATCGTCGAGGAATTGTTCGGCCACGGAATCCCAACGCAAATTGTGGCCGAGTTGGCGACCGATTTTGCCGAGGTAAGAGATCGTCGCGGTGCGGTGACCGACGTCGGTGACGGGGAGTTGGCCGGACTCGATGCTGACGAACCAGTTGTTGATGTGGGCGAAGGTGTACGATAGGCCGTCGGGGAGTTGCACGTTCTCGATCAGTTCTTGCGGATTAGAATGCACGCTGCCTCGGCGGATTTCGACTTTCCCTTCTTCGCCGATGAAGATCGCTCCGCTGATCGAGCCGGTGCTCAGTTCCAGCCGTGTGCCGTTGGCGAACGCGAACGACGAGCGACGGGCGGCGGCAGAGTTGCCAGCCACGCTCCAGCGAGGAAAAGTCGGCGACACCGGATATCATCGCTGGCCGTTCGGTCCAACAATAATTTTGGGAGACTTGATGCCATGCCGCGATCACAGAGAATGCGATTGACTAGTTGTCTGTTGACGTTGTTGCTCATCCTGGCTGCCGCGCGTCTGCCTGCGGCCGACCCGGTCTACCAGTTGAAAGTGGTGACGGATCGGAAGGACGCAATCTATGAGGCCGGCAGCAAAGCGAAGTTCCTCATCACGGTCAGTAAAGGGGACGAGGTCGTTCCGAACGCGGCCGTGAAGTTTGTCGTCGATGATTTCCTCAAAAGTGGCGAAGCGGCGGGACTGCCAACCGGAAGCGTAATGACGACTGAGCAACCTGGCGTCGTGACGGTCACAGGCAAGCAACCAGGATTTCTGCAATGCCATGTGTCGTTCGACGCACCCGACGGTAAGAAGTTGCAGGCAATTGCCGGAGCGGGATTCTCGCCGAAAAAGATCGGGCTGAGCCTGCCGGTCCCCGACGACTTCGATGCCTTCTGGGCCGAGCAGAAAAAACAGCTCGCCACCGTGCCGCTCGAACCGCAGCTCACTCGTGCGGATCAGCCGGGAATGAAGGACGACCTCGAATGCTTCGACGTGCAGATCAAATGTCTCGGTGACGCGCCCGTGTCGGGCTACTTCGCTCGACCGACGAACGCCAAGCCGAAGAGTCTGCCGGCAATTCTGTGGGTTCACGGCGCAGGCGTGCGCAGCTCCGCCGCCGGCAACGCCGTTCAAGGAGCGAAGCACGGAATGCTGTCGCTGGACATAAACGCTCACGGAATTCCCAACGGAAAGCCTGCCGAGTTCTACACGGAACTCACGAACGGCCGACTGAAGGACTACCGCGCTGCCGGCCGTGAAAGCCGCGAGACCAGCTACTTCCGCGGCATGTTCCTGCGCCTGGTGCGAGCGATCGACTTTCTGACGTCGCAACCGGAATGGGATGGCAAGATCGTCGCCGTGGTCGGTCACAGCCAAGGGGGCGGACAGGCTCTCGTCGCGGGCGGCCTCGACTCACGGGTCACCATCATCGCGTCGGGCGTGCCCGCTATCTGTGATCACTCAGGCCGAGCAGCCGGCCGCATCAACGGCTGGCCGAAGCTCGTTCCCGATGGCTCCGACGGCAAACCCGATCCGCGCATCCTCGAAGCCTCACGCTACGTCGATGCCGTAAACTTCGCGAGCCGCTGCAAGGCCGAAGCGATCCTGAGTGTCGGCTTCATTGATGCGACTTGCCCGCCATCTAGTTGCTACGCGGCGTTCAACGCACTGCGCGGTCCAAAAGAAATGCTCAACGAACCGCTGATGAATCACGCTGCACCTCCGCACATTCAGGAAGCCTTCCTCGCACGCATTCTCGACCACGTCAAACGCCATTCCGCAACGCAGTAGCTCGTTGAGTGTTAGTCTCAAGCTACGCCTGCGCCCGCAGATCGCGGAGCAGGTCGGCGCAGGCGGACTCGAAGGGGTCGTGGT
>JAPLNX010000228.1 GCA_026400935.1 Planctomycetia bacterium | reverse complement strand
GAGTTCCTCGTGAACTCACCACTCGCTGGCGCTTCATTTTGGTTCTGAATCAACGATGTCCTCATTGTCCTCGTAGCTCAATTGGATAGAGCGTCGGCCTCCGAAGCCGAAGGTTGTAGGTTCGATCCCTATCGAGGATATCTTCATTTAACCCCGTGTTTTCCGCAGAAATACGGGGTTTTTCGTTGGTAGATGCAACCACGTCCGCAGTGGTCATCGTTGCATGTGATTTCGGTTGAAAACGGGTGATTTCGGCAGGGCGTGTGCAACCATTTGTGCAACCAAAATCTGCCGTGTCGTCTGTCGTCCCGGTCGCACGCATCGTTTTGAGTTCGGGGTCAACGATCGTCGGGAGCGATTCCAGTCCGGCGGTCATGTCGATCAGGCTCAGATGCGAATAGCGATCCATCGTCAATGTGATGGTCGAGTGCCTCGCAAGCTGTTGGGCAACCTTCGGGTGAACGCCACCGGAAACAAGGTTGCTGATGAATGTGTGCCGGAGTGAATGGAAGTCCGCAACGCCCGCGTCCGTGATGTACGTAATTTTCGCTGCCTCCAGATCGGCACGAACCATTTTGAACGCCCTCGTTGCCCATGTTCCAGGAAATAGACGCTCTGGCTTCGCACTTGACGCACGATCGAACGCTAGGACGGCTCGTTGGCCATCTTGCTGTCGGTCGCCTTGTGTGAGCCATTGGCGCAGTCGAGCGGCCAAGTCGGGGTGAAGTGGCAGAACATCTTCGCGACGATGTTTCGAGCAAGCGGCCTGAACGGTCACAGTCGGCGGATCGGCGGTCAGGTCCAATGATGCCGATGTGAGACTCGCCAGTTCGGACGCTCGCAACCCGGTCATCGTCGCCATACGGTAGAGCATCGCCCGCGTTGCTCCGTCCAATTCACGAAACGGCTCGTTGCTTCGCTCGGCAGCGGCAATCAATCCGCCAAGCTCTTGTTGCGTAAGCGCTCGGCGTTCGTGGCGGATATCGACTCGGTCATTGAGTTTGACCAAATGGGCCAGCGGATTGGATGGCAACCGCTGGTCTCTCACGAGCCAGTTGGCAAAACTCTTGATGCCAGACAGGTAGCCGTTGCTGGTGGCAGTCCCCAATCCAGCTTGCCGACGCCCTCGCAAGTAGTTGGCCACGGCAGACGGCGACAGGTCCGCCAGCTTTTTGAACTTGCAGCCGTCGATGATCTTTCGACAACGGGCGGTCGCTTGTCCGGCTTGCTTGTCGGTCGCGCCCTTGGCCAATACGGCAGACTCGAAATCGGCAAGATGATCGGCGAGCGGTCGTTTGCGGTGATCTTCAAACGGGTCAATGTCGCCTCTTGCTTCACGCTTCGCTCGTTGCTTCATTTCGGCGAGCATCGCTTCGGCAGCAGCGGCGTCATCACACAAGGCGACGGCTCGAACTTTGCCGTTCGCGTCGGCACACCGGCCCCAAAAAGTTTTCGACTTCTCACGAACACGCTTCGCCCCCGGAGTGTCTTTGGAAACTCGTTGGCCTTGGGCATTGAGGTAGCGAATGATTGTCGGGCGGTACGTTCCTGCCATGCTTGCGGCTACTTTCGTTGTGCGGGCTTGCGACTCGAAACGATCGACAGTCCGAGGTACTCCGCGACGGTGTCGAGGGCGGTCAATGACATCCCGCGTTCACCAGACATGAAGCGGCTGATTGTTGCGGCGTCGATCCCCGTCTCTTTGCAAATTCGGTAACGCGATTCCCCGCAGTCGTCGATGGCTTGTCGGACTTGTTCGGTCAGTTTGAGTTGCTTGGATTTCGCGGCCATGTTTGTGATTCTTCCATGTGGTTGTCAATTCGTCAATCAGACTGTGAGTTCCACAGTCGATTTCCCGGAATGACGTGTTACAGGGGGTTCGGTTTCGCAGTCGTGATTTTGCTGGCCTGCAACGGGACAGCCAGCGTCAATCCAGGAAGCCACGGCATCCTTTCGCCAGCGAATACACTGGCTCGTCAGCGCGATAGCTGGCGGGAGTTTGCCATCTTGGCGGAGTCGCCAGATTGTGGGCTTGCTCACCGACAACAGGCGAGCGAACTCAGCAGCGTCGATCAATGCGGGGGAGTGTGATGAGTCGGACATTGTGAAAACCTCTCGGTGGCAAATGGGGGCGGTCTCAAAGTGACTGACCAGGATCAGCAACCGCCGAGTGAACTCGGCGGCTGTTGATCAACGATGATGATTTCAGGCACGCTTGGCTTTTCGCCCGATCGTTGCGGGAGTATCAGGCGGCTCTAAATCCGGAATCATCGGCAAAGTGATTTGCTCACCGATCAGTTCTTCAAGTTCCCCGACAGCAGCTCGAATCGAAACAACATCGCATTGTGCCTCATAACAGGCCGCATGAATCAGCTTGTCTTCGGCTTGAAAGTCCGCCCAAGACTTCTGTCGTCTCAGGTGATAGGCAGTTTTTTCGGCCTCCGCTGTTTGGCTCTTCCGCATGGCAGCGGGATATTGCTCGACGAGCTTGCGAAGTTCGACTTCTCGCTTTTTGACTTTTACGGCTTGCTCCAGCTCATCCAGCGTTCGACCGCTTGACTGCATCACAGCGACGATTTCCGTCTCGGTGACGTTGGCCTCATTGGCGAGTTTGCTCACCAACGATGACCACTCGGATTCAGTGACGGCCTTGCCTGCGTCGAGCTTCTCACGGTACTGGTCGATGATGGTACTCATTCGGAGATTCCTTTTTTGGGGACAGGTTTCAGACACTTCCTTGCGAGCACAACAACACGTCGTGCGTTGATTGAGAAATTCAGGATGCCGCGCCGGCCGTAACGGGGGCGGCTTGTTGAGTGCTCTCAGGCGGCTTCCGTTCGATCTTCTTCACGATCTGACCAACAACATCAGCCAACGCTGTCGGTTCGATTGAGCCAGCTCTTTGCTGATCGTTGTTCGGCACCTTGGGCACTGCCACGCTTGGCGTAGCCACGGCTCGTTTGAGTTCGTTCAGACGCTTCCGAGCACGCTCTTCTTGTTCGCTGGAAATTAGCGTCCAATCGCCTTTGGCACCTTTACCGACGATGTGTGAGAAGAGCGCTACGGGATTCTCCCCGCATTCGAGAGCACGTTCCGCAGCAGCGAACACGTTGAGTGCGGTTGCCTCAGTGAATTTCACCAGCGGGCGTTTGCCTTGTGTGGCTTGGTTTTTCAACCAATCGAAGAGCTTACGATTGTCTTTCAGGTCCGCCACGGTCAGGTCTTTGAAGACACTCTCCGTGCTCTTCCGGCTCTTCCCCTGACCCTGATTACAAACCCCGGAAGCCGGATACCGGGGTTTATGTTTCGGCTCTGGTTCCTGCTCCGGTTCCTGCTCCGGTTCCGGTTCCTGATTTGGTAAACCGTTTCCAACAGGTTTGCGGAATGGTTCCGAAACGGTTTCGCAAACCGTTTCCCATGCAGCGAGGAATCCTGCCTCACGATCTTTAAGGCAAGCGTGGGCGTGTTCCATCAGTTTGGTTTTGAGCGGGCACTCCGGCAGTAATTCAAGTGATGAGCTCCATGACTTCACGACGTTGGGATTCTCAGGGGCGTTGTACTTCAGAAAATTCGGCAGCCCGACAAAGCTGGCGTGTTTGTCGATTTCAACCAAAGAGCGGCCATGCGATTCCAAGACCAGTTCGGCAAACGCTTCATCGCAACGAGCCTCTTGCCATCCGAGCTCCGCTGATAACCCCGGTATCGTGGCTCGCATCGCGCCAAGGCTCGTTAGGTTCGGATGCGTGAGGATGAACAAGAACAAGAACTTGCCAGAGTCCGAGAGCTTGCGGAATCGCTCGTCATTCCAGATTCGAGTTTCGACCTTGCGATATCTACCAACCTTCATGATCAGCCCTCACTTCCTGCCGTCGTTGGCGAGGTGTCGTCTGGATCGGGATGTGTGATCAGCCAACGCTTGGCCGCGTCACGATCGTTCAAAAACCAGTTCACGTTTCGCCGCGCATGGGCCATTTTTCGAGTGGTCTTCACGTACCCGTGAAACAGAATGATCCCAGCATTCGCCAATGGCCCCGGCACACTGCCGAAGATCGTGGGGTTAATTCCGGGAGGCAGTGGCACCAGTTCCCGAACGTCGTCGGCTGTCACGGTCGCAAATTCCAAAGCATGGATCAGCAGACCGCGGCGAGCTTTGAGTACGAGCTTTTCGCGACACGATTCTGAGAACGGCAGAGCTTGTTGCTTCGGACGTGCGCCATCATCGGTATCGCGGTTCGTTGGGCGGTTCATTCGACACCTCCGTTCGGCACCGATCGAACAGACTTACAGCCGCCAGCAATCCAGGCGTCGATGTCAGTACGGCTAAACCGCAACAACGCGCCGAGCTTGATCGGGGTTGGCATCTTGCCAGTATCCGCCAAACGGCGCACGTGACGCGGCGAACAGTTCAAGAGTTCGGCAACAGCAGAGATGTCGAGAAGCGACACGTCGCCGATGGGGGACTCAGGCGCAGGCATGTGAAACTCCTATTCGAGTGGTGTGGCGAAAGTTGTTCTCGCCCACGTCCAAGAGTTTCCAGGTCGCGCCGGAAACTCGACGGAAAGAGTGCAAGCTTTCCGTCGTTGCATTCCGCGATGGCCTCGAAATGCCCGGTAAAGTCACGGATTGTCTTCAGCGCCGGAAAATTCGACAGCGCTTGACACGTTTCCGTCGCTCATTTCCGCCGCGCTGGAGAGTGAGCTTTCCACACTTTGGGACGGTGGTATTGGTCACGATCAAGCGCCGCCCTCACGTCGGGTGCGTCGTATCCGTGAGCTAAAGCAAATTCTTCGATGTGTCGGAACACTTTGGTTGAACGGGCGTGTAACCACTTGTCGGCGATTGCAGCATCCGATTTGTGGTTGATCTCCCCAACAGACTTTCGCTTCCGATGCCTCTTGGCCTGAGACTTTGCCGCCCGTTCGACCTTGTGGCAGGCTTCGATTGCCTTCGCCGTGGTCGCGAAGACGTTCATCGGCAAGGTTGCGATTTCAACAGGCCCGAAGCGGCGAGCAACCGGCGGGAAGAGTTCGTAAAGTCGTTCGATCCAACGGCGTTCGTGATCCTCCCAATTGAGTTCAGCGACATTCAAACCGATGCGATCGTTGAGCAGTTCCGGCAACACTTCTAACGCGATGTTGCGCATGAAATGGAAGCTCTTGCAACTGGCGAGCGGCTTCACTTTCGCGTCAATCAGCCGTCCAATCCACGGCTTCCCGGACACCTTGAGCGGTTGCTCTGTGGCCTTGAAGCAATCAACAAAGTTCGGATCGCGATAGCTCTCAACCAGTGATCGTTCCCAAACCCATTCACGGCGATTCGCAGTGAATTCAGCGGCAACAGGATCGTCGGTGACGCCTTCGTCGATCAGCCGCTTCCCGCTTTGGAGTCGCAGGATTCGTCGATCCGCGAACCCGCGCCCCGCAACAGGCAAGCTGGGAATCTGCGTGTTCAATTCGCCTTGAGCGGCGAGCACGTTCCAACAGAGTTCGTCGTCTGAACGCAAAGCGAAATGTCGGAGCGTCGGAAATTCCGCAGACGCAGATAGCAGCCTCTTGCATAGGTCCAAGACACGCTGTTCACGGACAGGATCAGACACGCCCAAAGCGGCATTGGTCGTCATCACAGCCTCTATCATTCAAGTCGGGCCGGATCGGGCGGGCGTGGGGAGAACCACGTCAGCCCGATCCTGCTTCGGTCGAGAACCCTTGCAAGTAGTTTTCGACGCCCAACGGCGGCAATCTGACCGCTTCGCCAACTCCCGTCAAACGCTCAAACTGGTATGCAGTGCGTAATTCGATTCTGATTGATCGTGACCGCGTTTTGAGCACTTCTTTTGCACATTCAACGACGAATCGAGACTGAAAAAAGTGTCGTTTTCAGGGCGTTTTCTGGTGTTTTTCGGAAAGTCGATCGCACGCGAAAGAAAGTCTGTGTCTATGCGTGATGGTTCCCCTAGGAGCTGCCAGAAATTTCCGAAAAGTAGTACCTACTCGCTTCCATGACTGGCCATCAGCGCCGGCTCGTCCGTGAGCGTCACGGCGGGCTTCAGCGGGACGAAGCGGGGTCAGACGGTCGAATGTGCGACGGTTAGACCACCCAGCGGCTACGGTTAACGTCGTGCGTTCGCTTACGGCCACGAGCTCTCACGTCGGACAAGCTCTCACTGCGACTCGTTACCAAGTTGGCGCGCAGTGCTCCAACTTGTTTGGCCTTCCAAGTCAGCTTTGTGTTCGTGCGTCTTGGCGCGTACCAAGAGCAAACGCAATGGCATACGTGAGGGCATACGGCCACTCGCATCAGAAGATGCCCGACCGGTCACAAGTTGGCTCGCAGTGTTCCAGTTTGATCGGCCATCAGTGCCGTCTTGTGGATTCGTGTCTTGTCAGGCCGGAGTCTCAACGACGGTTGTGAGCGTCTTGGCGAGCTTCGGTAAGGCCGCCAGTCGATCGGGCGACAAATCTCCCTCAGAGCTTCAACGACGCCTGCGGTTAGCTTCGGTGAGGGCGTTTGCATCGCGCTGTCGTCACAAGCCGGACGAGTTAACACGCTGGCCGCGCTTTCCAATGGCCATGTGCGGCGGTCGATGTCCGTCATCGTCGCCAAACTGGGCCAAGTGTCCGTTGAGCCAAGTCAGGTCGGCACGCCTGAGATCCGCCGACAGCATCGGCCAACCAAGCCAGTCATTCGGCCACCGTGCGGTTATGGAGATTGGAGACAGCGAAAGTTGTCGAGCATGGCTGAAAGCCTCTTGCCGAATGTTGCCAGGACTGGCATAACGTGGCGATAAAATGCAAACCGCTGTTTTGGGTCGGTTCGTCCAAGGATGATTTACGAGCGTTCCTGGAGACACGGGAGACCAAGCGTGGCCAAGTGGCATCCGAACAAAGACATCAGTCAAGCTGTGGAATATGCTCTCTTGCGAGGCTGGCGATACACGGTTTCTGAAGGGCACGCTCACGGAGTATTGTGGTGTCCGTGCGAGTCAAGAGAGGGGTGCCATTATTCGGTGTGGTCCACGCCTCGCAGCCCCGTGAAACATGCTCGTTGGTTACGGAAAATGATCGAACGCTGTTCTCATCAAGTGGAGGAAGAATCATGAAATCGTGGGATTTTACGGTGATATTAGAGAACATCGAAGAGATGACCGATGCTCTGGCCGACGCGCTGTACGAAGCTGGTTGTGATGACGCCACCGTGGGCAGTTCATCCGGTGTGGCCACAGCCAGCTTTTCACGTGAGGCATCGTCGTTGCAGGCGGCGATCTCTTCGGCAGTGCGCGACATCCGCAATGCTGGCTGTGAGGCCAGCCGTGTGGAAATCGAAGAACTCGCTGAACAAGAACTGGCCACATGGCAGACCGCGTAACCTGGATTGTTTCGATCACGTTCCGCAAATAATGAACGCCATGAAACGAGCAACAACCATCGAAGCGAGTAGCGGCAATGTGTTTGCCGATTTGGGCGACGAAAAAGCCCCGGAAACGCTGTTGAAATCTCGGCTGGCTCAACGGCTGGCCAAGGTCATCGAAGCCAAGGGACTCAACCAAGCCGAAGTCGCGGCGGTTCTGCAAATCGACCAACCCAAAGTCTCCAAGATTCTGAGCGGTCGCTTGCGGGAGTTCTCAACCGACCGCCTGTTCCGATTCCTGAACGCTCTCGACCAAGACATCCAAATCGTCATCAAGGCTAAGCCCGCGTCACGTCGTCAGGCTCGATTGATGGTCGTCTCCGGTTGAACTCCGGCTACAGCCGATCCGAACCACGTTCGACAATCAACCATCGGGATCAGTCTTCCCGGTCGAATGCGACTGCCACGCCGCGCGAACTCGGCGGCTGTTAATCGACGATGATGATTACGGGCACGCTTGGCTTTTCGCCCGATCGTTGCGGGAGCATCAGGCGGCTCTAAATCCGGGATCACGGGCAACGTGATTTGCTCAACGAACAATTCTTCAATTTCCCGACAGCAGCCCGAATCGAAACAACCTCACATTGTGCCTCATCTCAACCCCATTTCGGGAAGTGTCGCGGGTGAAAAGCGGTTTCCACGATTGCCAGCATTCTTTGCGAGCATCTCCGAGTCCTGCGCCGCCGCATTGACCAAGGTCAGAACCGCCCGCTTGATCGAGTCCGACAATTTCGGCCAGTTGCTCACCAGTTGAGCCAAGTCGGGGTCAGAATTCGCATCTAACCTTAACCGTTCGCAGCCGTTTTCCTGCGTATCGGTTGCAACCATTTGTGCAACCACACACGTAATCCCCGTGTTTTCCGCTGTTTTCGTCGGCCTCCGAAGCCGAAGGTTGTAGGTTCGATCCCTATCGAGGATATCTTCTTCTGACTTCGTGTTTTCCTGCGTTTCTACAGCAGAAACATGGGGGTCGTTTTAGTGGAGCCAACTATGCTCTATGTGTTCACATAGAAATTTACTTTCGGCTGGTCCTTTGCAACAAATGGTTTACCACTTCCTCGAGCCTGTTGATTACTCGCATTGCAGTGTTTCGGAGTCCGTGATCGCCGAATGTGATACCAATCCGGCAGTCATGTCGGTCAGCTCGCTAGCGAAGCTCGATGGCTAGGTGAATGAAGCACACGAATAGATGCTCTTCATCCCCAGTCACGAATCGGTCGACCAGCTGACAGCGGGAATGATTCGCTCAGCAGCGGAGCTTGATAACGGAGTGATGGATCAACGCCGAGATGCGTCAGTATCGTTGCGGCGAGGTCCGGTGGCGTGACTGGTTTGTCCGCCACATGACCGCCAATGCGATCGCTTGCTCCGAAGATGTGTCCACCAGGAACTCCGCCCCCTGCAATCAACGCGGTGAAAGCGTGCGGCCAATGATCTCGACCAGTCTTTTCGGTTGCCGCGTTTTGAGTGAACTGGCCAATTTTCGGTGTGCGACCGAACTCGCCCAAAGCCACGACCAACGTGCTCTCCAACAAACCTCGAGCGTGCAAGTCCGACAAGAAGGCAGCGAATGCTTTGTCAAAAATCGGCGTCAGTTTTTTCAGGCGACCGAAGTTGTCGTGATGCGTGTCCCAAAACGGGGACTGCTTTTCGTCACGCGATTCATCATCCCAATTGACGGTAACGAGCGACACTCCGCGTTCGACTAATCGCCGTGCGAGCAACAAACTCTGTCCAAATTTGTGAGAACCATATCGCTCGCGATTCGTCGGCGTTTCGTCCGCCAGATCAAACGCGGCAGCCGATCGTTGCCCGCTGATCATTGCAAACGCCTGCCGGTAATTATCGGTGACGAGGGTGCTCCTCGGCCCATCAACGAAGGTACGACGCACATGATCGACTTCTCTAAGCAGTCCCTCGCGACTGAGCAATCTCGCCGTCGGCACGTCATGCGGCAGCTTTATACCGGGGACATCAAAATCTTTTTCGCTCGGATCACCGCTCACCAAGAAGGCGTTGTGCTCTTCACCCATCACCCCGCCCGATTGCCCGGCAATGCGCGCTCCTTGGCTCGGGAACATCAAATACCAAGGCAAGACAACCGATGACGGCATCCCCAATGTTGATCGACCATATCGCATCACCAATGCGCTGAGAGACGGCCAGTCATCTGGTGCCAACGTGTCGGTCGTTCCCGGTCTCCGATGAGCGCGTCCGGTAATCACTTGGCTGCATGCAGTCCCGTGAACCGGATCGTCATGCGTCATCGACCGCAACAGGCAAAGCTTGTCTGCTTCTTTCGCGAGGTTGGGCAACTGTTCCGAAAGTAGAATCCCCGGGGCGGAAGTGGCGATCGGCTGAAAGATGCCACGCACGTTTTCAGGAGCGTGCGGCTTCATATCCCACAGATCAATGTGACTTGGTCCGCCGAACAGAAAGATGAAGACACATCGTTTCGCCTTTGCTGGCATCGACGATTTGTCGGTCGAGCGATCATTGGCCATCGCGGCCGTTTGGCTCTGCAAAGATCTCAACGCGATGTCGCTGAGTCCCATTCCGCTCAGGCCGCCAACGCAGAGCCACTCGCGTCGCGACAACAACCTTCCCCTGCGTGTGTGTTGGACTGACGGGGGTTGATCATGCCACAACGAAAACATCGCACGTTCCAGAAAGGGACCGGATGAACCGAGCGAGCGACCAACATAGTATCTTCGCGACGTGCGAACGTCGATGACGTTTTCATGATTGTCCGCAAAAACGACCATTGTCGATTCACCGAACTCGCTTGGCCTGCCGAACGTGTGACGAGCCACACGTTCTTACAAACTCAGCTTGCGCCCTGCGCGGCCACTCCCAGTCCAAACTGTTCCAAGTTTTCGAGGTCAGCGTTTTCTCGCCGACCGATCCGATACATGGCAAAGGCGACTCCGCCTGCGAGGCTGAACATCATCCCCATCATAAAGAGGATCGAATACATGTAGGCCTTCGGCAGCAGTGCATCTTGCTCATTCGCAATCTTGCACATCGGACATGCCTGGACCGTTTGTGCCAACGGTCCAGCCAGATGAGCGACGACGAGCAACGCAGTGACATTGAGTGTTCGATTCATTCGACAGATCAGGCGAGCTATGTGCTGAGTCATTTCAATTCTCGAGCCCTTGTTTTTCGGTTGTCCAGTTTGAGAACTCATGTTGAAAGATTCTAATCTCAGATGTTATTGACGTTCATTGAGCTATGAAGAAAAAACGACCTAGACAACCTTTGATCGACCTCTTCGCAGATGATCTAATCAACTGCAGAACAAGGGCTGGTCCCTCAATATTTCGACCGTCATTGAGGCTGTTGCTGAATTGGGGTATTCCGACGTGGTCCGGCAAGAATGAAAAGTCCAATACCAAAAAGCGTGACAGGAAACGCAACGCCAAGGACAGCATCAACCGAATGACTCGCTGGTGACCGAGCATAAATGCCAGCCAAAGACCCTATTGGTATGACGATCAAACTTTCCATGTTCACAGCAACGATCCGATAGTACTCCCCGGTCACCCAATCACAAAACAAAACGTGAAAGAAGATCGCAACAAACGCCAGCGTTCCGATCGCTATTGTCTTTTGGATGGCCGTCATTGTGTGTCCAGAATTAAAGAACGTTGTTTCGTGGGTTAGCAGTCATCGCAGGTTGTTCTTGAAGTGCTCACGGGTTATCAGCCGACCGGCCAATGGTAAACCATGAAGTAGATCACAACACCCGTCACCGACACGTACAACCAAACAGGGAAAGTAATCTTGGCGATTTTGCGATGCGGACCCCAATTAGCCGTTTGTCCGAGCTTTTCAGCTTTATCTGCCTTTAAGCCGCGCCAGATCGTGATCCCAGCCAGAAACGGCACAAATGCCGCCAAGACAATGTGAGTCACCAATATGACTAAGTAAACCGACCGCACCGAATCCGGCCCGACGAACTTTCGCGACCCGCTTCCTGTGTAACTCTGCAACGCCGAGTGATACACGAGGTAGCAAACCAAGAACGCGACCGAGACGCCAAACGTGGCCAACATCGTACGACGATGAGCGTCACGCTGACCGCGATGAATCAATTGCCACCCGCGCACCAGCATCACCGTCGCCAACCCATTCAGTGAGGCATTCACTGCCGGCAACATCGTGACCCAATCGGGAACTTCCACAAAGTCACTCCTCAAACGAAACTACTTCGGTGAGCAGGGGCGGCGTTGGCCCTCGGACTCTTAATCAACGAAATCCGGGGGCTGACGACATCCGGCTCACGTGCATGATTATTTCTGCGGATCTATGTCAGTCTCCGTCCCTTTTCGCAACCGTTTACGCAACTCGCGGCGCATCTTCCCGAACTCTGCTTCGTCAGTCGATGACCACTTTCCCTGAACCACACCTTTTTCGTCGACCAACAAAACGTTCGTCGTGTGAATGAACTCGAAGCCCGGCTTCCGTCGCTCGCCCGTTTCTTCTTGGACTGGCATCAAGAAGCTCCCCCAAATCAGGTGATAGATTTTCGCTTTATCGCCGGTCAGAAACAGCCACTTGTCGGAATCGGCGTGAAACGCTTGAGCGTACTTCGTCAGCACTTCCGGGGTGTCTCGTTCCGAGTCGACCGTGAAGCTCACCAACCGCAGATCGGTGTCGTTCAAGAACTCATCCTGCAATTGCCGCATCGCAGACGAAACTTTGAAGCACGGCCCCGCGCAGTTTGAGAAAATGAACCCCACGATCCACGGATGTCCGAGCAAATCTTTCTTGCTGACCGTCTTGCCGCTCCGTTCGGTGAATTCAAAATCGGCGATCCCTTCCGGGTGCCACTTCATCTCAATCGTCACCGTTTTTGGCTTACCGTTGTTGTCATCTTCGTCCTCTTCGACGGAGTCCGTCGCGGTCGCCAGCGGCTTCAAGTTCGGAGTATCGATCCCACGCTCTTTCGACATCGTCGAGCCAGCTTCATCGCCTGATTGCTTCCCCTTCATGCCAAACGCGACCAACGCCACGATCAAGAGGCAACAGACAACCCCGTTAACGACGAACGCCACCCGCATCACGCCACTTGGTGAATTCGCTTTTTGATCGTTTAGATTGTTCGGCAAACTATCGGACATTGAGCACACTCCTCCGTTGTGTCATCCAGCAAGCGATTCCGATTGTCACGATCCCAAAGCCGCACGTCACGGCTACGCATGTCACGAGACTCGGCAAGCTGGCGTTTGCGGGGACATTGGCCAACGTCGGCGACATCAACCGTCGAAGTCCGGCCACTCCATAAGTAAGCGGATTCAAACGCATCACCCACGACAGCCAGCCCGCTTCGGGAACCGGAAAGAACGAACCGGACAGCAACCACATCGGCATCAGAAAGACGCTCATCAACGCGTGAAATCCCTGAGTCGAATCCAGCGACCATGCCAACAGAAATCCGAGGGCCGTTAAAGCAAAAGCCACGAGCGTCAGAAACCCAATCATGGCCAACCAGCCAACGACAGAAAGCTCCCAACCAATTGCCGGAGCCAATCTCACAAAGTGCAACAGCGGACCCAGCGTCAGAAACAACATCGCCTGAATCAACGCGAGCACCGTTCCCCCCGTCAGCTTGCCCAGCACCAACGCCAGTCTCGACACGGGAGCGACCAGCACGCCTTGCAGAAATCCTTCGCGGCGATCCTCAATGATCGAAATCGTGGAGAAGATCGCTGTGAACATGACGATCATCACCGCCACGCCGGGGAAGAAATACTCTTGGTAAGTCATCCCCTGCGGTGCCCAATCCGGAGCTGCGAACGAGCCGCGTAATCCTGCCCCAAACAAGATCCAAAAAATAAACGGCTGACCGAGCGCCCCGACAACTCGCGTCCGTTGCCGAAAGAATCGTAACAGCTCACGCCAAGTCAGAGTCCAGATCGGCAACCAGAAAGCCGCCGCATGTTGTTTACCAATAGAACTACTCATCAACGCTCACACTTTGAATTTCCAGAAACGTCGCTCAGGCGGCTCGCCTGAGTATCTCACTCAAATATCTCACAGGAATGAGTACCGCAGACCACACGAACAATCCAGCCGCTTTTCTATCCGTGATCCGGCTTTGTCATCCGTGGGAAATCTCTTTCCAAAAGACTTCCCACGGATGACAAAGCCGGGCTGCGGATGAAACGTCAGGAGTCGAAGTCGTTGACATCATCGCGGAAAGCTGTGAGTTTCTCGTAGAACAGGTGGCTTGCCTGTTTCATCGCTTGGTGGGAATCACACGCTGAAAGGCGAACAGGCGAGCCGCCTGTTTTACGTTTTGAAATTGCTTTGCAGAAAGTCTCGTCATGATTCGCAAGCTATTGCTCGTCCTTGGTGTCATCACTTGCACGGCCAGTTGCCCCTCAATTGTCTTCGCAGTACCGCCAAGCGACTACGCCCCGTCGGATCCCGACCTGCGACTGGAACTGCTCGACAGTTCGCCGGACGAGTCATTCTTGTCGATCCGCTGCGATGGATTCGGCCGGCTGTTTGTCGGCGGTCGCGAAGCGGTCTTTCGCTACGACCCAGACGACAAAGGGGGCTACAAGCCGCGAGTCGAACTGTTTCGCTTCCCACCGCATTCGTGGGCGTATGACTTGGAACTGCGCGGCCCAGACCTCTATGTCCTGACGATGAATGCGCTCTACGTCTTGCCGGACGGAGCGATCAAGACCGAGGGACTCAAACCGAAGCGGCTGCTGTGGGGCGTTCCCGCCGGGCACGTTCATCAATGCTTTCACGGCTTGGCCTGGGGACCGGAAGGCGATTTATATGTCTCGATGGGCGACCCACTGTGGTACTACGGCGACTTCGATCGACCGGATCACTGGGGACATTGGTCGTTCTTCACTCTCGATGCGAAGCAGCCCAACGGCTGGCAGCGGCATCCCTACAACGGCGTCGGAGCGGTGTTTCGCATTCGGCCCGACGGCACCGGATTTCAAACGGTCGCGACCGGGCTGCGGAACAGTTGCGGGCTCGTCTTCGACAGCAACTTCAATCTCTTCACAAACGACAACGATCACGAAGGCTTGCCGCACGCCTATGTGCCGGGCCGATTGAATCACGTCGTGCCTCACGCGTACTTCTCTTGGCCGCGCGGTTGGATGCCGCACATCACTCCCGAACGCGCCGACTTGCTCGACACGATG
>JAPLNX010000503.1 GCA_026400935.1 Planctomycetia bacterium | reverse complement strand
GCTGTTCACTCGAAATCCCTCCGTGACTGGTATGCGATGATTTGTTGACCATCCTCAAACACCACAAATCACCGAGGGATTTCTTTTTTGTGACTCGAACCAGAACCCTTTCCAGAAAAAGTTCGCTGGTTTCAGGACTAGTCGCCGTCGCATCTCGGCAATAGCATCCCAGCACGTCAAGGCGAGCGAGCGGAGTGTTCCGGTCAGCCGGGCGTTTGAGCCGATTTCCCGCTGTATTGTTTGAGCGAATTCATGCCTGTCCCACGTGTTTGTGTCCTGCGTGCTCCCGGAACTAATTGCGACGAAGAGACAGCCTTTGCATTTGAATCGAGTGGGGCTCGCGCGGATCGCGTGCATTTGTTTCAATTGCTGGAAAACCCAAAGCAGTTGGCCGAGTATCAGGTGCTCTGCTTGCCGGGAGGATTTTCCTACGGCGACGACATCGGCGCGGGGGTCATCTTTGCCAGCCAACTCCGGGGGCATCTCGGAGAGGCCCTGGGTGATTTTCTCAAAGCCGACAAGCTGGCGTTGGGCATTTGCAACGGGTTTCAAGTTCTGTTGAAAGCGGGCCTGTTGCCGGGGGGATCGACCTCATGGCCGCCTCGATCAGATATCGCTGCCGATGCGACGCTGACTTGGAACGACAACGGCAAATATACGGCGCTGTGGGTCCGACTGAAGGTCGCCAGTTCCAAAAACGTGTTTCTGCGCGGAATCGACGAGATCGACATGCCGATCGCTCACGGCGAAGGAAAGTTGGTTGCTCGCGCCCCGTCGATCATTGAACGCTGGCAGGCGAACGGCCAAGTGGCGCTGAGTTACGTGGAGGGGGCAGGGGGCAGGGGTCAGGAGTCAGGAGACAGCGGACAGGGAGCGAGTTCGGAGTTGCTGCCGTATCCGACGAACCCAAACGGTTCGATGGCCAACATCGCTGGGCTCGGTGACCCGACCGGGCGAGTGCTCGGCTTGATGCCGCATCCGGAACGTTTTCTTTTCGCCACACAGCATCCACATTGGACCCGACTCGGCCTGCGCGGCGAGGGTGCGGGGATGCAAATATTCCGGAACGCGGTTGAGTATTTCACCGCGTGAAGTCTGGCCCAAGCCGTAGCCACAAGCTTCCAGCTTGTGAGCTTTTTCCAACAGGCTGGCAAGCTGGAAGCTTGCCGCCACGTTGAAGAATTCTCCAAGTTCCTGGAATTTACGCGACCGGTCTGCGCGTCGTAGCGCCAATTGCTTTCGGCGTCCACGTTGATCGCAACGGTGAATCTGGATTCTGCCTTGTTTAGCTAATTGGCAAGACCCCTCATGCCTCCCTAAACTCCCGCGCCCACTTATTTTGAATTTTGAACTGGTTCAAGGACTTCCGCTCATGGCATCGACTCGGAAACTGTTCCGTGCGGTCGTGCAGACACAAGCCCCAGGTACACATGAGAAATGCGGCGAACGCATCCCTCGCTGGCGCTTCGGGCTTGTCTGGTTTTTTCTCTTTAGCCTGATCGCCTTCGGGCTGTCGTCGGCGACGCACGCGCAAGAGGCGGGCGGCGGCGGAGCGGCAGCGGCGGATCCCAAGCCGAAAGAAGCGGCCGAGGTGACGTGGGAGAAGTTGGTTTATTTGCCCTATCGCGAGCTGAGAACCGTCTTTGAAAAGCAGAAGGCGACGGTCTTCATGCCGTACATCGAGTACCTCAAGCTCATCGCGAAAGGGGAAGCGCCTCAGCCGGGACAGCCGCCTGTGCAGGCGGTGATTTCGGCGGCCAGTTATCGAGTGACCGTCGATCGCGATGTCGCCCGCATCGAAGCGGAATACACGGTGCGAGTGCTCGGCAAGGCGTGGTCCGAACTGGCGATGAAGTTCGGCAACGCGGCGGTCGGCGACGTCAGCAGCGAACCGGTCGGCGATGCGCAGGCCGGCAAGGTGTTGCTGCGAGCGGCGGGTGACGGCAATTACTCGCTGTTGTTCCCGACGCCGGGCGAGCACAAGGTGAAGATTCAACTCGGCGCGCGGGTCCGTTCGTCGCCGGATGGAAAGAGTTTCGATCTCGAAGTTCCGGCGGTCGGCATCACGAAGTTTGAGCTGACGATTCCCGAAGTCGATCAGGCGGTTGAAGTGACTCCGTTGCTCGTGCGGACGCCGATCGACGCGGCGAAGGGCAAAGAGACGAAGATCGCGGGGAACCTCGGCTCGGCAAGCCGCATCGGCGTGTTGTGGCATCCGAAGGCGAGCATCAAGCCGGAGATGGATTTGCTCGCCAGCGTGACGAATCACACGCAAGTGTCGATCGCGGACGGGCTGATTCACACCGATGCCTTCTTGCGATACGAGGTGCTCCGCGGCGAACTGACTCAACTGCGAGTCGCCGTGCCGAAGGGTGACCGCATTCTCGGCGTGTCGTCGAACGACGCGAACGTGAAGAGCTGGAAAGCGGCGGACGAAGCGAATCGGCAAGTGGTCGCAATTGAATTGCTCAGCGGTGCGAAGAAGTCGTTGACGCTCGAAGTGCATACCGAACGATCGGCACCGGCAGAGGCGTTTGATGTTGTCGGACTCAACGACAACGCTCCGGCGGCGGGCATTCATGCGTTGGATGTCGTGCGCGAAAGCGGTCAGTTGGTTGTGACCAAAGGGGCTGACTTGCTGCTGAATGTCGAGAAGCTCACGGGACTGACGCGCATCGAAGAGGCGGAA
Source organism: Planctomycetia bacterium (assembly GCA_026400935.1). Lineage (GTDB taxonomy): Bacteria > Planctomycetota > Planctomycetia > Planctomycetales > Planctomycetaceae > SXKJ01. The sequence goes on along the minus strand of JAPLNX010000503.1, from coordinate 5,125 downwards.
GTGTTTGAAGCGATTCGCCGACCGGGAGCGATGTCGTACAAGTTCTATTCGCCGAAGGTGGAGTTGAAGTTGCAAGCGCGCTCGGTCGAGCCGCGTGTGTTGGTCGATCATCGAGTGAAGCTGCAATTCCTCGACGACGAACTGCGGTCGAATACCGAGCTGCATTACACGATCGAACGAGCGGGTTTGTTTGAACTGCATCTGCGCGTGCCTGAGAAATTCGTGGTCGATCGCGTCGTCGGGCCGCCGCAGATCAAAGAGCATCCGGTCGACGCGAAGGATGGGGTCTCGACGCTCCGGATTGTGCTCGACATGAAGCGGGACGGAGCGATCGCGTTCAACGTGATCGGGCACGTGCCGCTCGATCCCGCGGCGAAAACTCAAGAACTGGTGATGCCGTTGCTCGAACCGCTGAACGTCGAACGCGAGACCGGACAGGTCAGCATCTTCGCGGCGGAAGCGATCGAAGTGCTCACCGACGAGAAGATGATTCGCGGCGTGCAACCCGAACGGAATGCGGACGCAAACGCGCCGTTCGGAGCGGGAGCGAAGCTCGCATCCGCGTGGTCGTTCACGCGGCGACCAGTCGAGATTCCGGTGAAGACGACTCGCCGGCCGACACGGTTGACGGCGTCTGTCGCGACGACCATTCAAGCGAAACCGGAAACGGCTGACGTCCGTACGACGCTGACGTATCACGTGCAGTTCGCCGGCTTGGACACGTTTCTCATCGCTGTGCCGGAAGCGGTCGGCGACTCGGTGCAGATTCGCAGCATGACGGAATCGGGCGTTCCCGCGATCAAGGAAAAGAAGAAAGCGGAGAAGGCGGTCGACGGATGGCTGACGTGGACCGTGATCCTGCCGCGCGAAGCGATCGGCGATGTGCCGTTTGAAATCACATATGACTTGAAGACGGCGGCGAACGGAGCCGATGCCGCCGCCAAGAAAGAGGGGAAGGGCGGCCCGATGCTCTCGTGGGAGCAGACGGTGTTGCCGGTGAAAGCACTCGGCTTGACGGGTGAGGAATCAAAAGCGGGCAAAGTGGAACTGGCGGATGTCTACGGTGAGATCACCGTGCTGAAAGACAAATCGCTGACCGTCACCGCCGAGACCAAAGGGGATGACCTGGAAGCGATCGACCCGCGCGAGCTGTCGCTGGTCGGGCAAGAAGGCTCGCTCGCGTATCGGTATTACTCACAGACCGCCTCGCTGAAAGTGCTGGCCGCGAAGCATGAGATTCAAGAGGTCGTCGAAACGGTGATCTCTCGCGGGCTGGTCGAAGTCGTCGTCGATGAAGACAGCCGAGCCTCGTATCGCTGCCGCTACAAGCTCAAGACGTCGGAACGGCAGCGGCTGCAAATCAATCTGCCGGCCAGTGCTGAGATCCTCGGTGTGTTGGTCGACAACAAATTGGTTTCGGCGGAGAAGGGTGAGAAAGGCTCGGACGATCGCTGGGAGACGTATTACGTGAGCGTCGCGCGCGGAGCGAAGTCGGACGAGACGTTTTCCATCACGTTGCAGTTCTTGGCGAAGATCAAACCGGAAGCGTTCCAAGGTTGGAAAGGCGCACTGCAGTTGTTCGTGCCTCGCTTCGGCAAGCTCGATGCGAACGCGAAGGGAGTTGCGGTTCAACAACTGCGAACGGTCGTGTGGGTTCCTGAAAAGTATTCGTTGGTCGGCACGCCCGATCGGTTCGTGCGTGAGAGCGAACAACGTCTGACGTTGAGCCTCGCGATGAACGGGCACGTCGCGTCTTACGTGCGGCCTGCTGAGTTGGAAAGTTGGATCGGCACTTCATCGGTCGGCGTGGCGGACTTCGCGACGCAGGGGCAGGCGTTTGCGTATCACAACCTCGGCGGCGCGGAGCACCTGCAAGTGACATGGTGGAAAGTGAGCTACGCGGCAATCGTGGCGACCTTCGCGATGTTCTTGCTCGGACTGGTGCTGCTCCCGACCACGTGGCGCAATCGGCTCGGCTGGGTGTTGGCGGCCACATTGATCGCGGTCTGCGCCGGCTTGAACGATGCCGACACGGTGCTTCACGCGGTCGCCGCCGCTCGCTGGGGCATCGTGTTGATGTTCGGCTTGTGGATCGTGCAGTCGATCTTCGGAGCCGCGCGAAAATCAAACGGCAACACGTTTGATTGGTCCCAACCGTTCCCCGCAACAGTCAGCCCGCCTCCGGAATAGTGAGTGAAAGTGTTTTATGTTCAAACCCCACTGAGCTTGCCTCAGTGGTTCCAGGGCTTTTGCACTACGCCGAATGTCATGCTGCATGAATCCGCTCGTAGTGCAAAAGCCCGACTCCACCGAGACAAGCTCGGTGGGGTTGTACTGCGTCTTGTTCGTTCCGATTTCATTGATCAAACAGCAGAAGCAAACATGACTGACAACCACAAATTGTCTGACGTCCCACTCGGACAGAGCTCGTCTGCCTTCCCCCCTTCGTTTCCTTTGTTTGCTTCTGTTCAAAATCAGAACATTTTGGAACAGAAGCAAACGAAGGGAACGAAGAATGGCCGCAATGGTCGGTTCATTTCGGCGATTGTGTTTGCCGCGGCGATGGTTGGGTTATTGTTGGTGAGCGATTCCGCGAATGCTCAAGAAAAGCCGGCGGACCAAGGGCTTGATGATGTCGGAATGCGGCGGGTGTTTGTGCCGGTCGATGATCTCGATGCGTTGATCGCTCGCGATCAACGCGGTGTGCTGTTGCCGAAGGAGGAGTTTCTCAAGCTGTATCGCGATGCTCGGAAGAATGTCCCAGCGGACAACAAGGCTCCGGTGGGGGTCGTTGTTTCGGGGGCGACTTACTCCGCGCGGTTTGATGGCGAGCAGTTGTTAGTCACGGCGGAAATCAAACTGGCTCAACTTCACGATTCGTGGCAGGCGATTCCGTTGCCGTTGGCAGGGATGTCGGTCGAACAGGCGAAGCTCGATGGGCAGGCGGCGAAGTTGGGGCGGGCCGATCAGAATCTGTTCTTGCTGAGCGACGCGAAGGGGGAGCACACGCTGACGTTGGAATTGTCGGCTCCGCTGAATGCGGTGGGAGCGGACAAGCTGGTGTCGCTCGGCGTGCTGCCGGGGATTGCGGCGAAGCTGAAAGTGGCCGTTCCGGCGGGGAAGCATTTGCAGTTTGATGAGCTGTCGGTCGAACGACCCGCTGCTGCGGATCAGCCGGCGAACTATGAGTTGGCAGTCGGCGGTCAGCGGAACCTCGTTGCGTTGCAGTTGACCGACCGACAGCGCGAGCGAGCGACCGATTCGTTGCTATTCGCGACGACCGGCTTCGGGTTGCGAGTCGCTCCGGGCGAAGTGACGTGGCACGCGGTGACCGCGTTGCAGGTGCATGGGACGCCGCTCGATCGGCTGGTTTGCGTGGTGCCGAAGACGCTGGAGATCACCGACGTCGATTCCAACGGGCTCGAAGCGTGGGAGCTTTCAGACAATACGGACGACGCCACGACGACGCGGATCACGCTGAATTATCGGCAGTCGTTTGACGGTGCTCGGCGAATCGACTTTCGCGGCGTGATGGCGGTCCCGGCGGGAGAAGCGTGGCACGTGCCGACGCTGCGGATCAACCAAGTGACCTCGCACATCGGCCGCGCGTTGATCCAACACGCTCCGGCGGTGCGGCTGCGGACGGTCGAATCAAGCGGCGTGCGCACTGCGACGGTCAGCGATGTGGACCTCACGCAAATCGGCACGGCGGGCGCGACCGAGGCGGGGCAAGTCTCGTTGCTGTTCGATGTCTGGCAGGAGAAATTCACGCTCGGCTTTGTGGCTCAACCGAAGGAGCAAACCGTTCAAGCCAGCATCGCGTCGATCTTCGATCTCAACGCACGTGGACTGGACTTGATCACCGCCGCGACTGTCGAGACATCGTTCGCTCCTTTGTTTGAAATCGAGTTGTCTTTGCCGGCCGAGTGGCTCATCACGCAAGTGACGTTCAACGGTCAGCCGCTTCGCTGGGAAGTTCAACCGCGCGAACCGGGAACGAATCACATTCGCGTCCCGCTGCCGCAGCCGTTGAAGCCGGGGGTCGAAGCGAAGTTGCAGATCAACGCGCATCGCGATCCCGACGACTGGCCGGTCGAAGATGAGTCGGTCGAAGTCACGCTGCCGGAACTCCGCTTTCCGCAGTCGTCGGTCACCGAAGGAACGTACGTCATCAAGGCGGACGCGGACCTCGACGTTGTTCCGGGCGAGATCACCGGACTCGATCCCGCGAACGTGCCGGTCCCCGGAACTCGTCTGGGCTTCGCGTATCAAGACACGCGGTTCTCCGGCACGCTGAAGGTCGACCGCAAACCGTCGCGAGTCTCCGCCCGCACGCTGACGTTCGCGCGGCTCGACAAGCAAACGCTGCACACTCACCTTGAAGCAGAGTTAGACATCACCGGCGGCGGGTTGCGAGTTTTGGAAGTCGCGTTGCCGGAGTCAGCGGGGAAGGATTTGCGATTTCAGATTTCAGATTTCAAATCTCAAATTTCAAATGCTGGCACGCGGATCGTCGAACAAACGTCGCGCTCTGGCGAAAACGGCGAGCTGATCTGGACGCTGCGGCTGGATCGTCATTTGGTCGGCACGGCGACGTTGGTCGTGACGAGCGTTGTGCCGCGGAAGTTGGACACTCCTGTCCGACCCGATGGTGCGGCGGACGCACAATCGCCAACGAACGGGACGGGCAAGAGTGCCCATCCTCCTCACCTGCGTATTTTGGCCGCCGACCGGCAGCATGGTTACATCGCCATCGAAGCCGAAGGCGATCAACGCCTCACGGTCACGGCGATCGACGCAAACAAAGCGAACCTTCCTGAAGTTGATCCGATCGACTTACCCGCACCGGTGGCTTACACGCCGACGCAGCGGATCGTCTCTGCATTTCGTTACTTCACCGGGACACCGAACCTGAATGTCGCTGACGAACGCTTTGATCGTCTCCCCGTGCCGACTGCGATTTGCCGAGAAGCCAAGATCACCAGCATCCTCAGCGCGGCCGGTGAGTTCCAACATCAAGCGAAGTTCGCGTTCACAGCCGTGGGCGTGCAGAGCTTGCGAGTGCGTTTCGGTGCGGCGCAGCCGCAGCATCCGAATCAGCGTCAGCGTCAGAATTTGTCACCTC
>JAPLNX010000585.1 GCA_026400935.1 Planctomycetia bacterium | reverse complement strand
GCCTGCCACAGTCCCAGCAGGCCGCCGATTTCGTAATGGTGCAGCAGGCAGTAGTCGCCCGCCTTGATCTCCAGCGGCCAGGGTTTGTTGGAGCCGAACAGACTCTTTTCCACACAGTCGAGGTACGTGTTGCTGCTGCATTCAAAGATGTACGCCTGGCGTGGCTGGGCGAGGTCAGAGCGGGTTGGTGTGGCAGTCATGTTTGATCCGTTCGGAGTTGCAGAACGATGGGGGCAGAACGATGAAGACGAATTCCCGCAGCACTTCCCTGCTTCCATCGTTCTGCCCGCATCGTTCTGCCATTCTCCCCGCAGACATTGATCATCCGGCGTCCTCCACCAGCCGTTCGGCCTCGGCCACGCGAATCTCGCCCGACAGCAGTTTCGGAAGCAGCGCGTCGCGGGTCGCGGCGAGGTTGCGCGATTCGTTGCAGTTGCTGAGGATTCGCCCAACGAAAGATTCGGCAGCTTGATTGAACGAAGCAACGACCTCTCGACTCGGAATGAGCGTCGTCAGTGACTTCACGGCAGTCGAGTTCAAGCCGGGGATAGCGACGCCAGTTCCTTTTCTTCGCATCTCATCCAGTGCGACTTCGGAGGTCAGCCAAAAGTAGAGAAGCGTTTGGCTGAGACGTTCGTTGGCACGAAGTCGATAGACGTGCTCATTGATGCAGGATCGCTCGAAAGGAAAGCCGTCACCGAACATGGCGACGTGAGGCTCATACTCACCGGGCCTGCCGCCGTCCTTGTAAAGAAGCACGTCGCGACTTTCGACGTGGCCCTTTCTCATGGCCTCGAAGAACTCGACCGGCACGTACTTGGTCTTCCCGAAATTGAACTTGCCGAGTCCGACGATGCTCTCGGCACCGATGCTTGGAACGCCGAAAGAAATGCCGCCGACTCCACCCTTTGGCCGCGAGCCGGTTTCGATAACGCTCAGGACATCTTCGAGAACACCAACGCGCCAGCCTTTCGGAATCTTTCCAAGCGTCGAGTCCTCGAAGCTGTCGGGGAAGAGGGCGGCGGTGGCGGGGGAGAGGGCGGGCGGGGGGAGGCCGTCTCGCTGGGCGCGGACCGGGTCGAAATCGACGAACCAACTCTGGAAGATCGCCCGCGCCAGCCCCTCCAGCGTCTCATTCATCCGCCGGTTCAACTCGATCTTGTCGTCCAGCACGCCCAGGATGTTCGCGATCGCGTCTTGTTCGGGGAGGGGCGGAACGGGGATTGGCAACGGATTCAAGATCGTATGCGTTAGGAACTTCGTCGCCGTGCCGATTGAGTAGTCGCCGAGGCGCTGTCGAAGCAGATGGAGTTGATAGTAGAGATATTTCGTGTTGAGCTTCAGTCGGTCTTTCGAAGTGATGACGTAGGTTCGCTGGTACGCATTGAACTTTCCGTGGTAGTACTTGACCGGGAACACGCCGTTCGCGTTATTTCCTGCGAGCAATGCCGCTTCGCAATCAAAGGCGCAGTGGTCGATTCGCAGAGTTTCCGGTGAACAGGTAAAGAAGGGATAACGGCCTCGCTCAACTGCGGCGTTTGAGTCGAGCTTACCCGTTCTCAAATCAGCGATTTCGCTGAGCGGAATTATTTCCCAGCCATCACTCGCCATATCCCAAGCCCTCCAGGTTCGCCTTGATGGCGGCTTCCAGCTTGGCGGATTCGGCGAACTGCGAGTTCAACTCGGACACGAGCCGCTGCATCTTCTCTGCGAACGGCTCGGCGTCGTCCTCGACCTCTTCCGCGCCGACGTAGCGGCCCGGAGTCAGCACGTAGCCGTGCTCGGCGATCTCGGCGGTCTTGGCCGATTTGCAGAAGCCGGGGAGGTCGGCGTACTTCTGTAGCGGAAGACGTGAGTCTTCCGAATCGGAACTCTCACGAGTTCCGCTACGGTCACCTCGCCATGAATGATAAGCATCCGCGATGCGGGCGATGTCGGCGTCAGTTAGTTCGCGATGGACGCGGTCGATCAGCGTGCCGAGTTTGCGGGCGTCGATGAACAACGTCTCGCCCTTGCGGTGCCGACGCTTGCCGTCCGCCTTGCTCCGCGTCAGGAACCACAGGCAGACGGGAATCTGCGTGCTGTAAAAGAGCTGGCCCGGCAGCGCGACCATGCAATCGACGAGATCGGCGTCGATGATCGCTTTGCGGATTTCGCCTTCGCCCGACTGATTGCTGCTCATGCTGCCGTTGGCCAGCACGAAGCCGGCGAAGCCGCTCGGCGACAAGTGGTGGATGAAGTGCTGCACCCAGGCGAAATTCGCGTTCCCCTTGGGCGGCAGGCCGTACTTCCATCGCACGTCCTCGTCGCTGCGGTGCCAGTCCGAATCGTTGAACGGCGGATTGGCCAGCACGTAATCGGCCTTGAGGTCTTTGTGCAGGTCGCGGCGGAACGTGTCGGCGTGCTCGGGGCCGAGGTCCCCTTCGATGCCGCGAATGGCCAGGTTCATCATCGCCAGCCGCCGCGTCGTCGAGTTGGACTCCTGCCCGTAGACCGCGATGTCGCCGATCCGCCCGCCATGCTCTTCGACGAACTTTTCGCTCTGCACGAACAT